>DIVM01000095.1 GCA_002435835.1 Firmicutes bacterium UBA6132
ATTAAAGAAGCTTCATCAATTATAGATTTTTCTTGTAAACTTAAATTGTTATAAAATTTATCGCTTGTTATCAAAGATATTAAATATGGTATATGGTTTGTATTAATAAGATATTTTTGAAGTTCATATAATTTTAATGCAACTATATATTCATAAGGATTAGTTTCTGAATCTATAAATCCATGCCTTAATGAGGAATAAATTTCACTTATAGGAAGCGGTACTCCTATTGTACCAAGGGATTTCCAAAATTCTTCAAAATTTTTGCACTGATATACTCTGATTTTAATGCCCTTAAAATCATCCGCATTTTTTATTTTTTTATCTAAAGTGACTTGTCTAAATGATAAATCAGTAATTCCTAAAAGTTTATATCCTACATCTTTGTGAGCATCACTTATTTTTTCATAAAATTCTTTATTGTCAAGTGTATTTCTTAAATCTTTTATATCCTTATAAATTAGAGGTAAATCGAATACTGATATTTTAGGTATAAAATCAACTTGTGCAGATGTATTTGCAATCATAAATTGAACTTGGTCGTCATTTAATAATGATTTAAGCATTTGCCTATCTGCTCCTAATTTTTTATCAGTGCAAATTTTTATTATTATTTTGCCATTGCTTAATCTACATACCTCTTGAGCAAATTTTTCCGCATAGATGTAAAGCAATGAGCCTTTGGGAGATTTCATTCCTATTGACATTATCATTTCTCTTATTTCCTGTTCATTTACTGGTGTTAATTTTATATTAACTTTGTTTATACAGCCTGCCTTAAGTTGTATATTTGTTTCATATGGATGATAACCATATGCATCTATTTTTATTTTTTTTAAAATATCACTTTCAATTATTCTTATAATTGCTTTATCAATAGGTTTTCCGTCTTGTGAAAATATTTTTATATCCAAAAAACTTTTTTCAATATTATTTTTTTCTAAAACATCAAGACTTAAAATAAAAATATTATTATTTGAGTATTTGTAATCATAATAATGCAATTATTACACTCCTTATTAACTTATTTCTTGTATATATTAATATATTCAAAAAATTAATAAATGATTTTAAAACTTGAAATTAAAAAGCTGCTGCTTAAATAATAAAATTATTATAAGCAACAGCCATATGTTTTAAATTTTTTATAATTATTCTAATTCAGCTATTAATTCTCCAGCTACAACTCTTGTGCCTTCTTTAGCGTGAATTTTGTTTACTGTACCTGCAATTGGTGCAATAACATTTGTTTCCATTTTCATTGCTTCAAGTATTGCAATCGGCTGACCAGCAACAACTTTATCCCCTTGCTTTACAAGAATTTTATATACATTGCCAGGTATGTTAGCTCCAATTTCATATTGGTTTCCTGAGTCCGCTAATCTTTTTTCAGCTGTTACATTTATTTGATTTAAAGCATTTTTATCTTTAATAGTAATAATTCTTATGTTTCCATTAACTTCATAAGCTAAATCTCTTGTACCATCTGAGTTTAATTTTCTTATTTCAATTAATTTAATGATTAATTTTTTACCTTCAGCTATTTTAACTTCGCAAGTTTCACCTTCCTGCAATCCGTGGAAGAAAATGTCGCTGCCCATTAATCTTAAATTTACATCTTCTTTAGATGCTTTTAAATAATCTTCAAATACTTTTGGATATAAAGCATAGCTTAATGCTTCCTCATCAGTTCCTTGAACTTCATATTTATCTCTAAGCATTTTCTTAATTGCATCGAAATCTTCAGGTGGTAGAAGTTCGCCAGGTCTACAAGTGATAGGTTCTTTACCTTTTAATATTAAGTTGCTTAATTGTTCAGGAAATCCACCTTCTGGCTGACCCATCATACCTTCAAAGTAAGATACTATTGAATCTGGGAAGTCCATGTCTTTTGCTTTATCATAAATATTTTCAGAATCCAAACCGTTTTGAACCATGAATATTGCCATATCACCAACAGCTTTTGATGAAGGAGTAACTTTTACTATATCACCAAGCATTTCATTAACTGTTTTAAACATTTCTTTTACATCTTCAAATCTATCCCCTAATCCAAAGCTTTCTACCTGTGGTTTAAGGTTAGAATATTGGCCTCCAGGAATTTCATATTTATAAATTTCAGCTGTTCCTGTTTTTAATCCAGATTCGAATTTAGCATAAACAGGTCTTACTGCTTCCCAATAATCAGATATTTTTTGCATATTATCATCATTCAATAGAGTATCTCTATCTGAATTTCTTAAAGCTGCAACAACAGAGTTTAATGGTGGCTGTGAAGTTAATCCTGCCATTGAGTTAAATGCTGTATCTGAAATATCTACGCCTGCATTTGCTGCAGCAAATACAGTTACAACACCATTTCCGCTTGTATCATGTGTGTGTAAGTGAACAGGTATAGCAATTTCATTTTTTAAAGCTCTTATTAATTTATCTGCAGCCATTGGTTTTAGAAGTGCTGACATATCTTTTATTGCAAGTATATGTGCTCCTCTTTTTTCAAGCTTTTTAGCTAAATCAACATAATATTTAAGAGTATATTTATCTCTTTTTTCATCCAAAATATCTCCTGTGTAACAAATGCATGCCTCAACAATTTTATTTTCTTTTAAAACTTCATCTATTGCAATTTCCATTCCTTCCATCCAATTCAAAGAATCAAATATACGGAATACATCTATACCATTTTTAGATGCTGTTTTAATAAATTGCTTTATAACATTGTCAGGATAGTTTTTATATCCTACCGCATTTGCTCCTCTGAAAAGCATTTGGAAAAGTATATTTGGTATTTGTTCTCTTAATACTTTTAATCTTTCCCATGGATCTTCTTTTAAGAATCTGTAAGCAACGTCATAAGTTGCACCGCCCCACATTTCTAAAGAGAATAAATCATTCCCATAAGCTGACATAGCAGGAGCTATCTTTTCCATATCAACAGTTCTAACACGAGTTGCCATCAATGATTGATGAGCATCACGCATTGTAGTATCTGTTAATAACAATCTTTTTTCTTTTAAAACAAAATCAGCTACTGCCTTAGGTCCTTTTGTATCAAGAAGTTGTTTTAATCCTGTTTTAGGAGATTGGGATTTATCTACGCTTGGAACATTCGGTACGTCAAATTGAGGTTTAATGCCTTTTGTTTCATTTACAACTATATTTCCTATATAATTTAAAACTTTTAATTCTTTGTCATCTCCGCCTCTAACGTTTAATAAAGATGGATTATCAGATATAAATCCTGTATCACAGTTTCCTGCCCTGAATGTTTCATGGTTCAACACGTTTAACAAAAATCCTATATTAGTTTTAACTCCATGTATTTCAAGTTCTCTTAATGCTCTTGCGCTTTTGTTTGCGCAGTCGTTGAAAGTTCTTGACCACGACATAACTTTAACTAGTAAGCTATCATAATATGGGCTTATTACAGCACCAGCAAATCCATTTCCTCCGTCAAGTCTTATACCAAAACCTGAACCACTTCTATAAATATCAATTTTTCCTGTATCAGGAGCAAAATTGTTAGCAGGATCTTCTGTAGTTACTCTACACTGAATAGCATAGCCGTTTATTTTTATGTCATCTTGTGATTTTATGTTTATTTCTTCTGAATCAAGTCTGTAACCTTGTGCAACAAGTATTTGGCTTTGAACTAAGTCAACTCCTGTTACCATTTCTGTTACTGTATGTTCAACTTGAATTCTTGGATTCATTTCAATGAAATAATGATTTCCTTTTTTATCAACTAAGAACTCTAAAGTTCCAGCACATCTATAATTAACTGCTCTTGCAATTTTTAATGCATCTTCACAAATTATGTCTCTTAACTCTCTTGATATACTTAAAGCAGGTGTGAACTCAACTACCTTTTGATGTCTTCTTTGAATAGAACAATCTCTTTCATATAAATGCACTATGTTTCCATAGTTATCGCCAAGAACCTGAACTTCTATATGTTTTGGTCTTTCCAAATATTTTTCTATAAATATATCATCAATTCCGAATGCTTTTTTAGCTTCTGATTGTGCTGAGTTGAACTCTCTAATTAAATCTTCTTCACGTTCAACAATACGCATACCTCTTCCACCGCCGCCAGCAGAAGCTTTAAGTATTACAGGATATCCACAGAAATCAGCAAATTTCTTAGCTTCTTCTTCAGTTTTTACTGCTTCATCAACTCCAGGAATTGTAGGAACTTCTACTGAATGAGCAACTATTTTCGATTTAATTTTGTCACCAAGCTTATCCATCATTATATGGTCAGGACCTATAAATACAATGCCTGCTTCTTCACATTTGCGAGAAAAATCAACATTTTCAGATAAAAACCCGTAACCTGGATGTATTGCGTCAACACCTTTTGATTTTGCAAGATTTATTATTTCATCTATACCTAAATAAGCATCAACAGGTTTTTTTCCTTTACCTATTTGATAAGATTCATCTGCTTTTGTTCTAAATAGTGAATTTTTATCTTCTTCAGAATAAATAGCAACACTTCTTATTCCTAATTCCTTACATGCTCTAAAAACCCTAATGGCAATTTCACCACGGTTTGCAACTAAAATTCTTTTAAAATTTTTCATTCTTTCCTCCATTCCACGTATTGAATACACTGTATTCAATACATATACTTATGAATTAAGTTTAACATTATTTAATTAATTTTACAACAAAAAAAATTAATAAAATAAAATTTAATACTTAATAACCTAATTTTAATATTTAGCCTTTCAAAGCAATATATTGTTATCGTTTTCAACCTTTTATTATTTTGTAATATTTAAAAACAGAATGGTATTTTAATTAATTAGTATAACACATTAATTTTATTCGATTTTATGTTAATTTTAGTTTAATTAAAAGAATGATTATCACCACATAATTATATGTATCAGATGAACATACTAAGCTTAAACACAAAATCAAAACATGATTTTGTTTCCTATTATATAAAAAAAATCCAGCAAGGATAATCTCTGCTGAATTAGTTATTTATATAATTATTATACCATGCAAATATTTCTCCTGAAATATCTTCTACAGTTGTATTTGCTTTAAATTTTCTCTCATAATTTAATTGATTTGATTTAAAATTATACATAGGATCATAATAATTTACCATAAGTTCTTTTGCTACATAATCAAAATTATCATTTTGTATTTCCTGTTTTAATATTTCAATTTTATCTTTAGAAATATGTTTATTTAAATAATCCATGTAATGCAATGATTCCATTTTCCAATTCTCATTTAAAGTATAATCTTTTTTTAATATTTCTGTTCTATAATCAACATCAGCATCTATAAATATATGAATTCCCTGTTTCATTTTTTCACTAATAAATTTGGGAACAAGAACTTTTCCTATTTTTTGGCTTTCAGCTTCAACAAAAACAAAATTATCATTTGCATTATTTGCATTAACTAACTGATTATATATATTTGTTTCAAATTTCTTTTGAGAATTACAGTTTCCAATTCCAATGCTTCCAAGTATTGAGCCTCTGTGATTAGCTGCACCTTCTAAATCTAAAACAGAACAACCTAATTTTTTTAAACTGTGAAGTATCTCTGTTTTTCCAACACCTGTATTTCCACTTAAAACTATATACGTAACTTTATCATTTAATAAAGGCAATGATTCAATTACTTCTTTTCTATATTCTTTATAACCACCCTCAATTTGATGTATTGGTATTCCAATTGAGCTAAATACAGAGGCAAAATACGTACTTCTGTAACCTCCTCTTGCACAAAAGGCTGCAATTTGATTATTTGTGCTTTTCAATTCCATTATTTTTTCAAAAAACTCAGGCATTTTTGGAGATATTAATTGTACTCCAAGCCTTTTAGCTTCAGTTTTTCCTACTTGTTTATATGTTGTTCCAACGGCTACTCGTTCTTCATCATTTAAAAGAGGTATATTAATAGCTCCTAATATTGTATCATCCTCAAATTCTGACTGGCTTCTAACATCTATAAACAAATAGCTTTTTTTTGCTTCACTGTATTTTAATTTATTTAAACTCATAATTCCTTCATTCCTACCTTAATTATATGCTAATTTTCCTTTTAAATGCTCTATATCATTATAAAACACTTCTTTTATATTTTTATTATCATCTATTACCACACAGGATAAACTACAATTATATACTACGTCCTTCATCCAATCCTTTGTAATTTGTTTTTTTCTTATATAGGACTCAATGCATTTTAATGTTCCACCATGGGCAACTATCAGAGATTTTTTATTTTTATAATTCTCCATAATATTTATGAAAGTTTTTTCCACTCTATTATAAAATCCCATTAAGTTTTCACCGTTTGGATAACTGTTATTAAAAGGATCTGCTTCAATTTTTTTAATTAATTCATTAGAGTTGATTTTTATTTCATCATACATCATTCCTTCAAAATCTCCAAGGTTGATTTCCATAAAACCACCTGATTTGATTATATCGACTTTTTTGCTGCCCCTTACTATTTCAGCTGTATGGTAAGCTCTTTTTAATGGACTTGAAATAATTATGTCTAAATCTATATCTTCTATACGTTCAGCTAAAAGCTCAGCTGCTAATATTCCTTTTTCCGTAAGTTCAGAGTTCTTACTTCCTTGAAACCTGCATTGTTTGTTCCACTCTGTTTCGCCATGTCTTGTAAAATATATTGTTGTCATTTTGTCTCCTTTCACATTACATTTCCATTCTATTTTTTTATACTTTGTATTGTATCATAAATTTTTAATTATTTAATGTTTTTTTGAAAAATATTTTATTATTTAACAGATGACCTGTGTTTATTCATGCCGGATTGCTATTCACAATAAAATTATATATTGAAACAAGAAGAGACGTTAAAACACGTACCCATTGTCACACCCACTACAGAACCTTATTTATTTTTTCATAGAAAAAGACACTTTGCCAGTGTCTTTTATATTATTATTTAACTCTTTGATGATAATGAGTATGTAATAGTTCATGGGATAAATGTCCGTTAGGTTCACCTAAGAATTCTTCATATAACTTAAGAACTTCAGGATTTTCATGGGATTTTCTTATTACCATCTCTTTATCAATATTATATAATGTATTAGCTCTTGTTGATTTGATTGGTTTGTTTGCTCCGACGGGCTGACCTCCGCCTCCGATGCAACCGCCCGTGCAGCTCATTATTTCAATAAAAGTATAATCAGCTTCGCCATTTTTTATTTTTTCCATAGTTTTATTTGCATTGGATAATCCATGTGCAACTGCTACTTTAACAGGAGTTCCTGCCAAATCAACCGTAGCTTCTTTTATTCCTTCAAATCCTCTTACTGCTGTAAATTCAACATTATCCAATGTTTCGCCTGTAACTACTTCATATACAGTTCTGAGAGCAGCTTCCATAACACCGCCTGTAGTACCAAATATTACAGCTGCTCCAGTTGATGCTCCCATAATTGGATCAAAATTTTCTTCTTCTAAATTATTAAAATCTATTCCTGCATTTTTTATAAGTCTTGCTAATTCCCTCGTAGTAAGAGCAACATCAACATCCCTATATCCTGAAGAATTCATTTCAGGTCTTTTGCATTCATATTTTTTTGCAGTACATGGCATGATTGATATTGTAAATATATCTGCTGGGTCTATGCCGCTTTTTTTAGCGTAATATGTTTTTGCAATTGCACCAAACATTTGCTGAGGAGATTTGCAAGTGGACACATGGTCTAAAAGTTCTGGATAAAAAGCCTCAGCATAATTTATCCATCCTGGACTGCATGATGTAATCATTGGAAGTTTGCCGCCATTTTTAATCCTTGACAACAATTCATTGCCTTCTTCTAATATTGTTAAATCTGCTGCGAAATCAGTATCAAATACTTTATTAAATCCTAACATTTTTAGTGCTGTTACCATTTTACCGGTAACTTTTGAACCTCTTGGCAATCCAAATTCTTCACCTAATCCAACTCTAACTGCAGGAGCTGTTTGGACAATTACATGCTTTTTAGGATCATGCAATGCTTCCCATACTTTTTCAGTTTCATCATATTCATAAATAGCTCCAACAGGACAAACAGCTGAGCATTGTCCGCAGAAAGTACAAAATGTTTGATTTAAATTTTCATCAAATCCTGCACTTATACAAGTATTTATGGATCTGTAAGAAGGACTTAAAATTCCGACCATTTGTGTTTCTTGGCATGCTTCAACGCATTTCATGCATTTTATGCATTTATTTCTGTCCCTTACCAAAACACCTGAAGTATTATCTATTGGATATATATCAATATCGCTTTGTAAATTATAATTTCTTATATGATATCTTTCACTTAATTGTCTGAGTTCACAAGATGAATTTCGAATACAATTTAAACAATCATTAGGATGATTTGCCAGGATTAATTCTAAAATACCATTTTGTAATTCTCTTACTTCTTTAGTATTTGTATGAATTTCAGCTCCTTCATATACTTTTGTAGAACATGAAGTCACAAACTTCTTAGCAGATCTATCTTCCACAACACAAATTCTGCAGTTTGCTTTTATTTCCTGGTCTGGATGATTGCATAATGTTGGTATATAATACCCTGCCGATTTTGCAGCTTCTAATATTGTTGTGCCTGCTTCAACGGTTAAACTTTTATTATTTATAGTCAATGTACAAGTTTTCATAATTGCCTCCTAGTCAAACATATCATAAAAATGTTGAATTGCTGTAACCATTACTGTTGGTGCAGCTGTACCCAAACCACAAAATGAGCAATTTTTCATAACGTTAGCTACACGTTTAACAGTTATTAAATCTTCTTGTGTGGCTTTTTTTTCCGCTACTTTATGAGCTATTTTTAATAACTGTCTGTTTCCTTCACGACAAGGAGTACATTTACCACAGCTTTCATGAACAAAAAATTCCTGTACAGTAACCATAAAATCTGCAACGCTGTTTGTATCATCAGCTACCAAAACTGCTCCTGATCCTATGCTATATCCTTCTTTTTTAAAATCTTCATAGCTGTACTTAAGATCCATCATTGACTTAGGAATAATTGGTCCGGAAGCACCTCCTATTTGAGCAAATTTAAAATCTCTGCCATCTTTAATGCCGCCGCCTATATCATATATTATTTCCCTCAAAGTAATGCCAAAAGGCACTTCATAAACTCCTGGATTTTCTACATTGCCGCATAAGCTTATAACTTTTGTTCCTCTGCTTTCATCTGTTCCTAAACTTAAATATTGCTCTGCATCATCAGTAAATAATGTAGTTACTACACAATATGATTCAATGTTATTAGCTAATGTAGGCTTTCCAAACAAGCCTGATTCAGCAGTCCTTTTAAATTTAATTTTTGGCCTGCCTCCTCCTCCTTCGATTGATTGTATGAGTGCGGTTGTTTCCCCGCAAATAAATGCTCCTGCTCCAGAAATTACTTTTATATTAAAACATATATCCGAGTCTAAAATATTATTGCCTAACAATCCTCGCGCTTTAGCATTATCTATTGCACGAATAATTATTTCTTTTTGTTTGCCGTACTCTTCTCTGATATAAATGTAACCTTCTCTGCCCCCTACTGCATAAGCAGCTATGGTCATTCCCTCAATAATTCTGTATGGATCAAATTCAAGGAAATACCTGTCCTTAAATGTTCCAGGTTCTCCTTCATCAGCATTGCAAAGAATATATGAATCTTCTTTTACTTTTGCTGCCTCTTCCCATTTTTTCCCTGTAGGAAAAGCTGCCCCACCTCTTCCTTTCAATCCTGAATTTTTAACTCTTTCTATTACTTCTGTTGGAGTTAATGTCAAAACTTTTTTTAATCCTTCATAACCACCGGCTGCCAAATAATCATCAATTGTGTCAATATTAATATTTTTTAAATTTTTAGTTAATATGTTCACTGCTTTTCCCATATTATTCACCTC
>DIVM01000212.1 GCA_002435835.1 Firmicutes bacterium UBA6132
ACAGTTGTTGCTACTGGTATTAAATTACACATTTGTACAACAGGTATACCTGCTCTTTCAATTTCTTTTACCATCGTTGCGCCGCAACGAGTACAGGTACCTCAGGTCGATGTCATAATAACTCCATCAACATTATCTTCTTTCAATTTAACTACTATTTCCTTTGCCATTCTCGCAGCTTCTGCCTGAGTAGTTCCAGTACCTACTGTACTGTAAAAATAATCATGCAACTTGCCAAACTTGCCTTCTTTTAAATATGCTTTCATTGCATCTATCGGCATGATTACATTTGGGTTTGCATCTGCTGCTGCTGGGTCAAAGCCTGCATGAATTGTTTTGTAAACTCCTGATTCAAGTTTGTCCATTTTTGATATATCATATCTGCCCCATCTTGTTGCAGATGCTGATTGTATTCTGTCAGGGTTTTCAACAGGTACAATTCCACCAGTTGTCATCATAGCTATGTTTGCTTTTGATAAATCAGTAATAGGTGTCGCAACAGGTACTCTGTCAAGTTTTGGTATAGGAAGTTCTGATTCAAAAGGAATACCGTTTAATTTTTTAATCAGCATTTCCACACCACGTTCTGCTCCAGTTTTTCCGGATTCCAACCAAGCTTGTGCTCTTATGCCTCTTGGGAAAAATCCTTCTTCATCTGCAGAACCTGTTTTTTCGCCATTTAATATTTTATTAGCAAAGGCAACTACAATTTTTACATCATCTTTTAATTTTGCAGAAGATTTTCCTCCCTTAAATATATACATGTCTTTTTTAAACATGTCAACTCCAGGATTTTCTTCATTCATTGATGTAAGTACTGGAACATTGAATTTTTCTTTTACTGCTTTACAAATGCTTCCGCATGCAACGCCATATCTTCCTGCCTGAAAAGCTGGACCTGCAATGAAAATATCAAATTCTTTACCTTCTAAGAAACTTAATATTTCCTTTATTGCTTCTTCCGTATTGCTTCCCATATAGTTGTCGCCGCATATAATTGTATGTGTAACTTCTGCATCAATCATAGAATTTAATGCAAGCCCAGGTCCTACAACGCCTTCTCTGATTTCAGGTTTGTAATCAGCTGTGTCTTCTCCGCCGATTCCAGCAAAAAATTGATTTATATAATGAATAGCTTTTTTCATTTTAACACCTCCTAAAATTCCTTCATAGTCTTAGTTGACCATCCAGCAATCATATCGCCACAGAACATTGCATTGTTCTCCATTATTATTGAGCCATCTTCTTTTACTGAAGAGCCTAATATTTCATCATAAGCCCAACCTCCAGAAAGTCCATCCCTTGCTAACGCTTGCAATTCGCCTATTACTTTGTCTGCTGGTGGAAGTTCAATTAATTGAGAAACATTGCCTGTAGAAACTAATGCATTTGCTTTTACGTCAAGAGTAACAAGTGGCTGTGAAGCACCATCTCTTCCCGTACATTCATTGCTTATTCCAACTGTTTTTACTCCAACATCTTCTAACGCAGCCAAACATAAAATATAGTCTGCATCAGGATTTCCGTATCCTTCTTCAGTTACAATTGCTCCATCCGCTCCTAATGATTTAGCCATTTGTGCAACAAATAGGGCTGATCTTTTTTTCTGCTCTAAAGAAACATTAAGGTTTGACATAATAACTCCTAAGAAGTTAATAGTTTTTCCATGTTCCTTGTAAAGCTCTTTTATTGTAGGGAAGTTTTGGAAGTCATATGTACACCATTTTGATGAAGAAGGCATGAAGCTTCCAGAAATTAAAGCTCCGTCAAGCACTTCATTTGGATTCATAAATGAAGGAACATATTTGTTCATATCCCAACCATATACTAAATCATTGTATCCTAATTCTTCCATTTGCGATTGAGGTTGCATAACCAAAACTACTGATGGAAGTTTATTAACTTCTTCATTTCTTTTAATTACTGGATCAAGTTCGTAAACTTCTATTTCTTCAGGCTCTAAGTCTTTAACTGTAGCACCTAAATATTCTGCAAATTTATGAGATGCCAATCTTATAGCTGTGTTTTTCTTTTGCTGTTCAAATCTTTCAAATTCTTCGTCAGTATCTGCAACTATACATATATTTATGCGTTGTGAAAATAGTGTATATTTTGCACCGTCTCCACCCATATCTATTAAACCATCACCAAAGCTTCCATAGTGCATTCCAACACCTAATACACTCACGCCTTTAAGAGCATGTACTCTTCCGCTTCCTGCACTTTCAACCTCTCCTGTAACACCTGGAAATACTGCTCTTCCATCAGGTCTAATCCTTGGTTCTACAGCTTCCTTAACCGGTACAATACGAGTATTCTCACCAGGTTTAGCAATTTCAATGTCCACATTTGTAATGTGTTCGTCTTCTTTAATGAATACGATTGCCTCTGCTTTATTGATAGTAAGGATACCATCATTAAACATGGTTTTTTCACCAAAGACAACATCCTTGATTAGGAAATTACCAATTTCTAATCTCATTTTCATTCCTCCTTGTTAAATCATAACTAAGATTAATTCCAAATTAATAATCATGATTTCTTAATAATCGCGATTACTATTGTTAATTAATATACTAACATAATCATGATTAAATTGCAAACGATTTTTTAAGTATTTATAAAATATTTTTTTATCTTTTAGACCAATTATTAAAAAATGTTATATTTTCAATTATCTTATTACAAATTTTCTTAAACCTTGTTATAAATTTCATCATATTAAACATCTTGTAATAATTTTTTAGTAAAAAATATAATCTATTTTTTTGATATTTTCTATAAAGTATGGTAATATACAATAAATATAAAATTGGTGGAAACTTACATGAGAGAAAAACGTATAAAAAGAACAATGACATATTTTATAAATGCTACAGATGAATTGATTAATGAAATTGGAATTAAAAATGTAACTATAAGAAATGTAGCCAAAAGAGCTGGATATAACAGTGCAACCATATATAATTATTTTGAAAATTTAGATAACTTGATTTTTTTTGGTGCAATGAAAAATATAAAAGATTATGCACTTTCAATAAATCTTTATTTAGCAGATACAGACAACGCTATGGACAGATTTTTAAAGATATGGGAATGTTTCTGCAATTATGCTTATTTAAAACCTGATATTTATAATGCTCTTTTCTTTCCAAAGCTATCCAAAAATATGGAGGATTATGTTTCAGAATTTTACAGTATGTATCCTGAGGATTTAGTCACTCATAATGAAACAGTAAAATCAATGCTTATGAATGGAAATATTCATGCCAGGGGTATGACTACAATTATGGACTGTATAAGTGAAGGATTTATAGAGCAACAAAGTGCAGACAAATTAAATGAAATGACTCTTTTATTATTTGAAGGGATGCTGACAAGAGTTATAAGTGGTTCAACAAGTTATGATGATGCAAGACATGATACAATGGATTATATAAAAGTTGTTGTAAAATCATTTTTAATTAAAGATTATTCGTTTAACTATTAAATTTAAAAACAGCTATTTAAAATCGAAGGTGCTGGCAAACTAAGAAATTAGTGAATCAGCACCTTTTATGATTCCGGACTTCGAAAAATCAAGAATTTAAATTTATTATTTAAATTTATTTTAAATTAATCACTGATAACTCTGGCACAGCCATAAATCTAAATGGTATTTGAGATGTTCCTATACCTATATTTACATATAAATTCGTATTTCTGAAATTTTCAAATTCATATAAGCCTCTGGTATATTTTTTAGCAAGTTCAGGTAACATAGCTGAACTTAAAAATGGAACATTAACTTGCCCACCATGGCTATGACCTGACAAAATTAAATCTACATTATATTCTAAAAGAGAATCTACTACATCAGGTTCATGGCTTAAAACTACATTATAAAAATTTTCATCGCTTAAATTATTCATCAAACTTGCATCGAACTTTCCAAAAATAGAATCATCCAATCCAATTATATTTATATTATATTGATGTATTTTATAATTTTCATTTATAAGCAACACAAAACCGCTGTTTTCCATTATTTTTTTATATATTCTTTCAGCGCCTCCACCATAATCATGGTTACCGTATATAGCATATTTACCAAGTGGTGCATTTATTTCACTTAATATTTGCCAAATTTTATCCACATCACCTTTATAATCATAGTCATTGAAATGATCAATTAAATCCCCTGTAAAAACAACTATATCTGCATTTTCATCATTTATTTTATTAACCATATTCTGTAGATCTTCCATGTCAAAACTTTCTGAAATGTGAGTATCAGAAAATTGTAAAATCTTAATTTCATTTTTATTATTTTCTACTAATTTGCTATTAATGTTTTTGTGATGAACATTTAATAAATTCGGTTCTATGTATCTTGCATATGAATAAATCAATATTGATATTATTATTAATATAAATATATTTCTAAAAAATTTTTTCAAAATTCGCTCCCTGTTGCGTTTATTTATATATTATTTCAAAAGCTTATTAATTAAATATGTAATTAGTCCGTCTATTAGTATAACAAATTTTTCTAATAAAATAAACTGCTGTTTTTTTAAAAAACAACAGTTTTATTTTATTATAAATTAATATATTATATTATTCTTGTTTCTTCGTCATTACATAAAAAAAATTCGACATAATTAGTCAATATATCAATGTAATTAAAAGATAAAACTCTTTTTAACCCTCTATTATCTACGCTAACTGTAAAAACTGCAGGATATGTATCAGAAATTACACCTTCGCAAATTAAGGACCTGCTTTTGCCTTTTCTAACTTTAAACTTCACTTTCTTACCAACGCAGCTTTCAACAATGCCCTTAACTCTTGATACGGATGTGCTCGCCAAAAAATCACCTTCTAATCTTATTTTACTTTATTCTGTGGAAATATTCTTGCTTATTGATTGTATAATACTATCATTACCGTTTTCTCATAAAATATGTATTTTTTTCTTCAAATTGCTTTATAATTATCTTGCAAAATAAAAAAAAATAGACTATTATTATTAAATGCAATAACATAATTTTAAAGGATGTGAAAAGTAATGGACGAAGTCCCTACGGTCAATAAATTAATTTATTTAAAACAATTTAATACTTCTCTATTACCTATTCATATTAACATTGCAGTTTGGTAATAGAGAAAATCTATAATTAAACTGAGGTGAAAAATGATTGACATTTTCAAAACTATTGATAAAACCCTTTTCACTTTGGAAGAAATAGAGGATGGTGCTTGGATAAACCTTGTGAATCCTACTTCTGAGGAAATAAGCTTAATTGAAGATGAGCTTGGTGTTGATAAGGATTTTTTAAGAGCTGCTCTGGATGAAGAAGAAAGTGCACGTATTGAAATAGATAATGATAATGATCATGTTTTAATATTGGTTGATACTCCATATGTAGAAAAAACTGATGATCACATTATATACGAAACTCTTCCAATGGGTATAATTATAACTAATAAAAATATCATAACAGTATGCTTAAAAAATTCCATTGTGTTAGATCAATTTGAAAGAAACAGCGTACGCTCTTTTGAAACATTTAAGAAATACAGATTTTTATATCAAATATTATATAAGAATGCACAAAGATATTTGCTTTATTTAAGACAAATAGATAGAATGAGCAATTATGTTGAAAAACAGCTTCACAAATCAATGAAAAACAAAGAAATATTACAACTATTAGACTTAGAAAAATCATTGGTTTATATTACTACTGCTTTAAAAGCAAATGAAGCAGTATTAGAAAAAATAACTAAAATGGATGTTTTTAAAAAATATTCGGATGATGAAGATTTATTTGATGATGTTATAGTTGAAAATAAACAGGCCATAGAAATGGCACATATATATAGCGGGATACTTAGTGTAAAAATGGATGCCTTTGGTTCCATTATATCTAATAATTTGAACATAGTAATGAAACTTCTGACTTCTCTGACTATATTAATGGCCATACCAACTATGTTTTCGAGTTTTTACGGAATGAATGTTATAAATATTCCATTTGCTGATTCACCATATGGTTTTTGGATTGTAATAGGTGTATCATTAATAACAGTGTTATCAGTTACATTATTATTATTTAAGAAAAATTTATTTTAAGTATATATGCAGGGGTAGGGGTTTCCCTGCTTTTATTTTGTAGATAATTTTGTAATTTTGCATTATAAAACGAATAGCACCCAATTCCAAATCTTTATATAATAAACTTATATAATATTTGGATATTGGGTGCTATTCATTACCACTTCTTTTTCTGTGTTTGGAGGAATCACCTCTTTCATCTGCCTATATAGTAAAACATTCATCCTACTAAATCTGTTTCTACTGATTAAAAACCTAAATCTTTTAACTTCAAAATCCATCTACTTTCCTCAACTTTAATTAATAAACAACAATCGTAATGCTTTGATTCTTTTTAACTTGATACTCTTAAATTTGTTAACTTTAAATCTTAGTTGCATTCCTAAACATATAGGAATATATTTTATTATTTGAATCATATTAAGTTGTAGTTTTACTTTTAATCTTAAATCTTTAGAACAATCTTTAATTTTTTAAATCTTAAGCCTTAAACCTTTTGCATCTTAAAAACTAAACTTTTTAAAATATAAATCTTTAAAAAATACTTTAAATCTTTAATACAGAAATCTTTGTTTTAAAGCCTTCAAATTTTTAATTCTCCATCTTTAGAACTTAAATCTTTTTCATTAAAAACCAAATCTTTTTTAAAAATAAATCTTTAATAAATAATTTTAAATCTTTAATACGCAAATCATTAAGTTTTTAAGTCTTTAAATTTTAATTCTAACTCTTTAAATCTTTAATCTTTAAATCTAAACATAATCTAAAAACAATTTTAAAACTTATCTTTGGTTTAAATCTTAATTTTAAATATTTTTTAAATCTTTAATTAAATATAATCTTAAACTTAAAAACTTAAATTTTAAACTTAAAACTCTCACTCTTAAATCTTAAATAAAAATTTAAAACCTAAAACTTAAATTTCAAATTTAAAACTTCTCTTTAATTTTAAAATCAATTTAAATTTAAATATTTAATCTTAAATTCAAAATTTGATATTAAACAAAAATTTGTTTTAAATTTAAAACTGTACAAACATTTAACGACTTTGTTGAGGAGTTAAACAAATTGTATCAGTAATGATTTAGTAAAACTTATGTTGTAGTATATATATACCCTTCGAAAATTACTTTAAACATATTTTTTAAAAATTTTATAATTTTATTTTGTTGTTATTATTTTTGTTCTATTATATAATTTTCTTATTAATATTTTAATTTAAAACGAAACAGAGGTCATTATGATAAAACTTTATTCATATGCTAAAATAAATTTATTTTTAAATGTAATAGATAAACTTGAAAACGGATACCACCTAATAGATACGGTTATGCAGTCAATAGATCTTCATGATGAAATTTTAGTTGATACCATTAAAGAAAACACAATAGTCATAGAAACAAGTGATAAATCAATACCTACTGACTCTAAAAACACATGTTATAAAGCAGCATCATTAATAAAAGAAATATATAATATTAACTCAGGCGTTGTAATAAAATTAAATAAAATAATACCTTCTGAAGCAGGCCTTGCAGGTGGAAGCGGGAACTCTGCGGCAGTTATAAAAGCATTAAATGAACTTTGGGATTTAAATATGTCTTTAGATGAAATGAAGGAAATTGGATTAAAAGTTGGGGCTGATGTTCCATTCTGTATCATAGGGGGAACTGTTAGAGCTGAAGGAATTGGAGAAAAGCTTACAAAATTAAATGATTTTTCATGGGAAAATATCTTAATAGTTAAACCAGATTTCAGTTTGTCCACAGCATTTGTATACAACAATCTCCGAAAAGAACAATATAATTTATACAATGTCAGTGAAATGTTAAATAATATTGAACAAAAAAATTTCAATGAATTAGCATCATTAACTACAAACACATTGGAAAGAGCAGTTGAAGAAATACATATAGAAATAAATGAAATTAAAAAAGTCATGATGGATAATGGTGCTGTATCATCCATGATGACAGGCAGCGGTTCTGCTTTATTTGGGTTATACCCAAATAAAGAAAGTTTAGAAAAAGCTTATAATGTTTTAATAAACTACTATCCTAAAACTTATAAAACGAGAACCATGGACAGAGGCGTTGATTTTATTAAATAATATATTAAAATCAGAAAGGATTAAGTATGAAAAAATTAGTTATTTTATTATTAATTGTAGCATTGTTAACTGGATGTAGCGAAAAAGCAAAAGATAGCAGTGGTACAAATACAACAGAAAATACCCAAGAAAAATCTTATGAAGAAAGTTTAAAAAATAATATAAAAAAAATAATGGCTCCTGATTTTGAACTAAAAAATTTAGATGGCACAACAATAAAGCTATCAGATTTAAGAGGAAAAAATGTAATAATTAATTTTTGGGCAACATGGTGCGGATTTTGCGTAGAAGAAATGCCTGATTTACAAAAGCTTCAAAATACATATAAAGATAAAAATTTAGTTGTTTTAGCTATAAATGTAGGAGAAAGCAAAGAAGTTGTTGAAAAATTTATGAAAGATAACAACTTAGACCTTGAAGTTGTTCTTGATGAAGATAGTGAAGTATCTAATTTGTATGGAGTTCGCTCATTTCCAACTTCCTTAGTAGTAAGCAAAGATGGTGAAGCTTTAGCAAGCCACTCAGGCATGCTCACATATGAACAAATGGAACAGTTATATGATTTTTTTGAAGAATAACAGAATAAGATAAATTCTGTACGTTGATAAACTAAACAATAATTGATTAAAGGTCTGATTCCGATAGAATATCGAAACCAGACCTTTAATTTTTTTACTTAATTACACTTTTTCCCATAAGAAATTTATCGGCTTCTCTTGCTGCAAGCTTTCCTTCCTGAATCGCCCATACAACAAGACTCTGTCCTCTTCTCATATCTCCAGCTGCAAATAATTTATTAACTTCTGTTTTGAAAATTCCAAAATCCGCCTTTAAATTACTTCTTAAGTCTCTTTTTAATTTAAGTTCATCTATTATAGTGTCTTCAGGACCTAAAAATCCCATGGCAATGATAACAAGGTCTGCTTTCCATATTTTCTCTGAATTTGGAATTTCACGAGGCATAACCCTTCCAAGTTCATCCTTCTCCCATCTAACATCTACAGTATGAACCTCTTTTATTTCACCCTTTTCGTTTCCTACAATTTTTTTAGTTGCAATGTTGTAGCTTCTCGGATCTTTTTTGTATAAGCTTATTGCTTCTTCCTGTCCGTAATCTACTTTAAGCTTTTTAGGCCATTCAGGCCAAGGATTTGTTTCATCGTTTCTTTCACGAGGTGGTTCAGACATAATTTCAAACTGAAAAACACTTTTGCAACCTTGCCTTATGGAAGTTCCCACACAGTCTGTTCCAGTGTCCCCTCCTCCTATTACAATCACATTTTTACCCTTAGCATCTAATTGTGCATTTGTTTCCTTATTTGTTTTCAGAAGATTTTTTGTGCTATTAGTCAAAAATTCAATTGCTTGATATACTCCTTTTAAATCCTTGCCTTCAACATCTAACTCTCTGGCTTTTTTTGCTCCGCAGCACAATATTACGGCATCATTTCTGTCTATGAGTTCATGAGTAGTAATATCCGTTCCTACTTCCACATTAAAAATGAACTTTACCCCTGATTGTTTCATCAATTCAATTCGTCTGTCCACTATTTTCTTGTCTAATTTCATATTAGGTATGCCGTACATTAAAAGCCCGCCAGGCCTGTCATCCCTTTCATAAACAGTTACGTCATGACCTACTGCATTTAAATAATATGCAGCTGACAAACCCGCTGGTCCTGCTCCTACTACGACAACTTTTTTTCCTATTTCCTTAGCATTACTTTTCTTTACCCATCCTTCTTCGAATGCTTTTTCAATTATTTCATATTCGATGTCATGAATTGCAACAGGATCTGAAATATGACCTTCAGTACACGATCCCTCGCATGGTGCAGGGCATACCCTTCCCGTAAATTCAGGGAAAGGATTTGTCCTGGTTAATATTTTATAAGCAAGCTCCCATTGGGATTTATAAACTAAATCATTCCATTCAGGTATTAAATTGTGCATAGGACAGCCTGCAACCATTCCGTTTAAAATAACCCCGCCCTGGCAAAACGGTACACCGCAGTTCATACACCTTGCTCCCTGAATTTGAAGTTCTTCAATATCCATGGGCAGTTTTATTTCATTCCAGTCTTTTATTCTGTCTTTAGGACTTCTTTTTTTATGTTCTTTTCTTTTATATTCTAAGAATCCAGTAGCTTTTCCCATTATATATCCTCCTCATTTATTATTTTGCAGCACTTCCTGAAGTTTTACTTTCAGCTGTAACTTGATTATCTTTTGCAATATTAGAATATCTTTCATTGAATGCATAACTTAAAGCTTCATGTCCTGAAAGCCCCATATTGTGAGCCTTTTCGATATTAACAAGCATATGTTTATACTCAGCAGGAATTATTTTTGTAAACCTATTAGCATAACTTTCCCAATCATGGAGTATTCTTTTGCCCTGCTGACTGTCCGTATACTCAACATGTTTTGTTATCATGCTTTTGATTTCGTTCATTTCCTTTTCAGAAGTAATTTTTTCTGTATTGGTAATCGAGCTATTTATATAGCTTTCATCAAAATCAAGTGCATAAACAATTCCTCCTGACATTCCTGCTGCAAAATTTCTTCCTGTTTTTCCAAGTAGCACAATTTTTCCACCCGTCATATATTCGCAGCCGTGGTCTCCCACACCTTCTATTACAGCGTTCATGCCGCTGTTTCTTATACAGAATCTTTCACCAGCTTTTCCATTGATGTAAGCTTCTCCAGATGTTGCCCCGTAAAATGCTGCATTTCCTATGATAATATTTTTTTCAGGTTCGAAATCAGAATCCTTAGGAGGATATACAATTATTTTTCCACCCGAAATCCCTTTGCCCATGTAGTCATTTGAATCTCCTTCAAGCTTGAGCGTCATCCCTTTAGGAATAAATGCTCCGAAGCTCTGTCCCGCAGAACCTACGAATGTAAGATTAACTGTGTCGTCTTTAAGTCCTTTTTCTCCATATTGTTTTGATATTTCGCTTCCTATTATTGTTCCAACAACTCTGTCCGTATTTTTTATTTTAAGTTTTAGGCTTATAGGCTTTTGGTTTTCCAATGCTGGTTTAACCATTTTTAAAAGTTTTCTCATGTCAAGTGATTTTTCTATCATATGATCCTGGGCATGCATGTTGTATCTTCCAATATCTGCTCCAGCAAAAGGTTGATATAAAAGTTGTGATAAATCAACATTCTTTGCTTTCCAATTTTCAATATTATTTTTTTGTTTTAATTTGTCAGTGCGTCCCACCATTTCCTTCAATGTTCTGAAGCCTAATTTAGCCATTATTTCTCTAAGTTCTCTTACCATGAACATCATCAAATTTTCTACATATTCTGGCTTGCCTGCGAAATTTTTTCTTAAATGCTCATCTTGAGTAGCTACACCCACAGGGCATGTGTTTAAGTTACAAACTCTCATCATAAGGCATCCGAGAACAATTAGTGGCGTTGTAGCAAAACCAAACTCTTCAGCTCCAAGGAGTGCTGCAATGGCAATGTCTCTTCCAGACAAAAGCTTTCCATCTGTCTCAAGGATTACCCTGTCTCTTAAATTGTTTAAAACGAGAGTCTGATGTGCCTCTGATAGCCCTAACTCCCAAGGAAGGCCTGTGTTTCTTATACTTGTTCTTGGTGCTGCACCTGTTCCTCCGTCATATCCGCTTATTAAAATAACATCAGCCTTGCCTTTAGCTAAACCTGCAGCTACTGTTCCAACACCAGATTCTGATACAAGCTTAACATTAATCCTTGCATATCTGTTTGCATTTTTCAAATCGTGGATAAGTTCGCCTATATCCTCTATGGAATATATGTCATGATGAGGAGGAGGAGAAATTAAAGTCACACCAGGTGTGGAATGTCTCACTTTTCCTATTTCAGGATATACTTTCAATCCTGGAAGCTGTCCGCCTTCACCAGGTTTAGCGCCTTGTGCGATTTTAATCTGAATTTCTCTTGCATTGACAAGATAGTTACTTGTAACCCCAAAGCGTCCTGAAGCTACTTGCTTGATTGCGCTATTCTTCGAATCTCCGTTTTCCATTATTTTAAATCTTTCTGGATCCTCTCCGCCTTCGCCTGTGTTGCTTTTTCCGCCTAATCTATTCATGGCAATGGCGAGACACTCATGAGCTTCCTTACTTATGGATCCATATGACATGGCACCTGTTTTAAATTTTTTGACTATGGAATCAGCACTCTCAACTTCTTCAATGGGAATTGCTTCCTTTGAATTATAGTCAAACTCAAGGAGGTTTCTTAAAGTATATATTTTTTCATCATTAATTTTTTCAGAATATTGTTTGTATAAATTGAAGTTGTTTTCCCTACATGATTTTTGAAGCATGTATATTGTTTCAGGATTATACATATGTTCTTCTCCACCATCGATACATTGGAAATATCCTCCTGCTTCGAGAATATCAGTATACGGTGAATTTTCTTCATATGCACTTTCATGCCTCATTTTGTTTTCTATAGCAATTTCCTCTAAGCCTATTCCTTCAAGCCTTGAAGGTGTTTTTGTAAAGTATTTATCAATAATTTCTTTTTTAATACCCACTGCCTCAAATATTTGAGCTCCATGATAAGATCTTATTGTGGATATTCCCATTTTGGAAATAACTTTTAAAATACCTTTCACCATTGCTTTAACAAAGTTCTTTTTGCCTTCTTCATAGTTTAGTCCATTTAAAATTCCTTTGTCCGCAAGGTCGCTTATTGTTTCAAAAGCAAGATAAGGATTTATTGCTGTAACTCCATATCCGATAAGTGTGCAGAAATGGTGAACTTCTCGCGGCTCCCCTGATTCTAAAACAATACCTATGTTTGTTCTTTTCTCGCCTCTTGTAAGATGTTGGTGAACTCCTGAAGATGCCAAAAGAGCAGGTATAGCGGCAAAATCTTTATTAACACCTTTGTCTGTCAATAAGATTATGTTTGCACCTCTTTCAATTGCAGCATCTGCTTCCATAAAAATTTTTTCCAGAGCGTTTTCCATTGCTTTAGCGCCTTCAGATACTTTATAAAGTATTGAAATTGTTGCAACTTTGAATTTGTCATTGTTCAAGTGCTTTATAACATTGAGCTGCTCATTAGTAAGTATCGGATTATCCAAAAACAAGCTTGCTGAATTGTCTCCGTTTGGATTGNNTGGATTGATCAAATTTCCACTGTCTCCTAATGACATGCTTGTAGAAGTAATAATTTCTTCTCTTATTGCATCGATAGGAGGATTTGTAACCTGGGCAAAAAGTTGTTTGAAATATAAATATAACATTTGCGGATTTTCAGAAAGAACAGCAAGCGGAGAATCGATTCCCATAGATCCTACGGGTTCTTCACCTTCTATTGCAGTGGGTAATATACCTTTTGCTATATCTTCATAAGTGTAACCAAAAGCTTTCTGCTGCTGGACTATATCCTTCATCTTAATTTCTTTTCCAGGAATAGCAGAAAAATCGCTTAAACTAAATATATGTTTTTTATTCCATTCATCGTAAGGATGTAGAGTTGAAACATATTTCTTCACTTCTTCGTCTGTTATTATCCTTTGAGATTTTGTATCAATCAAAAGCATTTTTCCAGGCTCAAGCCTTCCTTTATATTTTACTTTGTCATTGTCTATGTTAATGACGCCTACTTCTGAAGCCAAAATCACTCTGTCATCTTTAGTTATATAATATCTTGAAGGTCTCAAACCGTTTCTGTCCAATATTCCGCCTATTATGTCGCCATCTGTAAATGCCATTGCAGCAGGACCGTCCCATGCTTCCATTAAAAAGTTATTGAATTTATAAAATTCTCTTTTCATGTTAGGCATTAGCTTATTTTTTTCCCATGGCTCTGGGATCATCAACATTATAGATTCCTGCAATGATCTTCCGTTAAGATATAAAAACTCGAGACAGTTGTGAAACATGGATGAATCGCTTCCTGTTTCATCAATAATAGGAAATACTTTATGGATATTTTCAAAATAAGGAGACTTCATTCTTTTTTGTCTCGCATTCATCCAGTTTACATTACCCCTTATAGTGTTTATCTCTCCGTTATGAACCAAATATCTGTTTGGATGCGCCCTTTCCCAGCTCGGAAATGTGTTAGTGCTGAACCTTGAGTGTATCATAGCCAATGCAGACTTGAATTCAAGGTCTGAAAGGTCAAGGTAGAAATTTCTAAGCTGTTCTGATGTAAGCATACCTTTATAAACAATAGTTTTAGCAGAAAGGCTTGCAAAATAAAGTATTCCTCCGTTTTGCTCACTCATAGGTCCTATTTCTTTTTCAGCCCTTTTTCTTATTACATAAAGTTTTCTCTCAAAACTCATATCATCTTTAATGCTTGCATCTTTTTTTATAAAAACCTGAATTATGCTCGGCATTGTAGCTTTGGCTTTTTCTCCTATTATAGTGCCATCAACAGGTACATCTCTCCAGCCTAATACTTGCTGTCCTTCCTCAGTTACAATATTCGCAAATGTATTCATCTGAATATTTCTGAATTTGTCATATTTATGAGCAAATATCATTCCTACCGCATAGTTTCCTTCATCAGGCAATTCAAAATCCAATACGGAACACTCTCTTTTAAAAAAATCATGTGGAATTTGAACTGTAATTCCTGCACCATCACCTGATTCATCAGCACCACTTGCACCTCTGTGGCTCATGTTTTCCAAAACAGTCAGAGCATCATCAACAATATCAAAAGATTTTTTTCCATTTATATTTACAACAAAACCCATTCCACATGCGTCATGCTCAAATGCTGGGTCATAAAGACCTTGTTTTTTAGGTGTACCATAATTAGCCATAACGTCCTCCCATTATTAAACCGAATTTATTTTTATTAAAATCATTATAATAGACTTCTCATGATTATGCAAGATATGATTTTAATTTTTTGTAACTTTTTTAAGCAATATTTTTAAATTTGATGTTATTTCATTTATACTTTGTTAAAATTTGTTTTTCAAATTGCTAATTCTGTTTATTTATTTCTTTTTTGTAACATATGATGTTTTAACCGAATGATGATGCACCATTTTTTATTGTTTTTCGGTTTTATTTTTAATAATTTTTATGTTTATTTTAATTCAAGCTTATAATTGTATTGTATATTTAATCACATAATATTGTACTTATACTGATAAAAATCACTTCGCATCTATGCTATGTGTACGTTTGTACACATTCGACGTATTTTCACTAAGCACATCCCTTTGACAGCAAGGGCGTTCCATATTTTCAATCATCGTTTTTTATCTAATAGGCGGTTTCCTATTAAATAAAAAATCCTAAAACTTGAATAATAAATACTCATGTTTTAGGATTCTCTGTTAAATCATATGTTCTTTAATTTTTACCTGCTTTTAACCTATCAACTCTTCTTATATTTAAAAATCTATTTTCCTAATCAGTACCATATTTGTTCACCAACTGATCAAATGATTCCTTTTCTAATTCTTCAAAAAAAGCTTCTCTGTTTTTATTGTATGGCGGTGATTGAATTGCTGAAGAGTTATAAGAAACTGCCATATTTATATCCGTTAATTGTTTACTTATTAATTATAGGGCAAACTTTGATGCACATCTCACATTTAATACAATCATCAACGCTTACTTCAGGATACCAAAATCCTTCATTGTCATTTTCCATGGAAATACACCTTTGAGGGCATACAGATGCACATGCACTGCAACCGGTGCAATCTTTTTTATCATTTATCTTAATCATAGCATCACCTTCTCTGTTAAATATGATTATCCATTTACAAACAAAAATTAATTTGAATAAACATAAACTTCTTCCTGCCACTCGTCATTCCATTCTCTATATTTAAAACCCAATTTAATAAGCAAATTTTTAGAAGGAATATTTTCTTTTTCAGTTGTAGCAATTATTGTGCAATCATTGTAGCATGTTTGAAGTTTTGGCAACAAAACTTTTAAAACTTCAATTATATATCCCTTTCGAGCAAGAACAGGGTTAACAGTATATCCGATTGCAATATTATTTTCTTTTTTTACAATGTATAAATCGCCTAATAGATTATCCGTAGTTTTTTCAGCTACAGCAAGTTGAATTCCATCTTCTATATTTAAAGGAACTAATAGTGCTTCTCTGTATTCATCTTTTGATAAATTTTTAAAGCCCTGATATTTCATCCATTCATCATTGTTTCTGTATTGCATAATAAAGTCTAAATCCTTTTCTTCAATACATCTTATTATACATCTGTTTGTTTCAATCATTAAACCACCCCGTTTACAAGTCTTTCAAGATTAAATATTAAGTCAGATATTTTATTAAAATATAAATGATTATTAAAATCCAAATACATATTATAATTCCGCCAGCTATCCAATTTTTAGGTTTTCCTTCATTAAAAATGCTTTCTGATTTTTGTCTGCATTCATCCATAATGTCTGGTGGTATTAATTTTATAGCTAATGAAATACCAATAGGCAATAAAATCAAATCATCAAGATATCCAAGAATAGGTATAAAATCAGGTATTATATCAATAGGGCTTAAAGCGTAACCTACAACTAATATTGCAACTATTTTGGCGTAAATAGGCACATCATGTCGTTTATATGCCAGATACAAAGCGCCTACTTCTCTTTTTAATTTCTTTGCCTTAGATTTAATTGTTGAAAACCAAATTTGAAATTTTCTTTTTAATTCATTATACATAAAACTCCTCATTAATAACACAATTTGAATTGTTATAATTCATGTAATATATGTTCCAATTGTCCTCTCAACTTAAATTTCTCATCCAAATGATTTCATTGAATTTTTAGATAATATATTATTCAAACTATTATTATCTTCACTAATAATATATAAAAATAAAAAATATTGCAATATTGAAAACAGTACAAAAATAATAAATCAGATACATTTCTGTAAATGTGAATTCAATGATTAATTTATGGTTTACAAAAACCTTTCTATTTTTTATGAGACAAAATTATACAAGACGTTATTAATTAATTGACTTAAAACAGCGTAAATTATTATTTGAATTTTCATTGTACTACAATAAACACATTTATATTGAAGGAGCATATTATTTTTAGAACTTACAAAAGGTTTAGCTAAATTGGGGAGGAAAAAAGCAATTCTCAAATTCCAAAGCAACTACTTTGGAATTTGAGAATAATATTACTTTATTGACCCTATAATAGTTTCATCACTACAAATATATGGTAGTGTTATACAGTCGGTATCATCATTATGGTCGATTACAGTCCGCATTGAATTTTCTTTTCTTGCCCATGCTATTCTTGCTACTCCACACATTATATCATAATTTACTGCTCTTTTTATTATTTCATCAACTTCATCAGAACCATCAATAAGCAATCCATATCCGCAGCTTTGTGAGCTGTCTATTCCAGCACCACCGCCATTGTGCACAGTCACCATAGTCAACCCATACCTGCCATTATTTGAACTATATCCTATAACATTATATAACAGTATCAACTTTCAATTCATTATATTCTTCATTTTTTTAATATCTTATTACTCCATTTTACAGATTCAATTTTTATTTTGCTTAGCCAAATCTAATGCCGATTCACAACCTTTTGCTTTGTACATGTTATTATCACTTATCAATTTTATGGCTTTGGTTGTTGACATGTAGCTATTATCAAAACTTCCCTTTTAGAATTGTCTATATTTTCACTATTTACTTCCGTATTGTATATTAATCTACGCTTAATTTATTTAATGTTCTTACATACCAATTTATTAATTCTATATGTTTAATTATATCCACCGCATAATATATATACGATGGATACAATATAATATAAGCTTTTATAACATTATATGTGTGAGAAATGCAACTATTGGTAACAATATCGCAGTTCGTAAGAAAAATATCTTAACTAAATCCCAAAAGTTAACTGGAATGTCAGATTCTAACATAGCATTTGCAGACTCTGTAAAGAAAATTATCTGTGTTGTAGAAAGAACGACAATAAAGAACGCACTTGCTGCTGCAATAGCTTTACCCTTAATAAGAGTTGCTGGAAGTGATAGAGCAAAAATTCCAACCAATGATGATGCAGCTATTGTTTCAGCATCAGCAATGCCTAATATCTTCAAAATAGGAACCATTGGTATTCCAATCCAGCTTACAATTGGAGTGTAGTTAGCTATAAGAGGACATAAAACAGAAAGAGAAACTATAAATGCATTTACCTTTATTCCAAACATAAATGATGCTTTGAATTGTTTAGTAAAAACTGTCATTCGAGTTTCACCCGCCCTATCTATACCATCCTTTATTGCACAAGAAAGAGTATTTCTGGTATAATTTTCAGGTATACGTTGTCCTTCTGTTTGTTCAACACCATTAAAGTATAAGTTTGACTTTTTAGAAATCGGAGGAATCCTAATCATTATTGCTGCTGCAATAAACGTTGCAATAAAAGCTGCAATAACAACTTCTGTATATAAATCAGCAATACCTGCAATTGCAGAAAGAAATGCAAACCCTCCTAAACTTGCAATTGAAAAATTTGTTGTAATAGAAACCGCTTCTTTGGCTGTATAAACAGTTTTATGATATAAGTCATTCGTAATCATAACACCAGCAGCAGGAGCAATAACAAAAGAAGATAATGCATCAACGGCTGATTTTCCAGGTACATTATAAATTCTACGCATTAATGGTTCTAACATTTTTCCAACAAACTCCAGAAGACCAAACTCAGTAACAAAAGCAACCAGCGTTCCTGCAACCATAATTGCAGCAAATGAATCACTAGCAATTTCCATCGACATGTCACCTATTCCAGGTTCAAGGACCTGTGAGGGCCCTATTTTAAATACAACCATAATGCTAAAAATCACCGCAGTTGTGTATGTAAAATAAGAAAATGCGCTATCCTTTTTATAAACATCTTTCAAAAAAGAAGGTACATTAGTGCCAAATTTACAATAAAGGCTTGCTCCCAAAACAGCAATACACGATACCATTACAAACACAAATTGAGCTGGATAACCTATTGCGCCCTGAATAATACCCATAATGTGAACCATCGGAGCTTTACTACTTCCATTATAATTAATCGTAACAAAGAAAAAGAATATGCCAATCATACTACAAATAATAAATTTCAAGCTTGCATTATTTTTATTTTCAATAGATCCTTTTTCCATACTAACCCTCCAAGTTTAAATTAAAATATGATATTTCCAACAGCTTGTTCAACTGCTTTTACAAGTGTTCCATTAATTATTAGATTTTCACAATCCTTAATTTCAGGGAAAATCTCTCTATCCTTATCATAATAAGGAATTGTTTTTCTTGTAACTTCATATGCTGCCGCTGTTCCTTTACCAAGTTGTCCTTTTCCACGTAAATCAATTGCCTGACATGCACACATTAATTCCATAGCTAAAACACGCCTTACATTATTTGTAATTTCACGTGCCTTTCTTGCAGCAATAGTCCCCATCGAAACATGATCTTCTTGATTAGCTGAAGAAGGAATACTATCTACGCTTGCAGGATGAGCTAAAATTTTATTCTCTGAAACTAATGCTGCAGCAGAATATTGAACAATCATAAAACCAGAATTCAATCCGCCATCTTTAACAAGAAATGCAGGAAGTCCATAGTTTAATGCAGGATTTACCAGTCTTTCTATTCTACGTTCTGCTACATCTGCAAGTTCTGCAATAGCAATTCCCAAAAAGTCAAAGCTTAATGCCATTGGCTGTCCATGGAAATTTCCTCCCGAAATAGTTTGTAAAG
>DIVM01000213.1 GCA_002435835.1 Firmicutes bacterium UBA6132
AAGGTTTAATAGTAGTAAAAAAATATAATAAAAAAGAAGCTAAAAAGGTAAGTATGGAAATCCTTGATAAGGTTGGTCTTTTAGAAAGATGCGACTATTATCCTTCACAGCTTTCTGGAGGTCAGCAACAAAGGGCCGGAATTGCAAGAGCATTGATAATGGACCCGGATGTAATACTTTTTGATGAGCCTACCTCAGCCCTTGACCCTGAATTAGTTGGAGAGGTTTTAAATACAATAAAGGCAGTTTCTCAGACAGGAATCACTATGATTGTTGTTACTCATGAAATTTCATTTGCAAAAGAAGTTGCTTCAAGAGTTGTTTTTATGGAAGGTGGAAACATAGTTGAAGAAGGAAAACCTACTGAAATACTAGTTAATCCAAAAGAACTAAGAACACAGCAATTTTTGAAAAGAATTATTTAGATTTGAACCATTGCAGGACTTGTAAATTTAAATACATTATATTATATGAAAATATGGAGGATAATTAATTATGGAATTTAAAAATATATTTAGTGAGGCAATTATAAATAAAGAAGATAGCAAACGTGCAAGTAGGATTGCATCAAAAATAGATTTGAACAAAGTTATTAGAATGGGATTTAATGAACATCCATATGGAATGTCACAAAAAACAAAGGTAGCAATATATGAAGCTTCATTAATGGGTAATTACTATGGTGATTTTCAAGCATCTAAACTAAGAAATAATATTGCTGAATATTACGGATTAAAAATAGAAAATGTAATAATGGGTTCGGGCTCAAGCGCAATCATAGATATTCTTTCATCTACATTTCTTGACAAAGATGATGAGGTGTTAATGTGCCGTACTTTTCCAGCATTTATAGATATGGCACAAATGAGGCAGGCTAAGCCAGTAATATTGCCACTAAATGATGATATGACATATGATTTGAATGGAATATTAGAAAACATCAATAGCAAAACAAAGATGATAATAATATGCAATCCTAATAATCCTACTGGTACATACCTTTGTGCTGAAAAATTAGAAGAGTTTATAAAAAAGGTTCCTAATGACGTAGTTGTTGTAATAGATGAGGCTTATATTGAATTTGCAACAGCTCCTGATTGTGAGAGCATGGTTAAACTGTTAAGAGAAAAAATCAACAAACCATTGATTGTCCTTAAAACTTTTTCGAAATTTTATGGTATGGCAGGTATGAGAGTAGGTTATGCATTGGCTGATGAAACGATAATCAAAGAAATGCAGAAATGTTCGTTAGCCTGGAATTTAAGCAGGCCTGCACAAGAGGGGGCAATTGCAGCACTTAATGATGCTGAATATTATGATGATGTTAAAAACAAAATTGTTGAAGGTAGAAATTACTTAAGCAGAGAATTAGGGAAATTGGGATGTAAGGTATATGACTCTCAGACAAATTTTATATATTTTGATGCACACATGGATTCTCTTGAATTAGTTAGTGAAGTAGTAAAACGTGGAATTATAATTAGCAGTGCGGTTCATAGCAGAGTATCTATTGGTACTAAAGAGCAAAATGAAAAATTTATAAATATAATGACAGAAATTTTGCGCAATAATTAGAAAAAGATTAACGTTGGAGGGGCTTATGAAAGTAATTATTTTGGAACATTTTTTAGATTTTGCTAAGAAGGAAATACCTGACATTGAATTTTATGGATCGGTTGATGAATGTAAAGAAGCTGAAGCTATAATAGGTTATTATAATTTTATCAATCCTGAAATTCTCGACAGATTTCCAAATTTAAAGTGGGTACAGCTACTTAGTGCCGGATATGATCACATTGATTTAAATTATTTTAAAAAAAGGAATATTACATTGACAAATGCAAGGGGTATTTACAGCATTCCAATAGCAGAAGATGTTGTATTCAAGATATTGATGCACAGTACAAATGCATTTAATTATTTAGAAAATCAAAAAAATCATTTATGGGATAGAAAAAAAGAAAGAACAGAATTATGTGGTCAAACTGTAGGTATCATTGGTACAGGTTCAATAGCTACTGAAGTTGCTAAGAGATTAAAAGGGTTTGATGTTAAAGTTGTCGGATATAAAAGAACTCCAGTAGATTTTATGCCATATTTTGATGAAATATATACAGGAGATAAATTATCATACGTTTTATCCATAAGTGATTATGTTGTAGTTACTGTTGATTTAAATGATGAAACATTTCATATGTTTAATAAAGAAAACTTAAAATATATGAAGAAAGAAGCTTCTATAATTAATATTGCAAGAGGAAAAGTAATTAATGAGCAGGACTTAATTGAAATGCTTAATAATAAAGAAATCAGCTATGCAGGATTAGATGTTTTTGATGTTGAACCGTTACCTGCAGAAAATAAATTGTGGGATTTAGACAATGTTTATGTTACCCCACACACATCATGCCACGTAAAAAACAATAAAGAAAGAATTATAAAAATGATAAAAGAAAATATTGAAAGATATTTAAAAAGTGAATCTCTTGTTAATTTTGTCAGAATAGACTAATAATTTGTCATTAAAATTATGAAATTGCCTATGCAACTATAATTATTGAAAGGATTAAAGCTATATGGAAGTAGTGTCAAAGGAAAATTATCTTTTTAAGAATAAGGATTTATTGCAGCTTATACTGCCGTTGATGGTTGAACAGTTTCTTGTTGTAACTATAGGACTGGCAGGTTCTATTATGGTTGCAAGTGTAGGTGAAAGTGCAGTGTCTGCAGTTTCACTTGTAGATTCAGTAAATATACTTTTATTAAATATTTTTGCAGCTCTTGCGACAGGAGGAGCAGTTGTTGCAGGCCAATACATAGGACAAAAGCGAAATGATATGGCCTGCAAGGCAGGTAAGCAACTTGTTGTATTTGTAACTTTTATTTCTTTTATAATCATGGCTTTTATGTATTTGGGCAAAGGCTTTATATTAAATGTTGTATTTGGAGATATTGATGCGGATGTTCAAGTTTATGCCAATACATATATGACCATAACTTTTGCAGGTATACCGTTTATAGCATTATATAATAGTGGAGCAGCACTATTCAGAACTATGGGAAATTCAAAAATAACAATGATCATATCTCTCGTCATCAATATAATAAATATAGTTGGCAGTGCAATATGTATATATGTATTGCATTTAGGAGTTAAAGGTGTTGCTATCACTGCTTTATTATCAAGAATTCTTGGAGCAATAATGATTATAATTCTTCTCAAAGATGAAAAGCTCAAAATTCATGTCAACAGATTTTTTATTTATAAATATGATGGCAAAATGGTAAAAAATATACTTTATATAGGAGTTCCCAATGGAGTAGAAAACAGCATGTTTCAGCTTGGTAAAATAATGCTTTTAAGTGTTGTTTCAAGCTTTGGAACAGCTTCAATAACAGCAAATGCTGTTGCAAATACAGTTGGAAATTTTCAAATGCTACCAGGAATTGCAATAAGCATGAGCCTTATAACGGTAGTTAGTCAATGCGTAGGTGCAGGTGATTATACACAAGTAAGATATTTTACAAAAAAACTTCTTAAATATTCATATATTTCATTAGCAATTTGGAATACAGCTATAATTTTGTCTTTACCGTTAATTATCGATATATATCACTTATCAGCTGAAACTGGATCTTTGGTTAATAAAATTTTAATTTTTCATGGAATAAATATGTGCATTACATGGCCTATTTCATTTACACTTCCTAATACCCTAAGGGCATCAAATGATGCACGATATACTATGGTTGTAGGTGTTGGATCAATGTGGATTTTTAGAATAGTTTGTGGAATTTTTCTTGCTAAATACATGAACATTGGCGTATTTGGAGTATGGATAGCTATGATTATTGACTGGTTTATAAGAAGTATTTTATTTGAAATACGTTACAAAGGACATAGTTGGGAATTGGCAGCAAATCTTTAGTTGGTAATATAGTTTATGACGAAACATTTAAGTAACCATCAAACATACAATGATTCCTCCCTTTATTTAGAAATATATCCTAAAAGCTCATATGGATATATTTTTTTAATAGATATATAATACGTATATCTTAATAGTATATATTAATTTTATATAAAAATATAAAGTTATTTGGAGGAATTAAAATGAAAAATAAAATATTGATTTGTTTCATGGTATTAATGCTTGCTTTATCAGCAAATGTTCAAATATATGCTCAAGAAAATACAAATATTAATGAGTCTGAAATTAACAGTAATAGAAATATTGATTTAAATAAACCAATGATAGCTTTGACATTTGATGATGGTCCATCTGAACAATACACTCCAGCAATATTAGATGTATTAGAAAAAAATAATTCAGCTGCAACATTTTTCATTTTAGGAACTGAAATTGAAAATAATGAAGATATATTAGTTCGAATGGTTGAAGGTGGAAATCAAATTGGTAATCATAGTTACAATCATAAAAATCTAACCACACTATCTAATAAAGATTTAAATGAAGAAATGAGTTTGACGGATAAAAAAATAAATGAAGCAACTAAATACTATACTCCATCTATAATGAGACCGCCATTTGGGTTTGTAAATAATGAATTTAATAAGAAAATATATAAACCAATTGTACTTTGGTCACTTGATACAAAAGATTGGGAAAATAGGAATACTGAAATTATAGTTAATAAAATTCTTGATAATGTTAAAGACGGAGATATAATTTTAATGCACGATATATATGACAGTACGACTAAAGCTGTGGAAATAGTTGTTCCTGAATTAATAAATAGGGGATACCAACTTGTAACTGTAAGTGAATTATATGAATATAAAAATTCAACAACATTATTTAATGGGAAAGTTTATAATAAATTATTAACTAAATAAATTTAAGATTATAAACAAATAAAAAAGGAAGTAACAAATATTAGAGATTTAAAATATTTGTTGCTTCTTTTATATATCACTTATTTTCTTTTTCAATAATATTTCTTAAAATTAAAAGTCCTCTCATTGCTTTAGGGAAACCGCATGTTGGTCCAACTAAAAGCAAAACATGTTCTATTTCTTCTTTTGTACATCCTGCTGCAAATGCTTTTAAAATATGTGTTCTTAAAGAATATTCATTTTGGCAATCTGTGGACAAAGCTATTTTTATTAGCCATCTTGTTTTCTGGTCTAAAGGTCCGCCTTTTTCATGAACTAATCTGCCATAATGCTCATAAGCTTCATAAATTTCACCATGATTTTCAATTAAATAATTAAGATTTTTTTCAATTACATCTGAGTTATGAATGTTATTAACATCATTATTCATAGTGTTCCACCTTTTATTTATTTTTAAAATATTATTCCCTAAATTATAAAAGCTAAACAATTATAAATAGTAGTATTTAGGAAACAGTATTAAAAATATAATTATGTCACTTGAACTTAAGATTTTTATATGATACCATATTAGTATTATATAAAAAAATATCTATATTTTTGAGAGGTTCATATGCATCATCACAATAAAATAATTACTGTTGCTATCGTAGATGGTCAGGGTGGCGGAATAGGAAAAGTTATTATAGAGAGATTGAAAAAAGAAAATTTAAATATAAGAGTACTTGCTTTAGGTACAAATTCTATAGCAACTACTAAAATGTTAAAGGGTGGCGCAGATGAAGGCGCTACAGGGGAAAATGCTATAATATATAATGCAAAAGAAGCTGATATTATAATTGGTGTTGTTGCAATTGTTATAGCAAATTCCATGTTAGGAGAAATGAGCCCGAGGATGGCACAAGCAATTGGAGAAAGCAGCGCATTAAAAATATTGATTCCAAATGATAAATGCAATATTAAAATTGCAATACCAAATGAAATAACTCTTCAACAATCAATTGATGATGCTGTATTAAAAGTAAGAAAATATATTGATTACCATTTAAATGTTTAAATAAAATAAATTATAATATTTATATTGTTACTAAACGGAGGTTTTAATGAACGATTTGGAAATAGCTAAAGAACTGTTAGTAAAAGAACAACTTTCTTTAGTAATAGTTAATAACAGTAAAGTAATTTTTACAAGCTCTGATTTTGGAATTAAGCCTATGTATACAGCAGTTAAAGAATATAAACATTTACTTAAAGGAGCTTCTGTTGCTGATAAAGTTATAGGAAGAGCAGCTGCAATGCTTCTACATTATGGAGAAATTAAAGAGCTTTATACTAATTTAATTTCTGAAAAAGCAATGGATTTTTTGGATAAAACAAAAATTTTATATGAATACGAAGAAAAAGCAGAATATATTATAAATAGAGATAATACAGGCATGTGTCCTGTTGAGAATATGTCATTAAATACTAGCAATATAGATGAACTCTTAAATAATATAACAAGCTTTTTAAAAAAGATAAATAAACTATAAAAATAAGGACAGTACATAATTAAATAAGTACTGTCCTATTACTTTGCTAATTTTTTTTATTATCGAAATATGTTATGGGGACGTATTTTTTAAAAAAAATTAGCAACAGTAATCGTTATTAATCATTTATTATTAAAACAGGGCATGGTGACTCTGCGAGAACCCTTTGAGTTACTGATCCTATAAAAAATCTATCCATTGCTGAAAGTCCTCTTTTTCCCATTACAATGAGGTCATAATTTCCTTCTTTAGCAGTTTTTATAATTTCTTCATAAACACTTTTACCTGATAAAATTTCTTTATTTACTTTTAAACCTTCACAGTCAATATTTCTTATAATTATATTTAACATTTTGGTTTCTTGAAATATTAATTGCTTAAGCATTTCCTTTTGGTTTATTTTAAAAGCGTTTTCAACATTTAAACCAAATATACTATATTTATCGTCATTTGGCTTTTTCACAACTGTAATAAAATTAATTTCACTATCAAAGTGTTTTGCTAAAAGCACAGCATGTTCAGCTGCCTTTTGTGAAGTTTTCGAACCATCGACAGGAACTAAAATTTTTTTCATAATTGCCTCCTTAAAGAAAACTTTATTTTACGATATTATGTTTGTTAAAAAATATATACCCATATAAAATAAGCTTAAACCTTATTAATAAGTAATAACATAATTATTTTAATTTTTTCTTGCACAGTAATTTTAGAATCGACTATAATCGATATTTATTGAGGTAGTTTTAATCATGTGATATAATTTAATAATAAAAATAAAATGATAATTAGTTTATTTAATATAGATTTACTGGAGGAAAAATGAATTTATTAAATTCTTTAAATGAAAAACAAAAGGAAGCAGCAGCTCACGACAAAGGGCCCATTCTTGTTATAGCAGGAGCTGGTACTGGAAAAACAAGAGTATTAACTCATCGTATTGCAAATTTAATTGAAACTGGCAAAGCTAAACCTTGGGAAATATTGTCCATTACATTTACAAATAAAGCTGCTAAAGAAATGAAGGAAAGAATTGGACAACTAATTGATTATTCAATTGATAAAATGTGGATTGGAACTTTTCACTCCATATGTGTAAGAATTCTTAGAAGTCATATAGACAGAATAGGATATGATAAAAATTTCGTTATATATGATACGGATGACCAAAAAACTGTAATAAAAGATTGCATAAAGGAAAAGAATTTAGATACTAAAACATACAATGTCAATGTTATAAGAAGTATTATAAGTACAGAAAAAAATAATCGAGTAACACCTGATAAATTTATTGCTGATAATTTCACTAATTTCAATTTGCGAAATATAGGTGAAGTTTACGCTTTGTATGAGAAAAAATTAAAAAAATCAAATGCTCTTGATTTTGATGATTTAATTGTTAAAGCATTACAACTTTTAGAAACTGATGAAGATGTATTGGAAAGTTACAGTGAAAGATTTAAATATATTTTAGTTGATGAGTATCAAGATACTAATAAAGTTCAATATAATCTTGTTAAAAAACTTGGTCAAAAAAAGAGTGGTGAAAGCAATATATTTGTTGTTGGTGACGAAGACCAATCCATATATGGTTGGAGGGGTGCTGACATACAAAATATCCTTGACTTTGAAAAAGATTTTGAAGGTGCTAAAGTAGTAAAGCTTGAAAAAAACTATCGTTCAACAAATGTAATATTGGATGCTGCTAATGGAGTTATTAAGAATAATTCTCAAAGAAAGGGTAAAAATTTATTTACTGACTGTTGTGATGGAAGTTTAATTAAACTTGTTGAAACGGACAATGAAAAAGAAGAAGCATTCATGGTTTCTGCTTTAATGCGTAAAGAACATACACAAAACAATATTAGTTATTCTGACATGGCAATCCTTTATAGAACTAATGCTCAGTCAAGAGCATTAGAAGAAGGTTTAATAAGAGAGGGAATACCATATAAAATTGTAGGTGGTCTTAAGTTCTACGGTAGAAAAGAAATTAAGGACATAGTGTCATATTTAATGCTCATACAAAACCAAAAGGATGATGTTAGTTTTGACAGAATAATAAATGTACCAAGAAGAAAAATAGGACAAAAAACTATTGATACGCTAGTTGAATATGCTAATGAACAGGATATATCATTATTTGAGGCATCATACGAAGCAGAACAACTTGGATTAACAAAAGCAGCAGCTTCATCAGTTCAAAATTTTACAGCTATGATGGAAATGCTTATGATTAAAAAAGATGTATTGAGTTTGTCAGAATTCATGGAAGCGGTTTATGAAGATACTGGATACAAAAAGATGCTTATGGAAGATGTTACAATAGAAGGAAGAAGTCGTGTAGATAATATAAACGAATTTTTATCTGCAGCTAAGGATTTTGAAGAAAGATATGAAGAAAACAGCCTTGAAGATTTCCTATCCCATACATCTTTGTTAGCAGATGTAGATAAAACTGATGAAACAGCCCAAGATTCTGTAACACTTTTAACAGTTCACTCTGCAAAGGGATTGGAATTTGATACTGTTTTTTTAACAGGTTTAGAAGAAAAAATGTTCCCTATGATAAGACAGGATGATAGTGATGATGATTTAGAAGAAGAGAGAAGACTTTTCTATGTTGCAGTTACAAGAGCAAAAAGAATGCTTTATATAACATATTCAAATGAAAGACTTGTATTTGGACATCACGAAATGCGTTCAAGATCAAGATTTATTAAAGAAATTCCAGATTGTTGCTTTGATAATGCAACTGCAGAGTCAATAGCTAATAAGAAAATAAATTCATTTTCAAAACAGTCCGAGTCTTTATTTGGAATTTCAAGTGGAAGGCAATCTGAGTTATCATTTGGTGGATCAAGCGGAAGAAGTTTTTCTTTTTCTGAAGCAAAAAATAGTAAGTTATTTAAAGGAAGTATGGATTCTGGCATCCAAAGCAATGATACAGATGATGTCAAAGATAATGAAAATAATAAAAAAGAAGATATATCTCCAAAATTAAAATCTGATAAAATTTCAGCAGGTGATAAAATAATGCACAAAGCTTGGGGAATAGGCACAATAGTGCAAATATCAGGAACGGGAAATGATCAAAAGGCTATTATTGCATTTGAAAATAAAGGAATTAAAACTGTAATGCTTTCTTATGCACCTATTGAAAAAATATAAAGAGGTATAAAATGGATTCTAAGCTTAAATTAATGAAAGAATTAGTTGAAAAATTAAATGAAGCATCAAAGGCATATGAACAGGAAAATAGAGAAATAATGCCAAATATAGAATATGACAAGCTTTATGATGAATTAACAGAGTTAGAAAATCAAACAGGAATAACACTTTCAAACAGTCCAACAATTCATGTAGGATATGAGCTTTTATCAAATTTGCCTAAAGAAAGACATGAAAAGATTATGCTTTCTTTAGATAAAACAAAAGATGTTGGAACACTAAAAGATTGGCTTAAAGACAAAGAAGGAGTACTTTCTTGGAAATTAGATGGTCTTACAATAGTTTTAACATATAAGGATGGAAAACTTATAAAAGCAGTTACAAGGGGCAATGGAGAAGTAGGAGAAGTAATAACTAACAATGCTAAAGTGTTTAAAAACATTCCAATTAATATTTCATATAAAGGTGATTTAATTTTAAGAGGTGAAGCTGTAATAAGATATTCTGATTTTGAAAAAATAAATGCTGAAATAGAAAATGTTGATGCAAAATATAAAAATCCAAGAAACTTGTGCAGCGGCTCAGTAAGACAATTAAATAATGAAATCACTGCAAAACGAAATGTTCACTTTTTTGCATTTTCAATAGTTAAAGCAGATGATCTGAGTTTTGATAATTCAAGAATAACTCAAATGAATTATATGAAAAATCAGGGCTTTGATGTAGTAGAATATAAAAAAGTTAACGCATCAAATATAGAAGAAAATATAAAGTGTTTTTCAGATAATATAACAGAAAATGATTTTCCTTCAGATGGTTTAGTTTTAACATATGACGACATATCTTATGGTGAATCTTTAGGAGTAACAGCTAAGTTTCCAAGAGATTCAATTGCATTTAAATGGCGCGATGAAATAAAAGAAACTATTTTAAAAGAAATTGAATGGAGTGCATCCCGTACTGGATTAATTAATCCAATAGCTATTTTCGAACCTGTTGAACTTGAAGGTACTACAGTGACAAGAGCAAGCGTTCATAATTTAAGCATTATGGAAAATTTGCAACTTGGTATAGGTGATACAATAAGTGTTTATAAAGCAAACATGATTATTCCACAAATATCAGATAATATAACAAGAAGCGGAAGTGTTGAAATACCAGAATTTTGTCCAGTTTGCGGTTCTGAAGCAAAAATTAAAAATGAAAATGATGTAAAATCATTGTTTTGCACAAATGATGAATGCTTAGCAAAACAAATTAAATTATTCACTCATTTTGTAAGCAGAGATGCCATGAATATAGAAGGTTTGTCAGAAGCTACAATAGAAAAACTAATAGCTAAGAAAATGATAAAAGAACTTGCAGACATATTCCATGTGGAAAAGTTTAAAGATGAAATAATTCAAATGGAAGGTTTCGGTGAGAAGTCTTTTAATAATTTAATATCTTCTGTGAACAAAGCAAGAAATACTACAACAACAAGGTTTTTATTTAGCTTAGGAATTTCTAACTTTGGACTTTCCACAGCTAAATTAGTTTCTAAATATTTTAATTATGATTGGGATAAAATTAGTGAGGCTACATTTGAGGAACTAACAGAAATAGGCGGTATTGGCGATGTAATGGCTGAATCCTATATAGCTTACTTCAAAGATTCAAAAAAACAAGAAATTATAAGTGATGTATTAAAAGAAATTGAATTTGAACAAGTAGAAATATCTAATGCGGTACAAATATTTGAAAATATTAATTTTGTTATAACAGGCTCAGTAGAACATTTTAAAAATCGAGATGAATTAAAAGAAATAATAGAAGAACGTGGTGGAAAGGTAACAGGCTCAGTTACTTCAAAAACAAATTATTTAATAAACAATGATAACTTATCTAATTCATCAAAAAACAAAAAAGCAAAAGAATTAGGCATAGCCATAATAACAGAACAAGAATTCATAGAATTGTTAAACAAATAAAATTGGTGATTTGGGGACTGACCCTTGGTGATTTAGGGAGGTCGCTTTTGCAGAAAAGGGTTCGTCCCCAAGCAGAAAAAGCGACCTCCCCAAATCACCCAAAAATTTATCTTGACAGTTGAGTGAATGCTCAACTATAATGTTAATATAACAGTTGAACGGTTGTTCAATCATTTGATTAAAAATAAAAGAAGGTGAAAATTTGGCTAAAGAAGAAATAATTTGTGATTGTGAAGTAATTCATGGTGATGTAGTTGAAGAAGTTAAAAGAAAAATGCCTATTGAAGATGTAATTTTTGATTTATCCGATTTTTTTAAAGTATTAGGAGATTCAACACGTGTAAAAATTATGTGGGCTCTTGATCAAAGCGAAATGTGTGTTTGTGATTTAGCTGTTTTATTAAACATGACTAAGTCTGCTATATCACATCAGCTTAGGTCTTTAAAACAGGCAAATTTAGTGAAATTTAGAAAAGAAGGTAAAGTTGTATTTTATTCTCTTTCAGATGATCATGTTAAAGATATTTTTGAAAAAGGATTAGAGCATATTAGAGAAAATTAAATATTTATGGTTTTGGAGGAAATTATGAAAAAGAAATATGTACTTGAGGGTTTAGGTTGTGCAAATTGTGCAGCAAAAATGGAAAGAGCTATTAATGAATTAGAAGGTGTTACAAATGCTACCGTTAATTTTATTACAACAAAATTAGTAATTGAAGGTGATGATAACAAAATGGACGATATAATTGCAGCTTCAGAAAAAATTATAAAAAAAATTGAGCCATATGTTGTTATTAAAAAGGCATAGGTGAATTATGAAAAATGAAATTATAAAAATTGTTATAGGCGCAATATTATTTTGTCTTGCATTAATAATAGATACAGATATTAGCTATTTACCAATAATTTTGTTTATTATAAGTTATATAATTGTTGGTGGCGAAGTTGTAATGAGGGCTATTAAAAATATAATAAGAGGAAACGTTTTTGATGAAAATTTTTTAATGGGGATTGCTTCCATTGGTGCTTTTTTCGTAGGAGAATTTTCAGAAGGTGTTGCTGTTATGCTTTTTTATCAGGTTGGGGAACTTTTCCAAGATTATGCTGTTGGTCAATCAAGAAAATCAATAGCAAGTCTTATGGATATAAGACCTGATTATGCTAATGTAAAAAAAGATGATGAGATAATTGTTATGGATCCTGATGATGTAAAAGTTGGAGATATTATAGTTGTCAAACCAGGAGAAAAAATTCCTCTTGATGGAATTGTAGTGGAGGGAAGTTCAACTATTGATACTACTGCTTTAACTGGTGAATCTCTGCCAAGGGACATAACTGTAGGCGATGAACTTTTAAGTGGATGCATCAACATAAATGGAGTTATAACTGCAAAAGTTACAAAAGAATTTGAAGAATCAACGGTGAGTAAAATTCTTGATTTAGTTGAAAATGCAAGCAGTAAAAAATCTAAATCTGAACAGTTTATAACAAAATTTGCAAGATATTATACACCTATTGTTGTAATAGTTGCTTTAATTCTTGCTGTAGTACCGCCATTAATAATAGAGGGTGCATTATTTAGTGATTGGATTTACCGTGCATTAACATTTTTAGTTGTATCATGTCCATGTGCATTAGTTATTTCAATTCCTTTAAGCTTCTTTGGTGGCTTAGGAGGAGCTTCAAGAAAAGGGATATTAATAAAAGGTGGCAATTATTTAGAAACATTAGCTCAAACTGAAATAGTTGTTTTTGATAAAACAGGAACTCTTACAAAAGGTGTATTTAATGTACAGGAAGTTTATGTTGAAAATAACATAAATATATCAAAAGAAGAATTATTGATGATTGCAGCTCATGCTGAAAGTTTTTCAAACCATCCAATATCCACTTCTTTAAAACGGGCATTTAATAAAGAAATTAATAATGAAATTATTTCTAATGTAGAAGAAATATCTGGGCATGGAGTAAGTGCAATAGTTGATGGTAAAAAAGTTATAGCTGGAAATGATAAATTAATGGAAAAATATAATATTCCTTATTTCAAAGGAGAATTATTTGGAACTGTTGTTCATGTTGCTATAAATGATGTTTATGCTGGATATATTTTAATAGCTGATGAAATAAAAGAAGATGCTGCAAAAGCAATAAGTAGTTTAAAATCATTAAATATAAAACAGACAGTTATGCTAACAGGTGATAATGCGATTGTTGGTGAAAAAGTTGCTAAAGAATTAAATATAGATGATTTTTATGCAAATCTTCTGCCTGGAGATAAAGTTAATAAATTAGAAGAATTATTTGAACATAAATCTTCAAAGGGTAAGTTAGCATTTGTAGGTGATGGAATAAATGATGCACCAGTTTTAGCCCTTGCAGATATTGGTATTGCAATGGGTGGTTTAGGTTCTGATGCAGCTATAGAAGCTGCAGATATAGTAATAATGACTGATGAACCATCTAAAATAGCTGATGCTATAAAAATTTCTAAAAAAACCTTAAGAATTGCAAAACAAAATACTGTATTTGCTATTGGAATTAAATTTTTAGTTTTAATTTTAAGTGCATTTGGTTTTGCTTCTATGTGGGCAGCAGTATTTGCAGATGTAGGTGTAGCATTTTTAGCTATATTAAATTCTTTTAGAGCATTGAATGTTAAAGATATATAATATATAATAAATATGGATTGCGTTTATAATCATTAAGCGCAATCCATATTTATTTTTGGACTAATAATTAAAGTTATGTTAGAATAGTAGAATAATTTTAATTACGTAACCGAGGAGGACAGGAGGATTTATGGGTTTTAGAATTTTATTATATTTTGGACTTCTTACATTTGGATGGATTTTAAGTTCTAAAGATTTTATACATGATAATATCATGGGTAAAATTTCAAAGATACAATCTTTGATTTTATTTGTTTTAATTTTTATAATGGGTATACGTGTAGGAATGGATGAACAAGTTGTATCTTCTATTGGTCAAATAGGATTAAAAGCTTTTGTATTTGCCTTTGTAACTGCATCCTTAAGTGTATTTTTCGTACATATTGCACGCAAAAAAATAATTAAAGACAAAAATATAGCTGGAGGCATAAATGACTAAAAAAATTATGATTGTATTAATATTAGGAATTTTGGCTGGGCTGTATTTATTGCCCGAAAGCGTTTACGAAAGCACAGGATTAATGCTTGATATTGGCCTTTGCGCACTATTATTTTTTGTAGGAATTGATATAGGAAATAATAAGAGTGCTCTTAAAAATTTGAAAACAGTGGGTTTTAAAATATTAATAGTCCCTGCTGCAACAGTTATAGGTAGTTTAGTTGGGGGAATTATTTGCAGTATCATATTCAAAATGGATGTATTTGCTTCATTAGCTATTGCTTCTGGATTATCATGGTATACACTATCAGCTATAATTATTACGCCTATTTCTTCTGAACTTGGAGCAATAGCATTTTTGTCAAATGTATTTAGAGAATTAATGGCTTTTATATGCATTCCTTTTATTGCAAAGCATATTGGCTATTTGGAAACAATTGCTGCAGGTGCTGCAATAAGCATGGACACGGGTTTACCTATTATAACTAAAAATACTAATGATGAAGTTGTAATAATTTCATTTATAAGCGGAATTATTTTGTCATTGTCAGTTACTGCATTGGTGCCATTATTTGTAGGTTTTATTGATATTTTATAAAAGGAGTAATTATAAATTTTATAAAAAATAAACTATCAAAAATAATATTTTGATAGTTTATTTTTATGTTTCATTAAATTTGATGTAGTGAAATAAAATGTTGGATTAATAATTAAAAAAATAATCTTTAATTAAAAATGATTTTACAATAGCTTTCATATAATCCATTGTATTAATTTTTGCGTCCTCATAGGAGATAGAACCTCTTAAAACTCTTATGAGCATTCCTTCAAATACTAAAAGAGTTAAATCATTTAATTTATCTGCATTTTGCGGTTCTATAAATCCTTCTTTAACACAGTCTAAAACTGTAGTCAAACCCCTGTCGTGAATATTCCCTTTTAATAGCATTGTTGATATTGTGTCATGATGAATGCCTAAATCCTCAGGAAATATGGAATAAAATTCTGAAACATAATCTTCCATATGCTTGGACAGCTTTGGAAAGAAAAGAGCATTATAAATATTTGGCTTTAAATAAGCATAATTGCAGAAACATTCCCATACCTTTAAAAATCTATCCATAGCATTGTCTGCATTTTCTAAATAAAGATTTAGCGAAAGTGCATAATCTTTTATATTTTTCATTGCGCCAAAGAAAATAAGGTGATCCAAATTTTCAAAGTAATTATATATGGTTGCACTGTTATATCCGGCTCTTTTTGCAACATTTCTTATAGTTACATTTTCTATGCCAATTTCATTAATTAATTCATCTGCAGCATTTATAAAATATGTCATTGTTCTTAATATACGTTTTTCTCTCATGATAAGTTTCCACCAATTTTATATTTATTGTATATTACCATATTTTATAGGAAATATCAAAATAATAGATTATAAATTTTTTATTACAAGAAGATGATTTATAAGGATGAATTTTATAAGTAGGTATTAAATTTTTAATGTGAAGAAATTTATAATAAGAAATTAATAAGTATCTATAGAAAGATAATTGAAAATATAACATTTTTTAATAAATCATCTAAAAGTTAAAAAAATATTTTATAATTTTTAAAAATACCGTTTGCAATTTAATCATGATTATGTTAGTATATTAATTAACAATAGTAATCATGATTAATAAAGTTAAAAATTATCAATCTTTAATCACGATTATTAATTTAAATTATAATCTTAGTCATGATTTAACAAGGAGGAATGAAAATGAGATTAGAAATTGGTAATTTCCTAATCAAGGATGTTATCTTTGGTGAGAAAACCATGTTTAATGATGGTATCCTTACTATCAATAAAACAGAGGCAATCGCATTCATTAAAGAAGACGAACACATTACAAATGTGGATATTGAAATCGCTAAACCTGGTGAGAATACTCGTATCGTACCGGTTAAGGAAGCTGTAGAACCAAGGATCAGACCTGATGGAAGAGCAGTATTTCCAGGGGTTACAGGAGAAGTTGAAAGTGCTGGAAGCGGAAGATTACATGCTCTTAAAGGAGTGAGTGTATTAGGTGTTGGAATGCACTATGGAAGCTTTGGTGACGGTTTAATAGATATGGGTGGAGACGGTGCAAAATATACACTATTTTCACAACGCATAAATATATGTATAGTTGCAGATACTGACGAAGAATTTGAAAGATTTGAACAACAAAAGAAAAACACAGCCATAAGATTGGCAGCTCATAAATTTGCAGAATATTTAGGTGCTACAGTTAAAGATTTAGAGCCTGAAGAAATAGAAGTTTACGAACTTGATCCAGTAATTAAAAGAAATGAAGAAGTTAATAAACTTCCATCAGTAGTTTTGGTTATGCAACCTCAATCGCAAATGGAAGAGTTAGGATACAATGATTTAGTATATGGTTGGGATATGAACAAATATGTTCCTTCATTTATGAATCCAAATGAAGTGCTTGACGGAGCTTTAATTTCTGGAAGCTTCATGCCTTCTTCATCAAAATGGTGTACATATGACTTCCAAAACTTCCCTACAATAAAAGA
>DIVM01000163.1 GCA_002435835.1 Firmicutes bacterium UBA6132
TCAACAACAACGTGTTGCTTTAGCAAGATGCATTGCATATAAACCGGATGTGCTTTTACTTGATGAACCATTTTCAGCTCTTGATTCTTACTTAAAAGATACTCTTCAAACCGAAGTCTTAGAGTTGCTTAAATATTATCATGGTGATGTTTTGATGGTAACTCACAGCATGGAAGAAGTATATAAATTTTGCAAAAATATATTGATTATTGAAAATGGAAATTCAGTTGCTTTTGGAGATACAAAACTATTATTTCAAAATCCTCAGTACGCTTCTGTAGCTAAAATTACAGGTTGTAAAAATATTTCTAAATGTGAAGTATTAAATGATAACAGTATATATGCAGTTGATTGGGGTATTATCATACAAACTAAAAACAAGGTATTTGCTGATATTAAATATGTGGGAATTCATTCTCATAGTTTTAAAATTTGTAGTAAAGATAATTTTAAAATAGAAAAAAATATAATGAATTTAAAAATTATTAAAGTAATAGAAGATATGTATGGATATTCTGTTTTATTTGAAAATAAGAATATGAAAAATAATGATGAAAATTCAACTAATTCTACTTTAATTTATAAAATAGTAAAAGAACAATGGCATGACATACAAAATAATGATGATTTATATTTAAAAATACCTGAAGATTTAGTTTTATTATTAAAATGATTTTTTAAAACAGCTGAATAAGCTGTTTTTTGTGTAATTTATTTTGTATTAATTTTATTATTGTTACAACTTGATAAAAAATAGTATATTAGATATAATGTTTAAAAATGTTTAGTAAAATATGGAGAGTGTATATGTATAATAAAAAGATGACAAAATTTATTCTTTTTATAATAATCATAGTATTGATTGCTGGTTTTAATCAATATTTTAATAATAAATTTGATTTAAATTTATTTGAATATTTAAATTATTCAGAAAAAATATCTGATAAAGAAATGCAGTATCTACAAGAAAGGGGAACATTATATTTTGTAACGGATAAGAATAATCCTCCTTTTGCTTTTAAAGATAAAGTAAGTGATCAATATAAAGGATTGGTTTTAGATTATATAACTGCATTATCAATTGAATTAGAAACAGAAATAGAATTTATTCCTATGATTTGGGAAGACGCATTAAACAGCGTTATAAATGGAAAAGGTGATATGACAGAACTTTTTTATAGTGAAAAAAGAGAGGAATATCTATTATTTACTGATGAAATTTATACGTTAAGATCAGTAGTAATGACTATGAAAGAAAATAAAGATATAAAATTTCTTAAGGATTTATCAGGACATAAAGTTGCGGTTCAATCTGGAGATTACGCCAATGAATTTATTCTTAGTTATTTGCCAAAAATCGAAATAGTAAATACTGAAGATATACAACAATCTATAATAGCTCTTCAAGATGGGAAAGTTGATGCTATTATAGGTGAAGAACCTGTAGTTATGAATTTCACAGGAGAACTAAATTTACAAGATAAAATAAATATTTTAGGTCAACCCCTATATGAACGGGACATAAGATTAGGTATTAAAAAAACTGATAAAGATCTATTAAAAATATTAAATAAAGGGATATTAAATCTTAAGAAGAAAGAATTTGTACAGAAAATACAACAAAAATGGTTTGGTATATCTACTCCCATACACAAAGAAAATGTCTCGGGTGTAACTCTTATTTCTTTGGCAGTAGTTTCTTCTATTTTAATAATCATTGGTTTGTGGAATTACTTTCTAAATATTGAAGTTAAAAAGCAAACAGTTGAGTTACATAAAAGTAGAAATGATTTGCAGATGACTATTGATGCTATGACTGATTATTTAGTAGTTGTAGATGAAAAGGGTATTGTATTAAATGTTAATAAATCATATATTACTTGGCTTAACAAAACAAGGGAAAATGTAATAGGTAAATATTATAAAGAACTATTTATACTTGACAGTGTTAATATGAATTTAAATGTAAAAGAAAAAAGTAGAAAAGAAATAATTTATAAAGGAAAATTTTATTATTTTTACACAAGACCTCTGGAGTATGAAGACAATTGGATGCTTATAGTAATAGAAGATATAACTGATCAAAAAATAAGCCAGCAGCAAATGATTCAGCAAAACAAAATGATTGCTGTAGGCCAACTTGCAGCGGGGTTAGCACATGAAATTAGAAATCCTTTAGGGCTTATTAGAAATTATTGTTATATACTTAAGGGTAAGATAAATTTAGAAGATGGTTTAATAGGAAAATCCATAAACATAATTGAGTCTTCAGTTCTAAGAGCAGGCAAAATGGTTGATAATTTACTTAATTTTTCTCGAATAGGTGATGATGAATTTAAGATTATAAATTTGAAGGATATAATTACAGATATTATTTCTCTCGAAAGTAAACTAATATCTAAAGATAATATAGATATTATTATTAACTGCGATGAAAATATAAAGTTTAATACAAAAATAGAATCGTTAAATCATATTTTTCTCAATTTGCTTTCAAATGCAATAGATGAAGTTAAAGATGATGGAATTATTAATATTGACTGTATGGTTGATGAAAATTATTTATATATTGATTTTAAAGATAATGGAAATGGAATAGAAGAAGAAAATCTTGAACATATATTTAACCCATTTTTTACGACTAAAAAAGTTGGTAAAGGTGTTGGACTAGGACTTTATATTGTTTACAGCGAAGTTCAAAAAATTAACGGAGAAATACAGGTTGAAAGTCAAGTTGGAAATGGAACTGTATTTAAACTTAAGTTTCCATTAATGGAGGACGCATAAATGAATGAATTTAAAATACTTGTAGTCGATGATGAAATAGAATTTAGAGATGTATATAAAATAATTTTAGAAGATAAAGGATATGAAACAGTTATGGCTTCTTCTGGTGAAGAATGCTTAACTATTCTAAAAGAACAAATATTTGACCTCGTGTTAACAGATTTGAAAATGGAAGGTATGAGCGGAATTGATTTATTAAAAAAAATCAAAGAAAATCAATACACTTGTGAAGTTATGCTCGTCACAGGATTTGGTTCTGTTGAAAGTGCTGTTAGTGCAATGAAGTTAGGTGCTTTTGGATATTTTGTAAAAGGAAGTGATCCTGAAGTCCTTTTAAAAGAAATAGAAAAATTAGTTAAAATTAATCAACTTGAAAAAGATAATATATTAATAAGAAATAAACTAATACATTTTGATTATTTGCTTGACAGTAATAATGATAAATTTAAAGATGTTTTAAGAGTTGCAGAAAAGGCTGCTATGAGCAATGCTAACATATTAATTCTTGGTGAATCAGGAACAGGTAAAGAAGTAATTGCTAAATATATACATAATGTAAGCGATAGAAAAGATGAAAATTTTGTAGCTGTAAATTGCCAGATTTTTTCTGAAGGAGTTATAGATTCAGAATTGTTTGGACATGAAAAAGGAGCTTTTACTGGTGCTGGTGAAAAACGTATAGGAAGGTTTGAGGAAGCTAACAATGGTACATTATTTTTAGATGAAA
>DIVM01000122.1 GCA_002435835.1 Firmicutes bacterium UBA6132
TTACATTGAATTCTAAAACAAGATTTTTTAAAATATCAAAATTTCCTTTTATTTTTGCCCATGCACTATCAGGAATAGAATTAACTGCTTCACCTGATTTTAAATCCATCAATTCAAATTCACCATCACAACTCTCATCGGCAAATGTTATACATAGTTCACAATTTCCTTTTTCTCTATTAATTATAGGAAACTCTCCATCAGGCGTAAAACCATAATTAGGAAGTGAATGATTTTCTTTTTCATATATTAATAAGTCATCCCAAGATATTTCTTCCCTTGTCCCTATTATTAGCTCAACATTTTTATAAATTGGCATATTTAATGATTTAACTGCTGCCATAGCATAGAGTGATGAAATAACCATACCTTTATTGTCTATTATTCCACGTCCAAATATTTTATCTTCAAAAATTTCCCCGAATGGTGAATGTGTCCATGCTGCTATGTCCCCTATTGGTACTACATCAATATGAGCAAGTATACCCAAAGTTTCTACACCTTTGCCGAAAAATACTACCCCTACTTCCCCATTTGCCCTGATTTCAGTTTTAAATCCCAAATTTTCAGCTATTTCCATAGTTTTATTTAAAGCTTTTTGTACTTCTTCTCTATTATATGATTCAGAATTTATTTTTAGTAACTCCATTGTGTCATTTATCATTGACCCTTTGTTTTCAGCCAACCAATTACTAATTTTATACCTTAAATTATCCATCTTGACCTCTTTACAAATTAATTTTTTGTCCATCTTTAAATACACTAAAAATTGAATCTCTCACACATTTAATATTTTTTAGAGGATCACCATCTACAACTACTAAATTTGCTTTTTTGCCTTTTTCAATTGTCCCAAACTCATGATCTATCCTTGCTATTTCTGAGCTGTACTTAGTTGCTTGTAAAAGTATATCAAGGGGTTTCATTCCAATTAAATCATGTCTTATTATAAACTCATTTCCATTATCACCGTGGAAACAATCAGGAACTCCCATGTCAGTACCAAATCCAAGTTTTAATCCTGCTTTATAACAATTTTTCATACTGTTTTCAATTACTTTTAGCATTTGTTCTATTTTTCTCCATTCACGGATATTATTTTTAGTTCTTTCATCCCATGTAAACAATCCTATAATGGTAGGAACTAAAAATGAATTTCCTTTCTTAAGCTCTTCGATTCCTTCTTCATCTACCATGGAGCCATGTTCAATTGTACGAACACCGCAGTTTATTGCCTGTTTAATTGCATTAGGTCCATGGGCATGTACCGAAACATAAGAATTTTTTAAATTAGCTATTTCTACCAATGCTTTTAATTCTTCATCTAAGCAAATAACAGCACCAGGCTCTCCACCTGGGTTCATAAATGCACCTGAACCCATTACTTTTATGTAGTCGGCTCCTGCTTTAAATTCTTCTCTTGCAACATGTATAGCATCATATCGTCCATTAAACTCAGAATATAAATCTTTAAAAAAATCATTGCCGATTTCCGTTGGTGTCAATACTTTTCCGCATGCAATTATATCAGGTCCTATTATTTTTTTAGAATTAATTGAGTCTCTTAAAGCAGTTACAACACCATTACTTGCTCCTGCATCTCTAATGGTAGTAAAACCTGCTTTTAAAGTGGATTGTGCATAATAAAGAGCGTCATATGCTTGTTCTCCAACAGATTTAATATTGTCTTCAAGTACACTTCCTCCTGACAATCCAATATGAACATGTAGATCAATAAATCCTGGTAATACAGTTTTACCATTTAAGTCAACTACTTCTCCTTCATATTCAATAAGTTTTCCTGACTCATGTACTGATTTAATAATACAGCCATCAATTTCTATATCGCCTAAGTTATAATAAATATTTCCAGTTAATTCAGGTATCAGCTTGCAATTTTTTAGTAACATCTTTTACTCCTTTTTCCTATTATTTTAAACTAACGTTATTGTATTATGTTGTCAAAATCTGTTTTAAATGTTCAATTATTATGATGCCTCCTACATTTCATTTACAACACTTATAGAAGTATAACATAAGATTTTATCATAAAAAGAAGCGCTGAATCAGCGCTTCAAAATTATATTAATTTTATCAGTCTATAGCTTTCATAGACTCAACCATTTCTATTTTTCTTAGTTTTCTGTACATGATCAAATTTACAAGCATTGCAAATATCAGTGTTATTATAACTGAATATATATAACTTTTAAATGAAATACTTCTTCCCATCATGAGGTTTACAGCTTCTACAGTTTGAATTACAAATGTGTGAAGCCATGTTCCTAAAGGCAAACCTACTATTGTTCCTATTACACTCAAAATTGTAGTTTCTCTGAAAACATAGGACGCTACTTCTTCATTGTGATAACCAAGAACTTTTAGTGTCGAAAGTTCCTTTCGTCTTTCGTTTATATTTATGTTTGTCAAATTGTATAGAACAATTACAGCCAAAGTTCCTGAGGCTAAAATTATTACAACTACAATATATTCAATATTTGAAAGAAGACTATCAAAAGATTTTTTTATTTGAGTTACAGGTTCTACGTTCATAACAGAATCACTTGTCAAAAGTTCGCTTATATATTCTTCTTGGCTTTTTTCTTCCGTTGTATTTACAAGCAAAGTATTGTACTCTATATCCTTTTTATAAAATTCTGCATAATCATTTTTATTAATATAAATATAACAACCAACATAATTTTCAGTTGTATTTGTTAAAACAAATTCAGCAGTTTTGCTATCACTATTTTCAAGTGTAAAGATATCTCCTACTTTTAATCCCATTATTTCTGCAAGTTTCTCTGTCATTATAACTGATGAATCATTAAACTCAATTTCGTTTTCAGATGATCTATCCCTTAAATTTATTACTTTTGCTAATTCATTTGAATGTTCAGCAACTTTTATTGTTGTTGATATTTTTTCGTTTTTATTATATACGTAACCATTTTCAGTATATATTTTTGCATAATCTTCAACTTTATTTTTATCATTTAAAAATTCATTTAATATTGAATCATATTCTTCAACATCTTCAAGCCCAACATTTAAATCATATTTATACAACTCTATAAATTGAGTATTTGCAATGCTTCCTATTGAATCAAGAAGACCAAATCCTGTGAGCATTAAAGCTGTACAACCTCCGATTCCTACCACTGTCATAATTAAATGCTTTTTATATCTCATGATATTTCTTGCTGTTGACTTATAAGAAAATTTCATTCTTGACCATATAAAATCTATGCGTTCAAGAAAAATTCTTTTTCCTGCTTTTGGTGCTTTAGGAAGCATTAGAGTCGCAGGCTTTTCTTTAAGTGAACTGCTGCAAACATTATAAGTAACTGCTACAGTTAACAATATTATTATGAAAGCTTCTGGAAGTGCATAACGCCATAACATTTGGTTTGTTAAGTTTGGTAGATGATACATACTTCTATATGCATTCCAAATAACGCTTGGCAACAATCTAAATCCTATTAAAATTCCTGCTACACATCCTAAAGTACTGGCAAGTCCACTGTAAATAATATATTTTGATATAATAGTTGATTTTCTATAACCTAACGCTTTTAATGTTCCAATTTGAGTACGTTCTTCTTCAACCATTCGAGTCATAGTAGTTAATGTTACTAAAGCTGCTATAAGAAAAAAGAATACTGGAAAAACTTTTGCTACATCACTTACTTTTCCTGCATTTGCAGAAAAGCTTGCATAACTTACATTTGAATTTCTGTCAAGCACATACCATTCTGGAGTTTGTAAATTATTTATTTCTTTTTCCGCATCAAATAATTCAACTGATGCATCTGCTAATTTTATTTCAGCTTCTTTTTTAGCATCAAGATATTTAATTTCATTGTCTTTAATTTCAGTTATACCCTTATTATAGTCCTTTTGCCCATTAGCTAAATCTATTTCACCATCTTTTATTTTAATTTCTGCTATAGCTATTTCATCTTTTAAGGTTTTTTCAGCATCTGCTAACTCAATTAATCCATCGTTATATTCTGCCCAGCCTTCATCAAGTTCTTTTCTTGCATCTTCAGCTTCTAAAAGTCCATCTTTTAATTCTAAGCTGGCTTCTTGTAGTTCTAAACGCCCATCCTCAAGTTCTACCCAAGCATCCTTTAATTTAATACGATTTTCTTCTATTTCTTCTTTTGCTTTTTCTAATTCTCTTTCAGCTTCTTTTATTTGTTCTTTAGCATCATTTAGTTTATCGCGACCTTCATAGTATTTTTCCCAACCATTTGTTATTTGCACTGAAGATTCTACAAGTTTTTCTTCACCTTGCTTTAATGCATTATAGCTATAAAGAAGGGATTCTGAGTTTTGAGGCAATCCCTGCAAATTACCTTGTAAGGCATTAATATTGCTTTGTAAAATCTGTTGCTGTTCTTTCAAAGTATTAAGCTGTGATTGATAATTTTCTAAAGATTGTCCTTCTTCTAAAACAATTGAACCATTATTAATATTTTCAATAAGAAGTTCTAAATTTGCAATGCTATTTTGTAGATCTATATTTTGATTTTGTAAAATAGAAATTTGCTGAGATACAGCATCTCTCATATTTGTTAATACTAAAGTTACAGCAGCTTTAACCATGCCTGTTTCATCATTTTGAAGTGAATTAAAGAAGTCTTCCCTTGAAGCAAAAGTTAGGCCGCTTGGATTTAATATATTAATTATTTGATCTATAAGTGCATTAAATTGCTCTGTTTGATTATTTAATTCTCTTACTCCTGCTTCATATTGATTTTCTGCATCTATAAGCATGCTTTTTGCATTAGAAAGCTTCTTGCTACCTTCTTTGATTTTCTCTTTTCCTTCTTCAATCTCTTTTATTCCATCTAAATACTCTTGTTCTCCTCGATTAAATTCTGCTTGAGCTTCTGATAATTCCTTTTCAGAGTCAAGAAATTTCATCAATCCATCCGTATATTCTATTTGGCCATTTTCAAGGTCAACTATTCCTTCAGCATATTTTAACTCACCGTCATCAAGCTCTATTTTAGCTTCACTTATTTTTTCATATCCATCATTTATTTTTGTTATTGCATCATCTGTTTCTTTTTTTAATGTTTCTCTTGCATCTTGCAATTTTATTTTACCATCTTTAATTTCTAAAGACGCATCAATTAATTTTCTTTTTCCATCTGCTATTTTTATTGCAGCATCAGAAAGTTCTGTTTCAGCTTCTTCTTTTGAATCTTCGTATTCTTTTTTTCCTTCGTTTAATTCTTTGTATGCTTCATTTTTTATATCTGAAATTCTGATTAAAGATTGCTCTATTCCAATAGTTTTTAGCTTTTCAACATAATTTTCTACATAATTTTCATATTCATCAGTAAATGCCATATATTTTTCTGAATCATTAATTTTTATAAAAAAGTCCGTGTACACGCTCATAGAAAAACATGATTCATCAACATAAACAAGTGCATTTGCTGTTCCATTTCCTATGCTTGATCTTTCACTTTCAACTGAAAAATAAAATGGATTTTCAACAATTCCTACCACTGTATATTCTAAAACATTATATGTATCAACTATATTTTCATAGTCTTCATTTTCTTTTGAAATAGTAAGTTTGCTGCCTATTTCTATTTCTGAAATAGTGCCCCAACTTTTTTCTACTACGCATTCTTTTTCATTTAAAGGCATTCTTCCTGATATAATTTGTAAATTATTTATTAGATTATTTCCATTTTTCAAAATAGGAAGACCGAATATTTTAGCAGTTAAAACTTCATTATTTACATTAAGCAAAGAATCTATGACATAAGCTGGCATTATTTCTTTTACGCCTCTTAGGTTAGATACCGCATCTATATCCTTCTTAGTTAGTCCTTTAGTTGCTTTAATAAATATATCTGCTGTATTGTTTTCATCATAATATATGTCAGCAGTTGCTCTCATATCTGGCGTAGAAACTAAAAGGCCTGATAAAAAACCAATACTTAAAGCAACTATAGAAAATATTGCTGCAAACCGTCCGAAACTCGATTTTATTTCATCAAAAATAATTTTTAAAAATGTTTTTTTCACTCTACCACTCAATCCTTTCAACAGGTAATGGATTAGCGTTTTGCTCTATTTTTTGAATGGTCCCATTTTTTACATGTATTACTCTGTCAGCCATTTGAGTTAATGCTAAATTATGTGTAACTATAATAACTGTTTTTCCAAAATTACGACATGTGTCCTGCAAAAGCTTTAAAATATTTTTACCAGTGTTATAATCAAGAGCTCCTGTTGGCTCATCACAAAGTAAAATCTTTGGGTTTTTGGCTAATGCTCTTGCTATAGAAACACGTTGCTGCTCTCCTCCTGATAGCTGTGCAGGAAAATTTTGTGTTCGGTTAGATAATCCAACCTGTTCAAGTGCTAATCTTGGGTCCATTGGATTTTTACATATTTCAGATGCAAGCTCCACATTTTCAACAGCTGTTAAATTCTGCATTAAATTATAAAATTGAAAAACAAAGCCAACATCATATCTCCTAAAATCTGTTAGCTGCCTTTCATTTAAGCTACTAACTATACAGTCATCTAATTTAATGATTCCACTATCACATGAATCCATTCCACCAAGCATATTTAATATTGTAGTTTTACCAGCTCCACTTGGGCCTACAATTACACAAAATTCACCTTTATTAATAGAAAAATTAACATTATCAGAAGCTGCAATTTTCATACCGCCCATATTATAATATTTACATACGTTTTCAAACAAAACAAAATGATTCAAAATTTATTCTCCTAAACATATTTTATGTAAAAAATCTATACTTAATATTATATATCATAATAAACACTAAAGTAAATTTAATAATAATTAATTTCATGGTAATTTATTCTTAAATTTCAATACAAAATAAGTATATTATTTTCAACAAAGCAAATAATGTAATTAAAATATTTTATATAAAAAGAGGTGAAAAAATAAAATGGCAAAAGATAAAAATGAAAAAAACGGAAGAGGCAAAGCTCACAACGCAAATAAAGCTAAAAACAATAATAACAAATTAGAAAACAAAAAAGACAATAATAAAGATAATAATAATGATAAATAAATTTATCTCAGCTTAATGGCAAAATATTAAAAAATCCTCTACTGAGGATTTTTTAATTGTACTTTTATAACTTTTCATACAAATTATAACAGTTTAAATAATGCATTTATTCAAATAATAACTATAAATACATTTTGAAGTTGGAGGTAATTTAATGGACAGAAAAAATATGGTAGCTCCTGAAGCAAGAATAGCTTTAAATCAAATGAAAGCTGAAGTTGCAAGAGAATTGGATATTGCTAACCCTACTGTTACAGACAGAGCAAATATGACATCAAGACAAAATGGATATATAGGCGGATTTATGTCTACAAAAAGAGCTGTAGAATTAAGTGAACAAGTTGCAAATCAAGCAAAAGCGTTTAGACATGATAATTCTATAAAATAATAATAAAATAACCCTAAATTGAATTTTTTCAATTTAGGGGTTTTAATTTCTTAATTAGTTTTAGTTTTTTTATTTTAATACTCTTGTAGCACCGTAATAATATGTATTAAAATATCCTGATACTAAAGAATCAATTTTTACAGATTGCCCAGGCATTGGAGCATGAATAAATTTACCATCACCTACATACATTCCTACGTGGTTAATTCTATTAGACCCTGCTGAGTTAAAAAATACTAAATCACCTGCTATAAGTTGAGATTTTGAAACTCTTGTTCCTATTGAGTATTGATCCCCTGATGATCGTGGTAGAAAAATGTTAAAATTTTTCATTACATATTGTGTAAAACCTGAACAGTCAAAACCAAGTGGAGTTGTTCCTCCATATCTATATGGAACTCCTATATAATTTTTTGCATAAGACACTACTTCGTTGCTTATAGTTGTATCATCAGTTCTAAATGAACTACGTGATGTAGCATTTATACTAACATAATCCCCAGACACATATGCCTTTTGAGTGCCGTATTCTATTTGATACCAATTGTTTTCTTTTGCTATTATACTTACTGAATTTCCTACATATAGCTTGCCCACTATTGAGTTATTAGTAGATGGGCCACTTCTTATATTTAGAATATTTGCTATAACAGTTCCATTTTCAGCTGCAAATGCAGTTGAGCATAAAATGATTGTTGATAAACAAGTTATTAAAAGAGTCTTTACTATTTTTTTCATCTGTATTATTGTATAATTAAATTAATAATAAATTATACATTCCTTTCATCTGAAGTTTAATATAGTTATATATAGGTTAATTTATTTATGACTTGTCCTATTTTCGAATTCCATTTTAGAATATTTCTTTAAGTTTTAATATTTCTTTAGTCTAAATTAAAATGATATGAATACGATTCACAAGGAAAACGTATTTAAAATAGTTTACCAAAAAATACATGTTTTGTCAATCGTTATTTGGGTATAAATATATGGTATAAAAAAATCTTCAAAAATATTTTTGAAGATTTCTTTAATAATATTATGTAAAACTTACAATTTTAATAATTATTTTACTTATGCAATTTCATCTTTTAATAAATCATTAATGCTTTCTGCATTGTTTAAAAGCATTTTTTTCATTAAAAAAATTGTGCTTGCAAACTCTTCTCCACTGCTCATATTTGATACCATTGAATCTGCAACAATACTTAATGTGTCTGCAATATATCCCATTTCATTCATAACTTCTTCTAGCTTAATAGAATTTTCTTTAATCATTTTTTGTCCCCTTTTACAATTAAAATTAAAATTTTATTCTAATAACATTATACTTCTTTGTTTTTATTTTGACAACGTTTTTATATATTCCAATTTATTACAATATTAACTTTTTATATCTTTCCTGGCAATTATAAAATAATATGATTTATACAATAAGATCCTTCGCTATTGCTCAGGATGACAAGCCTCAGAAATTAAACTTTTAGAGTAATGTATAATTAGGCAAAAGCTAAAGTTAACTGTCAAAATAACTATTCAACACAAAAAAAGTTTGTCCTAATAAATGTTGAAAACAAGAGATAAAAATAGATGTTATTTTATTAACTTTATTTTTTTATAGAAAACCTGTTGCATAAATAGTTATAAGGCATTATAATAACATTAATAGAATATCGAAAGATAGAGGCGGGCCTAACAAGAGTAAGTAAGATGAGGTATTAGAGATACTAATGATTATTACTAAAAGGGAAGGGCCCCGAAGGATGAATTATTCTCTATAATTCATGCCTGGTTTCAGGATTAAGAGTCCTGCGACTGTCACCATATGGTGGAGAGCTATCGTTTTGTACACGCGTATAATTTTTTTGTTATATAAACAAGGCGATTAGTTTTTTAATTGCCTTGTTTTTTTTATATTTAACACACTAAAATTCTTACTTAAATTGGAGGCTAAAATGAAAAAAATAGTTATTGTTGGTGGTGGATGGTCCGGTTGTGCAGCAGCAATAAGTGCTAAAAAAGCTGGTGCAGAGGTAACTTTATTAGAAAGAACTGATATGCTTCTTGGTACTGGATTAGTTGGCGGTATCATGAGAAACAATGGAAGATATACAGCAACAGAAGAAATTATCGCTATGGGCAGCGGAGATCTTTTTGAAATTTGTGATAAATGTTCAAGACATACTAATATTGAATTCCCTGGACATAAACATGCAAATCTTTATGATATAGCTAAAACACACGGTGAAGTTTTAAAACACTTAGAAAATTTAAAAATTAATATAGTTTTTAATTCAAGAATTACAAAAATAGATATTAAAAACGAAAGAATTTCAAGCGTTGAAGATGCTGACGGTAATTTATATGAAGGTGATGTATTTATCGATGCA
>DIVM01000356.1 GCA_002435835.1 Firmicutes bacterium UBA6132
TTTCATAACTGAATGGCCAATAACCAAATCACTTGCAGATTTAACAGAGTTTCCAATTATTATTATTTCATCATTCATAAGTTCTACTCCAGCTGAAGTTGAAGCAACGCTTGAATAAATATCCCAATTATGGCAAATAACTTCATTACTTAGTTCAGCTTCAGTAACTTCACCAAGTGCAAGGGCAACACCTAAAGCAGAAGCACCTCTTGAATATGCCATTGATTTGTATGTGTCATTAACTGCAACACTATGGCCACGTTTAGCAGCATCTTCCATTCTTTCAGCAGTTAATAATGGACATTTAATCTGAACAAAATGAACATCTTCTGCATTATTAATTCGTGCATCTGCCATTGCTTCTTTTACAGCTCTTGCAACTTCTATTACCTGCTCCATACGGCCTAATTCTTCAGGTAGGAAATTTCTCGTGAAAGCAATACCAGCAGCTAATCGTTTTTCATTAAACCCTTCTGATTCTACTTCTTTCTTAACAAAAACTGTCAGATGTGGAGCCATAACTCCTTCTGTTCCACCGGACATAACTAAAGCAACCTTTTCTTTTACTTCATTAGCACTGATTTTTAATTCTTCTGCTAAATAGTAAGCTAATGACTGTGTTGCAAATCCACGTGTAAAATCATTAACACAGCCATTACCTTCTGTTTTACCAAGCACAGCTATGATTTCATTTGGATTAATTTTTTTGTTTTCTATAAGTTCTTTTAAACCTGAAATATCATCTGGTGAACCTGTAGCTATTCTAAAAACTTCAATTTTTTGCATTTGATTTTTCCTCCTCAGGATTTTGTATTTTCAATTTTTATTTTATACGCCTATACAAAGAAACCAATGATACATAATAGTGAAATACTTATGGCCATATAAGGGATATTTATCTTTATGATAGACGGCATATCAAGTTTAAATGTTTGTGATAGGGAAGCTACATTAATCTGTGCTGGGCTAATTTGAGTTCCTACACCTATAGCTAATGCTGCTAATCCTAATTGTACTATAGACAACTGAGATTCTACCAGAATCGGCATAATCAATGCACTCACACCCACACTGTAACCACCTGCTGGTATAGCTATCAAAAATGCTATTAAAATAGCAGCAGGTACTGATATGAATTGAGGCACTATTTTAATAAATCCTGCAATATAAGTAAATGTTCCAATCTCAGATAGGATATTAATAAATCCAAGAAAAATACCAATGGTGAATAATTTTGTTAGCAAAAACGCTGAGTTCTGTACTAAATCCTCGGATATTTTATCTACAGACTGTCTTGTTATAATAGTAGTTAAAGCCAATGTACTTATCATATTGAATATCGGACTGAAAACGTGATAACCAATTATTTGATTTAAATACTTGCTTGCTACTACGACAATTAAAAAATAAATTGGCGGTATAGCGTTTTTCCAAAGCATTTTTGTAGAAATCTCTTCTTTTACATCTTCTTCTTTAATTAAAACACCTTTTTTCCAAACTCCATAAGCAGCAATCGCCATAGCTATAACCCACATGCCAATTGCGTAAGGAAGCATAGTATCTGAATAATCAGTTATAGAAATATTTGCAACTTTAGAAATAGTTGCTGCATCAGCTCCTGAAGGTGATGTCATAAAACTCGCAGCTGTTCCAATTGCCATACCTGCTATTACTGCTGGATTTGCTCCAATAATAGCAAAAGCAAGAGGTCCTGTAACCATTGTGTTACCTGCTCCTAAGCCTGCTGCATATGTAGCTAATGATTGAATAAGTACAATCACAGCTGCAATAATGTATTGCTTGTCTCCTATAAGTTTACGGCTTATCCTCATAAGTGCATCGAAACCGCCTGCTTTCGCTACTACCAAGGCAGTAGTTGAATAAATGACTGGTGTGATCATACTTGTCATACCTGGAATTGTTGTCATTATGATTGTACTAGCTTCTGCTAATCCAACCTTACCAATGATCATAGCACAAATGCCTCCAAGCATACCTGCAATCAACATGTGTTTATTTCTAAGCATAAAAACTAATATAATTATTAATGGTATTAATACAAGTGCATTCATAAATAAATCCTCCAAATTTTATTTTTAAAATTACCTTATTACGCTTTAAATTCTTAAATCCCTATACATTTAAACGTTTAAAATTAATCTTTAAGAAATTGAACAGATATAATTAATTAGCTAATAAAATTCTCCTTTCTTATTTCTTATTTCTTATTTTTATCACTTCCTGTTTTTTACAAATTATAACACCATGTCATTATTAAGTCATCATAAAGAATATACAAAAAAAGCTATTTCAATTGTAACTTAATAACAATGGAAATAACTTTTTTAAATATATATGAATTTTTTATATTGAAGAAATAAGATAAAAACAAATGTTAATTTAATTGCTTTAAACCGCTACTATTTTCGAGCCAAATATGGATATTGTAAGCTAAAACAATTTCAGCAACCTCAAGTCCATTACTAATATCAACGTCTAATTCCCTCAAGCGTTCTATTCTGTACCGCATGGTGTTATAATGTATGAACAATTTCCTTGCTGCCTCCTTAGAATTGAAACATGTTTCTGTAAGAGTTATAAGAGTCTTCATAAGATCCATATTCGCAACCTTATCATAATCTACGATTTTACCAATTTTATTGTCTACGTATTTATATAGCAGATTTTTATTATTAACATCTTCTATAATGCTAAATAATTGATAATCTTCATAATGACTAATAAATGAATCTTCATTGAACTTGCTCCCAATTGAAAGACCATCATGTGCTTCTTTATATGCAATAGGAAATGAATTTACATTTAAAATAGTATTTGATATACCAATACCAATACGATAATTTCCTTCAAATTTAGATTTTATTTGATTACCTAATTCAATCATCTGTTCTTTCACATTATTCATAAATGCTACATTTACAAAAATAACAAGAGACTCATCAATATATGTTATTTTCGTATTCTTTTCATTCATGTTTAATTTCTTACTGAGGATGTTTTCGATTAAATGCGAACTTAAAATCTTCTCATAAGCATTTTTTTTGTATGTTTCCTCTTTATGAAAAATTTTTAGTATTAGCATAACTTGTGGGAACTCTAAATCCCATCCATATGCTTTAGCTTTCATAATAGTTTCCATTTGTGAACCATTTACACCATTCAGAATATCTCTTATGAAAGAATCTTGAAAGTTTTTCTCTTTTTCCATAACTGCAAAGTTCTTGTAGAAGGCAGAAGCAATCAATAAAGAAGCTTCTTCTACTGCCATAATTAAATTATTATTATGATCAATACCGCCATACAAAAGGATTAAATATCCAAATTTATTTTTACCTGCTTCAATAGAATGCTTTATATAATTTTCTTTTGTATAGACATCTACACCAACATTTATTGTAAATGTTACATGTTTAAATTTTTTGTCTGAAATATCAACCTTTACCTCTTTATTATTTATATCTTTCGATACAGATAATAGCTGCATACGGTTGTTTAGAAGAATAATTGGATATTTAACTAATTGCGAAAACTCATCTATTAAGGCATCTACATCTTCCCCTTTAAGAAAAAAATTCATTAAGTGATTATGAATGTAATTCTGAAATTTCAGAGCTTCTATATGTTGATCTAAAGACAAATTGATAATTTCAGAAACTAAGTCAGATAAATTATCATTATTACATAATTCAATAATAGGAAAATTTAGTTCATTTGCTTGATCAATCATAAATTGAGGAATTTTATCGACATATCTTTCAGTTTTTATGCATATGCCGGATACATTTAATTTTGAGCTTGTTGGTATAAGATTTTGCATCTTTTCTAAGTTATTGAAAATAGGATAAAGAGTAGTTATTATAAGACTATTTTCATCTACAAAAAGAAAAATGTCCGGTACTTCCATAAGTGTGGCTTTTTTAACTGTATTATTGAGCCCATCAAAACCTGCAATTACTTTTGCTTTTTTAAATCCTTCTAATTCCAAAACATCTTTTACTGTTATAGCCATTTATTTCCTCTTTTTTTACTTATTCTAATAGTTGTTGTTCCATTCTCCTAAAATTTGTGAAGCACGGATTTTAACTCGGTTAAATAAATCATTATTAGTGGTATTTTCTTTTTCTTCTATTAATCCTAAGTCTATAAATGATTCTGGATATATTTCATATGAGTCTAATTGAGAATAAACTTTTTTCATAGTATTATCTGGATAACAGAAATATTCGCTGCCTCTTATGCGGATGAATTTCCAGCCCAATCGTTCTAAAATTGCCTGTCTTTTCATATCCTCTATTATTTTATCTTCTCCTGAGTGATAGCAGTCACCGTCACATTCTATAGCTATTTTCTTTTCACCTGAGATAGCTACTATATCAATTCGATATGAACCTACTTCCCACTGTTGTTTTATGTTGTATCCTTTTGCAATTAATTTTCTACAAACTTGTTTTTCAAATTCTGATTCTGCTTGTTTATCTGAGTTTTCAATTAACTGATTAAATGCTTTTGGATTATTTACGTATTCAAGCAAATCCCTTCTCATATCACCATTTTTTAAATCATTATATATATCTAAGGAATGGACAACCCATAATTGGTCCCTGGCTCTGCTGATTGCAACATTGTATCTTTGTTTTGTTGATTTATCAGCACCTTCTCCAGTTAATCTCAGTGGTCCTTCTTCTTCTTTGTTATCAACTAATGAAATGAAAATTACATCTCTTTCATCACCTTGGAACTGTGAAGCATTACCACACATAATGGCTCTTTGTTCATAATTCTTTAAATTCATTTTCTGGATCGCTGTTTCGTTTATTAATTTTGCTTGTTCATCTCCAAGTAAAGATATGGCTCCAAAAGTTTTTCCATCGTATTCAGGCTGTTCCATGCACGCCATCATTAAAGCAACTATATTTTCTGATTCTACTTTATTAATTTTGCGTTCCCTGCTTCCATCAACTCTAAAAGCAATAGTTGGAGGTTTTAAGTTAGAACTGCTTTCATCACGAAGAGGTCTAATTTTATGATTGTAGGAAAGTTTGTTGCTGTATCCAATAATATCTGGCACACTTCTAAAATGTTCCTTGAGCATAATGCTTGAAAATGTGGTGCTTGCAATGTCATAAATAGAAGTTTTCAAATCAAACAAGTGATAAATTGGGCTAATTCCTTTAATGTACATGTCTTGAACAGCAATAACTTTATCTTGATCAACTCCAACTGCTAATGGACTTACTTGTTCATTATCCCCTACAATTATTATTTTTTTAGCAAGATAAATAATAGGAAGAGCTGAAATATCAGATTGACTTGCTTCATCAATTATTAATACATCAAATTTATTTGTTTTAGGATCAAGGCTTTCAAGAGCTTTGTTTATTGTCATAACCCAAGCAGGAACTGCTGTTTGGCACTTAGACATCAACTCTTTTGCTTGTTTTAATAATCTTGGACCATTTTTAGTTTTCTTTCCTATTTTTCTTACTGTGAGTTTCCATCCCTTTAATGCTTGCTGTTTTTCTATATCATTTTCAACTCGAGATAATAACTGATACCAACCTTTTGCTTCTGCTAACTTTGCTGTTTTATCTTTTAATTCTAAATTAAGTTCAACTGATTTTTTAAGCAGTTGTTCAAATGGTTCTGCAATTATCTCTGATATGATACCTGATAGTTGTTTCCATTTCCAAGCTCCCTCCACATTTTCAGGAACTTCTTTTTCTCCATGAATTCCAATGCGGTTTTCAATATTAACTGCCCAATCAGGTGCATATTCTTTAATTTCATTTAAAATACGCTTTCGTTCATTTAAATAATGATATTTTGTATATAGAGTTTTATAAATGCTGTAATTCATTTCATATTCCTCTATATTTTCTTCAAGCAATGATTGAATTAATTTAAAACTAACATCGGAACCTTTTAATTTTGCAGACTCTAAAATTAATTTTGTATTATTTAATTGTTTAGTTATTTCATTATTTTTAATATAAATTATTTCTATGGCTTCAATGTATAATGGCAAAACTTTAGTTAAAATGTTGATCTTGTCCTTTAATTCGTCAAGTTCTGTATTATACTCCACACTTGGAAATACTGCTTCTTTGTTAATTCCCGCTAATTCTAATCTTTTTGTCATAGGACATATTACATTTTCATACCAATATAAATGTTTTTTTATTTTATCATATCTTTTTAAGCATATTCTTTCAGGCTCAGTTCCAAATTCAGTATAACTTGGCCCTCCACTTTTAAAAACTAATTCTTCCCAAAGTATTCCTAATGATTTTCGTTTTTCCTGTAAAATTATATAATTCAATATGACACTGCAATCTTCTTTACTGTTTATCTTAATATCATTAATACTTGTTTTTTCTAAAGCTTCTCCCCATGTTTTGTGGAAAAACAAATCTAATTTAGATATTTTTTTACCTTTTTCAAAATGATCGCTTAAATTATTTAAAGTATCTTTTAGTTCAGTGATATTGATATTTTCGTCGACAAATATTTTTTTGCCTATTACAGTTCCGATAGAATTTGCAGCATAATTAGATGTATCCTCTATTTTCTCAAGAAGTTGGATCCACACATCCTTAAAACCGCCACCCCTTATTCCGTCAAGGATTGTTTTAATGAGCCAATCATCAATAACATCCATGTTAGTCAATAACGATTTTAAATTTTCTAATTCAATAGAATTTAAATTGTTAATAAGACTTTTTTTATTAACAGTTATATGTTTGTTTTCTAAATTTAATTCACAGTTCGAACTAAGCTGTTCACTAATTTCACATATTCTTTTTTTGAACTCGGTTATTTTAAAGATACAATTTTTAAAATCAAATGGAGTTAAAATTAAGTCTGTGCTGGGTAAATCAAACTTAAGTTCTATTTCTTCAATTGAATTTATTAATTCATTTGTTTGATATAAGATATCTAATTCACCTTGACTAACAGGCAATGATTTATATAATTTTACTGAACCAGGTATATAAGAAAGTTCCTGAGCAAATTGATTTACAAATGTTGCAGCTTCAGTAACAGAATATCCTTTACCGTCCAATACAATGGATTGGTATTCCTTAAATTTTATGCTTGTAATTTTATTTCTTGTTTCTGTCAGCTCATTTAATATTTTGTTTCGTTCTAATGTAAGTTTGCTCACAGTTTCAGTTAATTCCAAAGTGGAATGACCTGATATTATTTCAGAAATTCCATCAATTGACCTTTCCATATCTTTGTTAGTGTCATCTAATAATGAAACACAAAGGCTTTGCAATCCAACAGGGATTTTATCTATTAATACATTTAATGCCTTTTTAGTATGGCTTGTAACAAGAACGCTTTTTCCCTGGGATAAGAAATGCCCCATTAAATTGGCTATTGTATGAGTTTTTCCTGTTCCTGGAGGACCTTGAACTAAAACTGCATTGTAATTCTCAATTCTTTTTGCTATTTCAAATTGCTCCTGATTAGCTTCTTTGCAAAGCAAAATATCTTTGTCTTCTCCATTAAGAGCGCTCAAATCACTTAGTAATTCAGAGCCATGCTCTGATTTATTTTCATCCACTCTTTTTCCGCCAACAATATCTAACAATGGACCATTTCCAATGCCGTCTTGTTCTATGTCTGAAATAATATCATCAATGGCCTTAAAAACCCCACCATCCCTTTTCTTTATAAAAAACACAGGTTTTAAAGACATTATGAGTTTATCATCTTCATTTATTTGAGTTATGCCATCATCCATAAATTTGCTGTTAGAACAAAGCATATGTAAAAGTTTTTTAAGAAATATAGGAGTTTCTTTTCTGTCCAATGGATGCAAAAAATTGTTTGTAATCTGTTCTTTTAACTTATTTATTGCATCATGGTTTATATAATCTATGTCTTGTAATAAAACTGTATAAAGTTCAGATTCAACATCAGTATCAACAATACTTATAACATTGTTTTCTGAGTCAAATTCCATTTTTAATCTTTTCAATAATACAGGATGATATATATTTTCCCTTGGATTTTCAGTTAATAATCCATCTCCGACCATTAATTCTATAGTTTCAGATTCCTTATCAAGAGAAATATAGTTCAAGTATAATTCTGTGAAAAAACTTCTTGTTTTATCAATTCTAATTTGATCTTGTACCCATTTGTCACGAGTTTCTTTCCATATATCAAAATCTTTAATTCTTTTTTTAGAATCATCAAATTTTTCATCCAATACTTCATCAAAATCAAGTATTTCAATTTCATTTGTATATTTAAGATAACTTTCTTTAACCCATCCAACAACTGTTTGAGGCAACGACGGACAAGGAGAAAATTCAGGCTTTGACACTTTTAAAAACACTGTATTTTCATAATCTAATTCATTCTCAGAGTTTAAATCCATGTTTATATTTATATTTAAAAAATTAATTGTTATATTTTCTTTATCATCAGGTATTTCATCAACAAATTTATGCCAAACTTGCTTATCTATATCTGTTATAAGCTTGTATTTAAGACCACATAATTCCCTAATACATTTAAATAATGCTATTAATTTATCTTGGTTTTCCATTTGTTGCTCCTTAATTGTTAAATAAATTGTACATCCATTAATTATATTATAGAAGGTAGTTTTATTCAATATAAAATACCTTTCGAATACTACATAAAAAAAGAGAAACTGTTTTATACTTTAACAGTTCTCTTATAATATTATGAGTATTTCCATTTTTATACAATTTTATTAAACTTTAAAAACTGTTTCATAATAATCTAAAATTATAATTATATTGTTCACAACATCTTCTAAAACAATATAATTAAAACCTTTAAAAATACCTTTTTCTTTGGAATGAAATATATCAATAGTACCTTTTACTTCTCCAATGCTTGGTAATAAATCTGTCTCATATATAGAATTTATAAATGATTCATAATATAATTCATTAGCATTTAAATTAGGTTTTATTCCATTTATATCTGCAAAGCTTAAAAATGAGTCATATGTATTTGTTATAGCAAAAAATTTTCCTTCTTTTTTAATACATCTTGATAGCGAATCATTATTTTTAAAATGCGGAATTTTATGAACAGATTCCATATCTGTAATTTTTCCATAATTTAAAAATATAAAATAAAATTCTGTTTTTAATAAATAAAGGTAATATCCGTTATCTACTTCATAAAACCTAAAATTTGAACTTGAATTTATTTCATGTTCTATAAAAAACGAGTCTTTATCATTATAGCAATTTGCAATAAATTGATTTAAAGCCATATTGAAATCAAACAAATATTCACTAGTACTATCATAAACATCTTTTCTAATGAATGATAGTTCATTTGAAAAATAAACACCTTTTTCATTATCAATTATAGCTTTTTTAAAAACTGGAAATGTATTAGCAACAAGCAAACAATCCTTAGTATACATAAAATCCCCCCTTACAGGATGCTTATTTTATTTATATTACAAGATTGTTTGATTTAGACTTAATATTTTAATCTTAAGTTTGTTTGTCAAAGCTTTATTTAATTCACATTAAAAAAACTTGGTAATGATATGATACTTCAAAGTAGACAGTCTAATTAATTAAAAATTAGATCATCTACTTGGAGGTATTTTTTTATGGGAAGAAAGTCAAAGTATAGTAAAGAAGTATTCTTCGCTTATTACTTTAACTTTTTCTATGGGATGATATAAAAGCACCCTTTGATAAAGTTGTAATAATGGTATTTCAGCTTGCATTACTTGCTTTACGAGAAAAAATTCCAATTGAAAAATTTAACAATTTGAAATAAATAGCATATTTTGATATAATACTTTTCGGTATCCCCGGATAACCAAAATAAATTCTGAGACCCCCTTATGAATATAAAAAAATGACCTTCATAAGGTCATTTTTGTTTTTAATCCTTATTTATATTAAATTAAGGAACTTCTTTCACTAAGATAGATTAACAGGATATAATTGATATTTAAAGTTCTTCAAGTATTTATACTATATTATTATCTAAAAAAGCTTGTGTGTTAAAATAATGTACAGGAGAAATTTCAATAAATCTGCCATTAAACTCATAGTAATTTTTCTGTTTAATCATAACATAATTAAATAATTTTGTTATGGTTTCTCTTTTATTTTCATCAATTGTAAATTTAATACCATATTTATATAAGCAACTGTCTGCTTCTTTAACCCAAACAGGAAATCCATAAACGGTAATTCGTTCGTCAAGCAATTCTGTTTTAAAAAGAATAGTAGTGTCTTTGCTAATAGAAAGATCTATATTAGAAAAAAAGCTTAATCCGCCTGGTCCTATATCATCTATTAATGCTTTAAAATTCCTTATATTTGATTGATTGTTTTTAAATTCTATAATTGTTATATTAGCTTCTAATAATTTATAAAATTTTATTCTAAAATATCCTCGCTTTTCTTCAAGATTAACTGTTTTAGTATTATTAACTACAATAGGGTTGCATTTTCTTTTGATTAAAATATTTACGAATTCTTTTAAAGGTACTGGTTTACTGTATAAATAACCTTGGCCTACATGACAATTTAAGTTTCGCAAAAAAGATAGTTGTTTCCAATTCTCTATTCCCTCTGCAACTAATTTTAGTTTAAGTTCATGAGCTAAGTAAATAATAGTTTTAGTTATTATAGTACTATTTTCGTCAATTAGAACATTCTTAATAAAAGATTGGTCAATTTTTAATATATCTATATTATATGAATTTAAATATGACAAAGAAGAGAAACCGGTTCCAAAATCATCAAGTGCCACTTGTATTCCCAAATTATGCAGGTTTTTAATAACAGAGGCTAATTTCTGTGTGTTTTTAATTAAAACACTCTCTGTAAGTTCAACAATTAGAAAGTTTGTATCTAAATTATATTCTTTTATAGTATTTCTAATATTATCTGTAATGTTTTCTTCGAAAAATTGTATACTGGAATAATTAATAGATATTTTTATTGCTTGCAATCCATCATTTAACCATTGCCTATAATTAAAGCATACCTCATTTAACATCCAATTGCCTATATTAGTAATAAACCCTGTTTCTTCTGCTAATGAAATGAACTCATTAGGTGGGATCATACCCCAATCTGGATGATCCCACCTAATTAATGCTTCCGCGCCTACTATTTCATTATTTAACAAGTTGACTTGTGGTTGATAATAAACTTTAAGTTGGTTTTTATTAATAGATTTTCTTAAATCATTTCTAAGTATAAATTGCTTATAATTATGTATATCTATATTAGGCGAGTAAAATTCAAAGTTATTAATACCTTCTTGTTTTGCTCGATGCAAGGAAATGTTTGCATATTTTAAAATAGAATCAGCATCTTGTGCATCATCTGGATAAATACTTACTCCCAAATTTAAATTCACATTTAATTCATAATTATCTATCTTAATTGGATATAAAAATAAGTTTATAATATCCTTTGCTATTTTTTCGTATTTTTCTATATTATTTATTTCTTCTATTATGATACCAAATGAAATTCCAGCATTTCGGCATATAATACAATTATCACCCAAAAAATTTTTCAATATTTGAGCTATTTGAATAATTACTCTGTCTCCTATTTGGTACCCTAAGGCATTATTTATATATTTAAAACCATTAATATTTAATCTAATTACTGCGAAGGAAGTATGTTTTTCCTTATCAAGTTGACATAGATTTTCTAATTGTTTATTAAAATAAAAACGATTATAAAGTCCTGTTAATTCATCATGAGTAGCAATATATTTCATTTTCTTAAGCAATTCTTTTTTTTCTTTGATATCTTGAATTGTTTCATCAATAATACTATGATTTAATTGCTCGCTATTTTCTTTTAAATGATTTAAATTATATTCTTTTTTCATTTCTTTTATTATATTTTTTATTGATATAGTCACTTTTATCTCCTGTTTTGGATATTTGGATATATCATAATTAAATTGCGTATTAGGATATTATTAATCGATTGTAAACTGTATAAATGACATTATTAATCCATTGAACTTCTACTTGCTTTAATTCTATTTATTAATAATATACAAAATATTTCAATAAAATGCAACAAGTTATTACAAAATATTACTAAGTGTTATAAATATTGGTTTTAAATGATTTAACAAGTTCTATAAATATAGAATCATTATTATTTGTAACTTTAGAATTAGAGTATCATATAGCGACAAGGTAACTACATATAACATCAAAATAATAAAGGTAGCCCACCATATTCGTATATAATAATTTGTCTAATAACTTTATTATTTCATCCATATAACAGCCACTCTCAAAGAATTTCGACTATTACATTATATTATACTTTTTTATATCGAACTAACTTTGGAAAGAACTACTTTATTTTACCATTTACAGAATTAGAAACATATAAATAAAAAGCCCTAATTTTACGGCTTTTTTTATAAAAAAACAACATTACTTTTTCCATTTGTCAAAATGTGTAAAATCCTGTATAATAGAAAAGATAGAAGATGGGGGCATAAAATGCTAAAAGAATTCACAGATTTAGAAAAAAATATAATATCTAATTATATTAAATCACAGCGTGTCAAAGTTGTAGAAGATTTTGATTTTGAGAAAAAGAAAATTACATATTCTTATAATATCGCATTTTCTTTTACCATTTTGGTATAACTGAACGATTTGGCTTTTTAATTCAGCTGTAAATTTACGACGAGGTTTTTGCTTTTTGATTCTGGCATTGTCATGCTCCTTAGTTTTTATATTTTGATTTTACATGACCTTAAAAACTGTCCAGTTAATTATAACCTATCCAGTACTAAAATATAAATAGTATGTTAGAAAACTAATAGAATGTATTTCTAAACATATTATACGAGGAGAATTAGTTTTGAAAATATTATTTGAGCTTTTATATAATTTTTGTATTTTAGTATCGATAAGCATAATATCAGGGTTTGTTGAACAGCGGAGTTATAATAACTGGAAAAGATCACTTTTACAAGGATTGATTTTTGGAAGTGCTTCTGTGATTGGAATGCTTAATCCATTAGTGTTAGCACCTGGGTTGATTTTTGATGGTCGTTCAGTTATGATTAGCTTATCAGGAATTTTCTTTGGACCACTTGCTACAGCAATAGCAGGATTAATGGCATCAATTTTTCGTATTTATCAAGGTGGTACAGGAGTCATAATGGGTATTCTTGTGATTATTACTTCTGCTAGTATAGGTATTATACTTAATATAATAAATAAGAGAAGAAATACAGAGGTGACAATAAGGTTGATTTTCATAATGGGTATTATTGTTCATGTTGCAATGATACTACTAATGTTCATACTTCCTAATGGTAAAGGTATTAGTACCATCATACTTATGGGTATACCTATTATGATAACTTATCCAATTGCCACAGTAGTAATTGGTCGAATTCTTATCGTAGCAAATGAGCATAGACAAATGGTAGATGCATTACGAGAAAGTCAAATCAACTTAATATCCTCTAATAAAAAATTAAATGCCTCAATTGAAGAGATAACTATAATTAAAAAAGAGTTACAAAGTCAGTTTGAAGAATTGCAAATAAGCGAGGAACAATTCAGAATTTTAATTACACAGATGCAACAGGGGTTGGCTGTTCATGAGATCATATGTGACGACGACGGGAATGCTGTTAATTATCGCTTTATTAGTGTAAATGAAAGTTATGAAAAGCTTACAGGACTTTTTAGTAAAGATATCATTGGGAAAACAGTATTAGATGTTTTACCAAATACCGAAAAACACTGGATTGAAACCTTTGGAAAGGTGGCACTAACTGGGAATCCATATCATTTTGAGAATTATTCAATGGAACTAAATAAATATTTTAGTGTATCTGCTTATTCTCCGCGGCACAAGCAGTTTGCAGTGATTGTAGACGATATCACAAACCGCAAGAAGATGGAAGATCTTATTCACATAGAAAAACAACAATTTAAAACTACCCTTTTATCTATTGGTGACGGAGTTATTTCCACGGATAGCCAAGGTAATGTGTTGTTATTAAACAAAGTAGCCGAACAGCTCACTGGTTGGACCCAAGAGGAAGCATGGGGCAAACCAGTGGAAAAAGTTTTTAATATTATCAATGAATTCACTAGGGAAAGATGTGATAACCCTGTAGATAAGGTATTGCAAACAGGAGAGATTATAGAGTTAGACAATCATACCATTTTGATATCTAAAATGTGTCAAGAAACACCTATAGTAAATAGTGTCGCACCTATAAGTGATAGTGATGAGAAAACAACAGGTGTAGTCTTAGTGTTTAAGGATTTTACTGAAAAAAGAGAAAAAGAAAAGCTGATAGAATATTTAAGTTATCATGATTATCTCACGGGCCTATATAATCGCAGATATATTGAAGATACGGTTAAAAGGCTAAATACGGAAAGGAATCTGCCTTTCACCGTAATGGTTTTAGATGTGAATGGACTAAAACTGACTAATGATGCCTTTGGACATGAAACAGGAGATAGACTGCTAAAAACAGTATCTGATATTATGACAAAAGTGTGCAGAGCAGATGATATTATAGGTCGTGTGGGCGGTGACGAATTTATCATACTGCTTCCCCGTACGGATGAAAAACAGGCGGAAAAAATAAAGCAAAGAATCGACGATGCCTCTTTAAAAGCAAAGATAGATTCTGTTATAGTCTCTTTGTCAATTGGCTATGCTGTTAAAACTAGCAATGATCAAAATATAGAAATCATAAAAAAGAATGCAGATAATAATATGTATAAAAATAAACTGAAATTCAGTAAAAACATGAAAAGTCAGACTATTGATATAGTGCTACGTAATCTTAATCTTAATTATGATCAATTGCAAATTCACACAGAAAGGGTGTCTCAATACTGTGAGGCCATTGCTATAGCTATGAATCTCAGTGAAAAAGAGATCTATGACCTCAAAACAGCTAGTTTATTACATGACATTGGAATGATTACTGTGTTGCCAGAATTGCTGAATAAGCAGAGCAAACTGACAGTAGAAGAGTTTGAAGTGATTAAAAGGCATGTAGATGCAGGGTATCAAATATTGAAATCAGTGGAGGAATATGCAGCACTCGCCGAAACTGTGCTCTATCATCATGAACATTGGGATGGAAATGGTTATCCGGGAGGATTGAAAGGGGAAGAGATTCCTTTAGTAGCAAGAATTATTTCAGTGGCTGATTCTTATGAGGCAATGACAGCAAATAGACCATATCAAAAGTCCAAAACTAAAGAAGAAGCCATAGAAGAACTTGAAAAATGTGCCGGCACTCAGTTTGACTCAAACATTGTTAAGGTTTTTGTGGAAAATGTACTGGGTTATTTTGAGTAAGATTTACAAGAATAGAAAAACCCATAGCATTATATCCGGTTAGTAACATTAAGGAAAAATAGTTGAATACATTAAATTTTACAATGAAAAAAATTTCAAAAAAGACTAAGATGCATGGCTCCTTTAGAATATCGAAACCATGCATCCAAATGTGCATAATATTTTAATTAAATATCTGTCTACTTGACAAAGGTCAGTACATAAATACCAAGTTTTATAATCAATTATCTAATTTTATAAAAACATCAACATTATAATTTGGAAGCAAAAACGAATTTGTATTACTAATAGAAATTCTTACAGGTACAACCGTTTCACCAGAATTATTAAATGCCATTTGAGACACATATATTACATTTCCTTCAAATTCTTTAGTTCGGTCTACAACAGGAACTATTGTTACTGACTGGCCTATTTTAACATCTTTAATGAATTCCTCTGCGACATTGGCTTCTACAATCAAACTATCTAAATTGCTAATCGTAAAAGCAATTTGTGTAGCATCTGTTATATGCCCTGCAGAATAATTAATATTATAAATTATAGCATTTTCATATTCAGATATAATTTGATTTTCTTTAATATAGGGCTTATTTAACTTGTTTTCTAAAGATGCAACATTGTTTTCTATTTGTGCTATGCGTTCATTTTGTATTTCTGTTTTATTTTTTTCGGATTCTTTATTTATTTGGAACTGTTCTTGATTTCTATCATTTAACTCTTCTAAAGTCTTAAGTTCATATTCTATGTCTTCTATATTATTATTAGCTTCATCCATAGCCTTTTTAGAAATATTATATGTTTCCTGTGATATTGCACCGTCTTTAAAAAGATTTTCTTTTGAATTAAAATCTTTAACTGCTTGCTCACACAATTTTTTCGCAAATTCCAAATCATTTTTAAGTTTATTAATTTGTGAATCTTTATTTTCAATTGTTAAAGCCTTATAGCTTTTAACAGCATTTTGCTGTTCAAGTTTTGAGATATTAAGCTCAATTTTTTCATCCTGTATCTGCGATTGATACTGGGATAAGTCCAAATTTATGAGCGGTTCATTTAAACCTACTTTCTGACCTTCTTTTACTAATACTTCTTTAACCACAGAAGGGAAATCAATTATAACATCCTTTGATTTTTCTGCTTTTATAATACCAAAAGCTTCAATAACTTTAGATTCTTGAGATAAATCTACTTCTTCTACAGTGGATGATTCTTGCCCTTTACTGCAGCTTGCCATAAAAATAGTTAAACATATTGTTAATAAAATAAAATAAAACTTTCTTTGCACCATCATCATCATCATTCCCACACCCTTCCATCTCTTACATTAATAATTCTATTGCTATATTTTGATGTCTCTAAAGAATGGCTTACCTGCAATATAGTTTTTCCTTTTTCACAATTAATTCTTTGAAACAATTTCATCACTTCCTCCGATGTTTTGCTATCAAGGTTACCCGTTGGCTCATCGGCTAAAATAATATCAGGATCATTAATGAGTGCACGAGCTATTGCAACACGTTGTTGCTGACCTCCTGATAACTCTCTCGGAGTATGATTTTTCCTATCTGATAATTCTACTATACTAAGAATTTCATTAAGCTTTTCAGAGTATTTATTTATTTTTTTCCCATCTAACAATAGAGGAAGCATTATATTATCTTCTACAGTCAAATTAGGAACTAAATTATAAAACTGAAATACGAATCCAACTTCTCTACGTCTCATGATACTTTGTTTTTCATCATTTAAAGTAGAAATATCATTACCTTTTATTATAATTTTTCCCCTAGTTGGTTTATCCAAACCTCCTAAAAGATATAAGAGAGTACTTTTCCCAGAACCAGAAGGCCCCATAATTGTAATAAATTCTCCTTCATTAACGGACATGTTAATGTCCTTTAAAACTTCTACCTTAACAGTTCCCAGCATATATGTTTTATTCAGGTCTGTTACCTCAATAATTTTTTCCATAAGACCTCCATCATTCATATTTAACAGCTTCAATAATGTTTAACTTAGATGTTTTTAAAGCAGGTGAAATTGAAGCTAAAACTGCAATGAGAATTCCACCTATTAGTGAGCTAATAAATAAACTCAAAGAATAATGAATTGCAATAGGTATATCAATTGTCTGCATTAAATTTGGAACGGATAAAAGCATAAGCGTTCCTCCTATAATTCCTACAATTCCACCTATTGAACCACCTGTAAGAGCTTCTATTAAAATCATTTTTAATGTTTGTTTTTTGCTAAGCCCAATAGAGCGAAGCATGGCTATGGAACGTTTTCTCTCTATAAAACTGATCATATAATTATTAAAAACACCAAAGATACCTATGAGCATTGCTATAACAGAAAATGCTTGAAGAATAATCATAAATTGATTATTGGAATCGTAGTTTTTCTTTTCCATGCTGTTAATTGTATCTCCCCAAACTCCTTGCCTCATAAACTTATCCTGTATTGTTAATAGAACTTCTTTTGGATCTTTAGACGTTTTAATATAAAAACTGTCATAGCTTTGCTGTTTCATATCCATTTTATAAAATTTCTGTGATATAATTGCATTGCTACCGTTAGCCATGATGGAATCAAAAAAACCAATCACTTTGTATGTTTTAATGCCGCTTTTCATTTCAAGAATGAGCTCATCTCCAATATTCAATCCTAATCTTTCCTTAGCCATGTTTGCTATAAAAATATTTCGTCCTTCATCCAATTGTCTGAAAGCTTCTTTGACATCCATGTTTTTGTCCATACGAAAAGCCACATAGTCATTGTATTTTTTAATATCGACACCTTGAAGGTATCTAATAGTATAATCTTTATCCGAAGCTTTTACACCTTCCCAGGATTCAAATGCTCCATATGTGCCTTCAACACCGTCCACACTTCGCAAAATTTGTTCTGTGTTTTTATCTCCTTCGTATAACCTAACCATTATATCAAAATTCCAATCCTTATAGGCATTTAATACTTCTATACCAACACTTGAGCTTATTGTATTAATCATAAGAAGAGTTGAAATTCCAATAGCAAGTAGTGAAACATTATTTAAAATATTTTTATTGCCATTTAAGTTTTTTACAGCAAGAATTCCTTCATTTCCAAAAACAGAGCCATAAATTCTTTCAAATATTTTCAAAAAATATTTAGTTATATAAGGTACACAAATGATTACAGCAATAGTTGATATCATAAGACATAAAACATTTACAAATAACGCCAGCAATTTAGGTGCTATTTTAGGCAAAATGACCGAAAGTAATAGCATAGTAATTCCAGCATATGCTTTCCATTTCTTATTAAGAGTTTTTCTTTCTGTATTATTAAGAACAAGATCTTTAATAGGAATTTTAGAAGCCTTGCTTATGGGTAGCCATGAACTTACTAAAGCAACTACAATAGCTAATATGAAGGAAACCATTAAATTAACAAACCCAAATTTTATAGATACATTCATTTGACCATTATAAGGATCTGCCGCCATAATGGTAGTGATAAGATAAAGAATTCCAATACCAAGTATGTCACCAAAAATACCTCCAAGCAAACCATATGTAAAACTTTCGCCTACTAAAACTGTATCTGTCATTCTTTTTGTTGCTCCAATGCTTCTAAAAGTTCCTATGACTGGCAAACGCTCTGTTGTAATAACTTTGAAAGTAGAATAAATAATAAACACACTTATGAAAAGCACCATTGCAGTCATCATAAACAAAGGTACCACTATATATTGCATATATTGATTTAGCTCTTCAGCAGTAAATACTTCCCGTACAGTATATCTTGGATACATCTTAATAAGTTCATCTTTTACAGACTGTATATTAGATTCTTCATCAAGGACAACATAAGCTGATTGAACCCTACCTTTTACATTAAGTAATGAAGCAAGTGTATCTTTAGGCATCAAAGCAGTCATGGTATCTGATTGAGGACTATGTTGAAAAATACCTGTTGGTTTTGAAATCCCCCATACAGTTAACATTCTGACTTTTCCATTTATTTTAATGTCAATTCTGTCGCCTACATTAAAACCATAATTATCTGCAAATAACTTACTTAAAATAATATAATTGCCCTCAAATAATTTTCCTTTAGCCTTTTGGCTAAAACTAACTGGATTAAACTTTTCAAGTTCATTTAAATTAAAACCTCTTATAACAAGATTTTCTGACTTTTTATTTAAATTAGTAGCATCGTTTTCAGATAATTTATAACTACCTGCAGTTGAAATATCACCTGCTATAAAAGAAACTCCATCTACATGTTCAGTTTTTAATTTAAAAGTACCAGAAGGTGATTCTTTGTTAGACTGGATGATTAAATCTGCTTGACCAGTCTGCATTTTAATTTGGGTTTCATACATGCTGCTCATGGTTTCTGCCATTCCACTACATGCGAAAAAAAGCGCAGAAGATATTGCAATAGAAAATACAATAATAAAAGCCCTGAACTTCTTTTCAAAAATACTCTTTAAAATAAATTTTATAATAATACTCATTGCTCCTCCAATTAATATTAATTGTACACAATTGTATTTGAACTTTATTAAAATAAATTTTAACAATATATTATACCATATTTTGTTAATTTATAAAGCAATTTTTTGAATATTTAAGTAATTATATAATTTATTTAAAATAAGTTATATTTTATTACAAACAAATCAAAATTATTAGTCAATAATTATTTATTGAAAAACAATAAATAATTATTGACTAATAAAATAAAGATGCTATAATAAAATTACAAGTAATCAATTGGAGGTTGTAATGTATAAAAAAAGTATTGTTCATTATATGACAAAAATGTGTGTGGATATTTTATTTTATGTTGGGATAGCTTGCTGTTTATTAGTACCCTTTTCTTCACAGTGGCTTTTTAGCTATTTTAATATAACAAATGGTATGGCTAAATTCATGATTGTTACTTTGTTGTTATCAGGTATTTCATCAGTTTATATTTTATGGCAATTAAAAATAATTTTTAAAACACTTTTAGATGGCAATCCATTTATAATTGAAAATGTTAATTGTCTTAGAAAAATAGCTGTAACTTGTTTATTTATAGCATTCATTTACTTTGTAAAACTTATAATTTTGCCTACAATTTCAACTGTTGTTATAATTGCAATATTTATAATTGCAAGTTTATTATGTTTAACACTTAAAGATTTATTTAAGCAATCTATTTATTACAAAGATGAAAATGACTTAACAGTGTAGGGGGTAATATATGACAATAGTAATACAGCTTGATGTAATGATGGCAAAAAGAAAAATAGGACTCATGGAATTAGCAGAAAAAATAAATATAACACCTGCAAATCTATCTATACTGAAAAATAATAAAGCAAAGGCTATAAGATTTTCAACATTAGAAGAAATATGCAAAGCTCTCGATTGCCAGCCCGGTGATTTAATAGAATATGTGAAGGAGTAAATATATTATGGAAAATAAAATCAAATTATCATTATCAATATATGGATTAATTTCAGCTATAAGCTTTATATTTTTAATTTTGATTCCAGACTTAGGAATCAGTGTACCATTATTTATAATCTTGCAATTTATTTCAATTTATTTAATCACTAAGAATAGAGAAGAGGTAGTAAATAAAGCAGCCATTTTTATGATGTTACCCATATTTATATTATCTTTAAACCGTTTTATTAGTGGAAATTATTTGTGGTTCCCTACTAATTTTTTGGCAACAATAATTTTGTACAGTGTTATGGTTCTAATGCTAAGTGGAAATTTAACAATTAAAAAACTTAATATAGCACATGTATTTAAAATTGCCGCAAATATATTTATGCCATTTATGAATTTCATAATTCCGTTAAATTGGATTGCATTAAAAAATAAAAATGAAGCAAAAAATTTACTCATAAAGCGAATTATAATAGGAGTTATTGTATCAATTCCATGCGTAATATTTCTTATTTTAATGCTTTCATCCGCTGACTTAATATTTTACAAAAACATTTCCTCTTTTATTACAAGCATTTCAAATTTATTTAATTTTACTTATCTTTTTAAATTAATTGTAGGTACTTTTGTAGGATTATATTTATTTGGACATTTATATAATGTATTTTCAAAAGAAAAAAATAATCATTTATTAAAGCCATTTGATGAAATAAATAAAATACAAATCAAAGGTGATGTAGTTATTTCAAACATTCTATTGTTTTCAATATTATTTGTTTATACAATATTTATAGCAATACAATTTAAATATTTATTTGCAGAAGGTAATTTGCCATATGATCTTAACTATGCAGAATATGCAAGGCGAGGATTTTTCGAATTAGTGTTTTTAAGCGTTTTAAATATAGCTCTAATTTTAGCAACTACATATTTATTAAAAGAAAAAATATATGAAGCAAAAAACAAATGGGCGTCAATTACAAAGTTAATGATGATTTACTTGTGCTTATTAACAGGTATAATGCTAATTTCGTCATTTTATAGAATGATGTTATATGACAATGAATACGGCTTTACAAGATTAAGAATTATAGTATATTTATTTTTAATATTCGAAGCAATCGCCTTAATAGCTACTTTAATATATATTATAAAACATAATTTTAATATATTTGCCATATATGTGTGCGTTGGCCTTACTTACTATTTAACTTTAAATGTTATTCAAATTGATAACATTATAGCCAAAAGAAATATAGATATGTATTTTTCAGGTCAAACAGACACAATTGATATGAATTATTTAATGAGTTTATCAATTGACGCAGCCCCTGAAATCATGAGGTTAGTTAGTGATGATGTTCATGTTGATTTAGTAACTAAATATAACGCTAAAAATTATTTAGATGAAATAAAATCTTCATATAATTTAGAAAAAAAGGACTGGCGAAGCTACAATTTATCTGTTGAAAAAACTTTGAGATTACTAAATCAATAAAAAAATTCCTCCTTATTGTTTTAAGGAGGATTTCTTTATAATTTGAACCATCTACAACGGTTTACTTATTTTTACTCTTATAAATAACATAGGAATAAATAGTAGGAATTAATACTAATGTGGCTACTACTGTAAAAAACACAATAATCTTTAGAGTGTCAGGTAAAATCGCTGATATCATCATTAATATACCACCTATGAACCATACCTTTCCACCTAGCCTATGAGTTTTAAACCATACATCTTCATCTGCAAGGGCCCAGCTTGTTCTAATACCTGCATAAAAGTTTTGCTTGAATTTAGGCATTGAATTTCCAATTATAGTAAATAGTAAACCAGTAGCAATTGGCATAATTAAATTAATATTAAAAATTTTCATATTTAAGCTAAATGCAATTGTATAAATCTGTATTACCAACATAATTAATGAAACCAAAAAGAATATCATATAATATTGTTTATTAAATTTATCATAGGCATTTTTCTTAGGATCTACATTTCGTGCTATTTCTGCTGTGATTATCATTAATAAAATTATAAATGGTTCAAGAAAAATAAACAATCTATTACCATAGTTATCAACATTTCCTGATACATCAAAATGAATTGGTATCATTTGAGGCAAATATCTATATGAAATTATTGCAATTAAAAATGTAACTGCAAACAAGAACCATATTTTTTTATTTTCCTTTTTAAATATTTTTTTCATATTATTTTTCCTCCTTTAAAGATGCAAGCCATCCTAATATTTCTTCCACTACTGAAAGATTAAGCTCATAATAAATATATTTCCCCTGTTTATCATCCGTCACCAATCCTGCATTTTTCAAAATAGATAAATGATGAGAAATAGATGCACCAGTCATTTGAAATTTATCAACTATTTCACCAGCAGGCATTTTACCATTTCTTAATAATTCAATAATCTGACGCCTTGTTGGGTCCGACAGAGCTTTAAAACTTTCTTGAAATCCCATAATCACCATCCTATATTTAGACATTTAGATAAACATCTAAATATAGTATAATTCTATTATTATATTTTGTCAATAGATAATCAATACTAAAAATTTTTATTAATAAAAAAAGTTATCCATTAACTAAGTTTAATGAATAACTCTTCCTTATTTATTCTTAATTTACTTGAGCAAACAATACAACATAATTTTTGCCGTAATGTTTAGCACATTTTGGACATGTTGTATAAAATGAATATATGGTGGATTTTTCTACACCCTTATTTTTCAAGTATGAATCCATTTCTTTCATCCATTTAGGAATTTCATTGAAATTTCCTTCAAATACTTTAGTCATAAATGTCCCTGACAATTCAACCATTTCCATACCGCTAACTTCTTTCGTAACAAGAAAATAATGTTCACATTTCCATGGTGATATATCATGAGATAATATTAAATATTTGTCCAAAGATTCTGCTTTAGACTCTTTGATAAAATTCATAGAATTTGTCATTACTTTATCCATATTTAGTGGCATATACATAAAACTTTTAGTAAATGCTTTTGCAAAAAGCATATGATCAAATTCAAATATTTTCTCATCCCATTTTTCTGGTTCAAACTTAGGACAGCATCCTGTTTCAGAATTATTCATATTAATTTTAGGCATATCATTCATTTTTTTCACCTCTTTTTAAAGGTATATTTTTATTTATATTCAATACATATTTACCCATTTATATAAATATGAAACGATCCAAACAAAAAAAATTTAATATTAATCTCAAAATTTAAAAATCTCCAGTAGTTACCCCTGCTGCTTCAAAAGTTGCCATTTCATCTGCTACTTTAAGAGCGGCTTCAACCATATGAAACATTAGTGCAGCACCTGTACCTTCTCCTAATCTCATATGAAAATCAAGTCTTGGTTCTAATCCAAGTTGTTTAAGAGCTAATTTATGACCAAGTTCTTCTGAACTATGGGATGAAATCATATAAGCAGCTGACTGTGGAGCAAATTGTGCTGCTGTAAGAGCTGCTGCTGTTGAAATAATACCATCAAGAATTACGGGTACATTTCTATATGCAGCTTCAAGAATTGCCCCTGTTAGAGCAGCAATTTCAAGCCCGCCTATTTTAGCCATTACATCAAGTGGGTCATTTTTATCAGGCTGATTAATTTCAATAGCTTGTTTAATAATATCTATTTTATGTTTAAGCGCTTCATTTTTAAGGCCAGTACCACTTCCAGTTACCTCGTCAACGCTATGACCTGTAAATACTGAAACCAAAGCAGCACTAGGAGTTGTATTTCCTATACCCACTTCACCTGTTGCTATAATATTAATTCCTGAATCAATTGCTTTAGCAGCTATCTTTGCCCCTGTTAGAATTGCAAGAAGAGCTTCATGTTTAGTCATTGCAGGACCATGTGCCATATTATTAGTACCATTTTTTACACGATTAGCCATGAGTTCAGGTGGATTTAATAAAGAAGTAATACCTATATCAGTACAGATTAAATCTGCACCTGCGTGATTTGCAAGAACATTAATGCCAGCTCCCCCTTTTAAGTAGCTATAAAACATCTGTGTAGTAATTTCCTGAGGTGCTGCACTTACTCCTTCTGCCACAACTCCATGGTCACCTCCCATAAGAAGTACTGCTTTTTTGTTGATTATAGGTTGTGAAGTGCGTTGTATTCCTGCTATTTGTTGTGCAATATCTTCAAGTATTCCTAAACTTTTAACTGGCTTTATTTTAGAATCCATGCGATTTTGCATTTCTAACATTGATTTTTCATCAAGTTTCTCGATACCACATATTATTTCTTGTAAAACTTCATTTAATTCTTCATATTTTGCTTCCTTTAAATATTTAATTCCATAAAATTCATTAGTTTTGTTTGATGTAGTCATTTTAATCTCCTTTTATTTTTAAAATTTTATAATTTTGACAAAAAAATAAAGTCCCGCCATAACTATTGTTATGGTCGGGACTTTTCCGTCATCTCCGCTGCTTTTCTTAATTCATAGAAAAGACTTATTCTTATTAGGCAGGTCTCCTGACTCAGACTCAAACATCCTCATGCCCCTTCCCAGCAAATGCCAGTGGTTTAGCAAGGACTTATCTTTACAGTGGTGGGTCCGTACTGGATTTTAACCAGTTTCCCTATTCTCCCTCTTTGGGCACCTAAATAAGTATGTAATTTTATTATTTATATTTTAACATAAATTTATAAAAAGTCAATTGAGTTTTTTATACAAACTCTATAATTTATATAAATATTTACTTCCTTCACTAACGCTTAATTTTGATAAATAATTATTTTCAATGAAAGATTTAACCCATTCTTTATTTGTTTTAGAATATTCTCTCAATGACCAACCAATTGCTTTATCAACAAAAAACTCTTTAGTTCTAGCATTATTTAATATGGCTTTTTTAAGAAACTCTATATCCGTTTTCTCTTTATATTTCAATTGAAATAATATTGAAGCTCTTTTTAACCATATATTATCCGAATAAATATAATTATCAACAACTTTTTCTTTTATTTCAGGATTTTTTAAACAAATATATCCAATTATAGGGCTTATTGAATCTATGCTGTCCCACCATGATTTAGTTTTTAGTAGATTTTCAATTTTATCCATATCATCAATAACAAATAAATCCTTTACCACATTCATATAACTAAAAGCTAAATATTGAAACTCTCTTTCCGGCAAATCAAAGCATGTATTTATAAATTCCCAGTCTATTTTCTTATCATTTTTTCTTTTTTTTAAAAATTCCTTAGATATGTTTTTTCTTTCAGGAGTTTTTATGCCTAAAAATGCAAATTTATTTTTCATATAATTAGCCATTGGAGCTGCTAATTCTTCATTTTTGTTATTATAAAACAATTCAAAAATATTAATATTATCACTTCCTTAATTTGTTTGTATTAGAATATCCTCATAAGTTATTCATAAATAAATTTTTACCTAACTTAATCTTTTATTACTTACATAATTATATCATCATACTTCTCTTATATAAATAATTTTCTAAATCAAAATTTCTGTTGATATTGAAGAACTATAATGCAATAATAATTTTGAGACTAACTATATGAAGTCAAGAAAAACTTGAAAGTAATTTGAAAAATATTAAGATAAAGAAGAGCATGACAAAATAGAACAACAGAGTTGTTCTGAAAAAATATTGAATGGATACAGAACATTACATTTGTGGAACAAATGCAGTATTGTTTTTTAACAA
>DIVM01000269.1 GCA_002435835.1 Firmicutes bacterium UBA6132
GGATCACTCATGTCTCTTGGAATAGACAGAAATAAAACAGGTGATATTTTTGTGTATGAAGATTATGCTGATATAGTTGTACATAAGGATATAGTTGATTATATAATTTATAATTTAGAGAAAATAGGAAATAGCAAAATAGAATTTGAAGTACTTAAATCAGATGAAATAGCTTATAAAGAACAAAAACATGAAATTTTAAATATTACATCATCATCCTTGCGCCTTGATAATATTTTAAAACATATTACAAATAAATCAAGGGACACTGCAACATCATTAATTAATTCTGGCCATGTTAAAGTAAATTATGTTGTAGAGGAACGTGTGACATATTTAGTTAAAGAAAATGATATGCTATCTGTTCGAAAATTTGGAAGATTTAAAATATCAAAGCTTATGGGCTTAACTAAATCAGGAAAAAATAAAATTGAAATTAAACATTATGTTTAATATAGAGAGGTAACTTAGTATGAATATGATATTTGGAATAGTTTTTGCATTTTCTATTTTTTTAGATCAGTTTACAAAATTAAAAGCAGTAGAAATATTAAAAGATGGTAGCTCTATTAAAATTTTGGGTGATTTTTTAAGATTCTCCTATGTGGAAAACAGAGGTGCTGCTTTTGGCATGCTTCAAAACAAACAATGGTTTTTTATAATTATGACTATAATTATGATGGCTGTGTTAGTGTATATGTTTTTTTATTATAAAAACATAACAAAACTTACTAAATTGTCATTTGTTTTAATTGCAGGAGGAGCTATAGGTAATTTAATTGATAGAATAAAACTTGGATATGTTGTTGATTTTATAGATGTTAGGTTTGGAAAAATATATGACTTTCCAGTTTTTAATATAGCTGATAGTTGTGTAGTTGTTGGAACTATAATTCTTATATTTTTAATATTATTTAACAAGTTCGAAAGAAGTGAAATTAATGGATGAAATAAAAAATGAAAACAGTAATTTAGAATTAAATAATTTAACAAGTAAAAATGATTTGAATTATGGAGATTTAGAAGATTTAGATGAATCTGATGAAGCCGAAAATTCTGAAATAATTTTAATTTCTCAATCAGATAATGAAAGAATTGATTCATATATTTCTAAAAACATAGTAGATTTGTCAAGAAATTCTGTGCAAAAGCTTATTGAAGATAAAAATATAACTGTCAATGGCAAAAATATAAAATCCAATTATAAAACAAAATTTCAGGATGAAATAAAAATAATTTTACCACCCCCTGAAATTTTGAATATTGAACCAGAAAATATAAATATTCCAATAGTTTATGAAGATGATGATTTAGCAGTAATAAACAAGCCACAGGGCATGGTTGTTCACCCAGCACCAGGACATTATTCAGGGACTTTAGTAAATGGTCTCATGTATCATTTGAAAAATTTATCAGCAATAAATGGAATAATGCGACCGGGCATAGTTCATAGGCTTGATAAAAATACTTCTGGATTAATGATAGTAGCTAAAAATGATAAATCCCATAATTATTTAGCAGCTTGTTTAAAAGAACATTCTATAAATAGAATTTATTATGCTTTAGTAGAAGGGAATATTAAAGAAGATAATGGTGTAATAAATGCTCCTTTAGGTAGAAGCGATAAAGATAGAAAAAAAAGAACTGTTACAAATAAAAACAGTAAAGAAGCTATAACAAACTTTTGGGTTATAGAAAGATTTGGTCAATACACATTAGTAAAATTAAAGCTTGAAACTGGAAGAACACATCAAATAAGAGTTCATATGAAATATATAGGTCATCCGGTTGTAGGAGACGATGTATATGGAAGAGCAAAAAACATATTTAACTTAAATGGGCAGCTCCTTCATTCTAAAACTCTTGGATTTTTTCATCCAACTACAAAAGAGTACATAGAATTTGATTCAGAACTTCCAGATTATTTTATAAGGGTATTGAATAAATTAACTCGCTCATATTAGCATGTTTATTAAAAATAAATATTATACATAAGGATGGTATTATGAAAACAAAAGCATTAATAATGGACGAAAAAGCAATTGAAAGAGCAATAGTGAGAATTGCTCATGAAATAATAGAAAGAAACAAAGGTGTAGAAAATATAGTGCTTGTTGGTGTTAAAACAAGGGGATGGCCTTTAGCTCTTAAGTTATCTAAAAAAATCGAAGAAATAGAAGGTTCATTAGTTCCAGTATTTCCTTTAGATATTACATATTACAGGGATGATTTTGAAAAAGATAAAGAAGCGCCTGTTTCAGTTGAAAATTTCAAATACGATATTAAAAATAAAACAGTTATTTTAGTTGATGATGTTCTTTATACAGGAAGAACAGTAAGAGCAGCATTGGACGCTATTGTTGATCAAGGAAGACCTAACAATGTAGAATTAGCTGTATTAATTGACAGAGGTCACAGGGAACTTCCAATCCGTGCTGATTTCATAGGAAAAAATGTTCCTACATCAAGAAATGAAAGAATTTCAGTTTTATTAGATGAAGTGGATGAAATAAGCCAAGTAATAATAAAAGAATAAATTATTTTTCAGATGACCTAATTCATTTCATTATACTTCATTTTATTTGTAACATATGTTACTTTTATTTTAATATAGATATGTTATAATGATAAAAAATAAAATATTGGGAGAGTCATATGATAGAAAAAGTTTATAAAATGACACAGGGAAATGAGAAAACTGTTGAAAGAATAATTACGGACGAGAATATTCATTATGCCCACATTATTTTAAACAAAAATGAAGGAACACCAGAACATTATACAAATGCCAACTTATATATGACTGTTTTAAGAGGTAAGCTGTCAATTCAATTAGCTGAACAGGAAATTCATGAATATAATACCGGCGATATATTAAAAATTCCAAATAATACAAAAATGACTGTAAAAAATTTGCATGAGGATGTTTTGGAGTTAATGGTTGTCAAAGCACCTGCTCCTCTTGTTGAATAATTAAATAGTAAAAAATCACAGTGATTGTATCCCTGTGATTTTTTGTAAATTTTCGCCATTAAATATATTTTATAGTTAATATAAAAGTTAAAATACAAAGAATTATCCTTGATTAAATATAAAGAATCAATTTATATTTTTTCTATATAGATTTTTATATATTATATAACAAAATCTATTAAATATTTGCTATGGCTTGGGCGCCGAAGCTTCTGAAGTGCCTTTGATTCGATTTGTCGTATGCGTTCACGGGTTAAATTAAAATAAATACCAACTTGCTCAAGAGTTTGTGGATGTCCTTGATTAAGACCAAAACGCAATTCAAGAACTTTTCTCTCACGTTCATTCAATGTCTTTAGTTGTTTATTTATTTCCAGCTGCAAAGAAGAATCTATTGCATATTTCTCTGGAGAAACCGCTTCTTCATCCTCAATGTAACCTCCAAGAAAAGATGTACCATCATCACCGATTGGCGTTTCAAGAGAAATAGGATGTGTTGCAATACTAAGTGCATTTTCAACTACTTCTTCGGTAATATCAAGTTTCTTAGCCAATTCTTTAACATGAAGAGAAAATCTATCTTCTTTTTCCATATTTTGAGCTGTCCTCATAATTTTACGAACTATTTCACCCTTATTTACTGGAATTCGAATTGTACGGTCTGTATCAGCAATTCCACGGGAAATTGCTTGTCGTATCCACCAAGAAGCATATGTGGAAAACCTAAATCCCTTTTCATAATCAAAGTATTCTACCGCCTTTATAAGCCCTAAGTTTCCCTCTTGTATCAAGTCTAAAAAAGATAAAGAATGTGTATTAGTATATTTTTTTGCTATGCTAATTACAAGTCTAAGATTAGAACATATCATTTTATTTTTTGCTTCCTGATCCCCGTTTACAACTCTTTTTGACAAATCAATCTCTTGTTCTTTAGTTAAAAGTTTAGCTTTGCTTGCAGCAACTAAATAAGTCTTTACAGAATCAAATGCAGATAATGAATATTTTGATTCATTATTTTCTTGTATTGTATTAAAGTTTTCTGTTTCAATATCTGAACAACTATATCCCATTTTCCATCTCCTTTTGTTATAAAACACGATTATGACAATTTATTTTTAATTATAACAATATTGTAACATATTATTTACAAAAATGCAAATTTCATATTGACAACGATATTTAGTTGGGTGTAAAATATATGATTCATTTAAAAATAAAAAAATCATAGGGATTAAATTATATTTATCCCTATGATTTTTTGTTGATTAGATTTACATTTATATAACTTTTAATACAGTTATTTTTATTTTATTAAGTTTTTAATTCCTGAAATATCCGGTTCAACTAACATGGAATAATTAGTGTCATATATTACGAAACCTGGTTTAGCATTTGGTGGTTTTTTTAAATTGGATTTTTTAGTATAATCTATTTCAACTAAACTTGAATTTTTACCTTTGCTGTAATATGCAGCAACCTTAGCAGCCTCAACATATTCTTCGTCCAATAACTCATCACCATTTGTTTTTATAATTACGTGTGAACCTGGTATGTTTTTAGTATGGAACCAATAATCTTCTTTTTTAGCTATTTTAAAAGAAATCATTTCATTTTGTAAATTGTTTTTGCCAACTATGATTTCATGGTTATTTGAAGAAATAAATGTAAGCAAATCTTTTTTTATTTCTTTTAATTTTTTAATTTTACTTTTTCTTTTCATGAAGCCTTCAGCAATTAACTCTTCATAAATTTCATTTAAATCATCAGTTGTTTCACATTCTTCTATAGAAAATAATATATTTTCCAAATAAGTTATTTCTGATAAACCTGTTTCAATTAACTTTAATAATTCTTCTTCAGCATTTTTTAATTTGTTGTATCTCTTAAAATATTTTTGGCTGTTTGAATTTAAATTTAATCTTGGATCCAATGGTATTGTTATTTCATTTTGTTCAGGATCATAATAATTTGTAACTGTCAGTTTGTTGTTTTCTGGTGTTTTATATAAATTTGCAATTATTAATTCACCATATATTTTATATTTATCTCTGTCTTCTGCATTTGAAAGTTCTTGTTTTTGTTTTTCAACTTTTTTTCTGTCCCTTTCTAATTTAGTGCCTAAACTTTTAATTAAACTAGCAACTTTTTGCGTTATTTTATGTTTGTTATCCAGTTCAACATAATAAGTGTCCAAAAGTTCTTTAGGGCTTTGGAAATTTTTAATTTCATGAGATTTTAAATATTCAACATCCAAGCAGTAAAAACCAAAATTTGAACTATCTTTTTCTAAATAAATATTAAAAGAATATTCTTTATTTTTAATTTTATTAAATATTAAATTTAAAGCGTTCCATAATTTTTCTATGTCTTCATCTTTTAGTTCCCCGATACATGTTCCTTCATTTATATTGCTTAAAAAACATATTTCGCGGCTTATGAAAGGACTTAAACCAGTGAATGTTTTATAAAAAAAATTAAATATGTAAACACCAGAATTTGTATTGCTAAATGAGTTGAAAAATTCTTCTCTATTTACTGTCAAAGGATTTATTTTAGCAGGAAGAGGTGGATAAATATATTTAAGCCCAGGATATACCTGTCTTAAGCTTGATATATTTTCAGCAACTCTTTTTATAGAATCAATTATTACTTTTGATTCTGAATTAAAAAATATAATGTTGCTGTGTTTACCCATTATTTCTATTATCATTGATTTAAAAACAACTGTTTCAAGTTCATCCCTGCATTCAAAAGTTATTTCAAGAATTCTATCAAAATCAATTTGTTTAATTTCTCTTATTCTTGAACCAGTAAGATGCTTTCTTAAAAGCATACAAAACATGGGAGGCTGTTCAGGATTTTTTCTTGTTAAATCTGATAAATGTATTCTTGCTGAGTTGCTTGCTACTGTAAGTAAAAGTTTATAATTTTCACCATCATTTCTAATAGAAATTATTATTTCGTTTTTATCCGGCTGATAAATTTTATCAACTCGGCCGTTAATTAATTTATTATTTAAATCATCTTTAATGCTGTTTAAAAACAAACCATCTAATGACATATTTCCTCCACTTATAATAATCGTATATGTATAGTATTGTACAACAAAAAAACATTTATGTCATGGGAAAAATAAATTTTTAGTTTACTAATTGAATTTTAATGATATAATAAAAAGCAGTATGCAATTTTTATATGAAAATAATACATAAAAACATAAATGATAGATAAATAATATATTGGAGAATAATATGGCAAATATAATTAGCATGACTGGATATGGAAAAGGTGAATATAATGATGGAAAAAGGATTATTACAGCTGAAATAAAGACAATTAACAATAGATATTCTGACATAAACATCAGAACACCGAGACATTTGCGATTTTTTGAAGATAATATAAGAAAAATATTGAAAAAAAGTATACAAAGGGGTAGAATAGACGTATATCTAAATATTGATTACATAAGTGAATCCGATGTAACAGTAGTTCCAAATTTATTTTTAGCTAAGCAATACAAAAATGCAATAGATGAAATTAAAAATGAACTTCAAATAAATTCAGATGTGTCCTTAGATACTATTATTAAATTTCAAGATGTACTTACTTCTAAGGAAGATGATCAAGACGAAGAAGAGTTAAGAATATGCGTTGAAAAAGCAGCTAATGCTGCAGTTGAAAATTTAATATTAATGAGAATAAAAGAAGGCAATGATCTTGAAGCTGATATAAGATCAAGCATGGGTAAAATTCTTGAATTAATAGATGAAGTAGTAATTAATTCTGAAACAATTGTTTCGGATTATAAATTAAAACTTGAAACAAGAATTAAAGAACTTTTAGGCAATAAATATGAATTGGACGAAAATCGTCTATATAATGAAATTGTCTTTTATTCGGACAAATCAGATATTAATGAAGAAATAGTTAGATTTAAATCTCATATGAATTCTTTAGATATTTCATTAAATGATGGAGGTTCAATAGGAAGAAAATTAGATTTCATCATTCAAGAAGCAAATAGAGAAATTAATACTATTGGATCTAAAATTGGTAATTTAAATATTACTCAAATTGTAATTGAAGTTAAAAATTTACTTGAAAAAATAAGAGAACAGATACAAAATATAGAATAGGAGAATTAAATGGCTGGAAATACTACTAATAATAATAATACTATAAATATTGGATTTGGCAATATTGCTTTGTCAAATAGAATTATAGCTATTGTTAGCCCAGAGTCTGCACCAATTAAACGTGTTATACAAGAAACACGAGAAAAGGGCAAACTAATAGATGCAACATATGGCAGAAAAACACGAGCTGTTATTATAACAGATTGCGAATATGTAATTTTATCTGCTATACAGCCTGATACAATGGCACAAAGGTTTGAACACAATAATCATAATATTAAATAAAATTAATGAGGTTAAAGATGGACAAAGGATTATTAGTTGTAATTTCAGGTCCTTCAGGTGCAGGTAAAGGTACTATTTGTAAAAAACTTCTTAATGATATGGATGACATTAAAGTTTCTATATCAGCAACTACCCGTAAGCCAAGGATAGGAGAAGTTGAAGGAGAAAGTTATTATTTTTTAGAAAAAGAACAGTTCTTAGAAAAAATCGAAAATGAAGAATTTTTAGAATATGCTCAAGTTTATGGAAATTATTATGGAACTTTAAAAAAAGAAGTATTAAAAGAAATAGAAAATGGTAAGAATATAATATTAGAAATTGATATTCAAGGAGCATTAGAAGTTAAGAAGAACTATCCAAGCGGAGTATTCATTTTTATACTTCCACCTTCAATTAATGAATTAAAATCAAGAATCGAAGGAAGAGGCACTGATTCTAAAGAAACAATACTTAAAAGAATGGACTGCGTTTATGATGAATTAGGATATGCATTTCAATATGATTATGTTGTTTTAAATGATGATATTAATTCAGCAGTTGAAAAGGTATATAATATAATAAATGCAGAAAAATTAAGAAGCATAAGAAATCAAGCTTTGATTAACAAAATTAAGGAGGTATAATATGAAGAAAATAGCTATTGATGAATTGTTAGACATGGTGGATAGTAGATATTCCCTTGTAACAATAATATCGAAAAGGGCAAGACAAATAATAGATGGCCAAGATATTTTAATAAGAACACCTACAAGAAAACCGGTGGCAATTGCAATAGAAGAATTTTATGGCAAAACTTTTGAAGAAGTTCACGATATAGAGTTAACAGATACATCTTTACCAGATACAGATATTAAAGAAAATGCAAATAATTCAGAAATATAGTAATTAGTTTATAATATTATACAAAGTATTTACATTAAAATATATGTAATTATGTAATCAGTCATTATGAATGACTGATTATTTGATTTATAATGAATTAAAAATAATTAAAAATAATATAATATTATAAAAAAAGTTTATTTTTGGGATTGTCATTCTAAGCGACAGCGAAGGATCTTATAATAATGCATAATAAAAAGATTTGGATGTGATTTATGTTTAATATTTATGTACAAGTAATTTTAAATAACAATTCAAAAAGTACGGACCGAGTTTATACATATGGTGTTGAACCTTGTTTTGAAAGTAAAGCTTCAATAGGTAAAAGGGTCAAAGTAAAATTTGGCAACAATAAACACATCCTCGATGCATTAATTGTTTCATTAAGTAAAAGTTCTAACTTGGATGATTCAAAAATTAAGCCAATTTTAGATGTAATAGATGAAAAACCAATTATAAAAGAAGAAATGGTTAAATTATGTTTTTGGATAAGGGAAAGATATTTGTGTAAGTTTTCAGATGCTATAAGGCTCATGGTACCGTCAGGTATTAAATATGAACATAATATAATTATTAATGTAATAAGTAGTGATTTTTCCGAAATTTCTTTAAATGAAAAAGAAGGAGATTTACTTAATATATTAAAAAATGGTTCAATTGAATTAAATAGTTTAAAAAAGTTATATGATGGTCAAAATTTATATCCTTTTATTCAAAGCCTTAAAGACAAAAATATAATTGAAATAACTAATGAAGAAAAATTTAAAAAAAATTTCTCTCAGGAAAAAATAATCTGTTTAAAAGATGAATATAAATCAGTGGATGATTATGATATCAAAAAAACTGATGCGCAAAAAAATATAATAAATTATTTAAGAGAAAATGGAAAAACAAATATAAAAAATGTTATTAATAATTTAAATGTTTCTTCTTCTGTAATTAATAATTTGATTAAAAAAGAAATAATTGTTTGTGAAATGGTCTTATATGAAAAAAGTGAAAATCAAGAAGACTACATATTGAATGAAATTAAAAATGAAAAAAATATAGATTTAAATCAAGAGCAAAAAAATGCTGTACATGAAATAATCTACAATAAAAACAATGTTTTTCTTTTGCACGGTATAACAGGAAGCGGGAAAACTGAAGTTTATATGGAAATAATAGAATATTACCAAAAAAGAAATAAACAATCCATTATGCTAGTTCCAGAAATTTCTTTAACAGCACAGACAATAGAAAGATTTAAAAAGCGTTTTGGAAATAAAATAGCTGTATTTCACTCAAGATTATCTAAAAAAGAAAAGTTTATTGAGTGGAATAAAGTATACAAAAAAGAAGTCGATGTTATTATAGGAGCAAGGTCTGCTATATTTCTTCCTATTTCAAATTTAGGCGCTATAATAATTGATGAAGAACATGAAGAAAGTTATAAATCATCAACTGCACCTAAATATGATACTGTGGAAGTTGCTATTAGAATGTCAGTATTATTAGGAGCTAAAGTTATTCTGGGTACAGCTACACCATCTTTAAACACTTATCACATGGTATTAAAAAATCAAATTGAATTAATAGAATTAAAAAACAGAGTTCAAAATGCACATTTGCCTGAAATTCAAATCATAGATATGGGTAAAGAACTTGATAAAGGTAATAATACTGCAATAAGTGAAAAGTTGTACCAGAATATAAAATTATCTTTACAAAAGAAAGAACAAGTTATAATATTTTTAAATAAAAGAGGTTATTCTGCTTTTATTTCCTGTAAAAAATGTGGTTATGTTATTAAGTGTGACAGATGTGATGTTTCTTTAACTTATCATTTAAAAAACAATGTACTTAAATGTCATTATTGTGGAAGTTCAAAGAAATTAATTACTTCATGCCCTGAATGCGGTAGCGATAAAATAGATCAATTTGGTGCAGGAACTCAGCAAATTGAAAAATTAATCACTCATTTGTTTCCTAATGCAGCTGTAGCTCGAATGGACATGGATTCTATGACAAAAAAACAAAGTTATGAACAGATATATGATGATTTTAAAAACAGAAAAATAGATATATTGATAGGAACACAAATGCTTGCAAAAGGTTTTGACTTTCCGGAAGTTACAACAGTTGGAGTAATATCAGCAGATGCTATTTTAAATCTTCCTTTTTATAACGCTTCTGAAAAAACATTTCAGCTTTTAACACAGGTAAGTGGAAGAGCTGGCAGAGCTGAAAAAAAAGGTAGGGTTTTTATTCAAACATATGAACCTGAAAACTTTATAATAAATGCTGCTAAAAATAACGATTATAATTTATTTTTAAATGAAGAGTTAAAATTAAGAAAAGAGTTTGCATTTCCCCCATTTATTAATATAATAAATATATGCTTAATTTCGAAAAATGAATATTTAGTAAATAATATTGCAAATCAAAAATACGAAGAGTTAAACAGTAAAGTGAAGGATTTAGTTGAAAGCAGAAGTTTACTTTTATATAGACCTATTCCACACACTATTTATAAAGTAAACAATGAATACAGAGTTAATTTATTTATGAAATCTTCTAATAATATTTTAGGCAAATTAAAGAATATAATTAGAAATATTTATATGGAAAATGATATTGAAAATATAAAAATAAGTATTAATATAAATACTGATACAGTATAAATTAGGAGGAAAAATGGCTATAAGAAAATTAAGATTAGAAGGCGATGAAATACTAAGGAAAAAAAGTAGAGAAGTAACCGTTATAGATGATAAAATTAAAATGATATTAAACGACATGGTAGACACTATGTATAAAAATGATGGTGTTGGACTTGCTGCTCCTCAAATTGGATTATTAAAAAGATTAGTTGTAATTGATGTAGGTGATGATCATGTATATAAAATGATTAACCCTAAAATAACTGCCTCTTCAGGAAAAGAGTGGGATCAAGAAGGTTGCTTAAGCGTTCCTGAAATTAAAGGGGATGTTTTAAGACCTACTAATGTAACATGTGTTTACACAAATGAAAACGGTGAGGAAATCACATTACAAACTGAAGATCATCTTCTTGCAAGATGTATTTGCCATGAACTTGATCATTTAGAAGGAACTTTATTTATTGATAAAATGAAAAAACAAATATAACAAATATAAGAAGGAAAATTATGAATGTANNCATATTTATGGGAACACCTGAGTTTGCAGTTCCAACTCTTCAAAGTTTATATGATGCAGGACATAATATAACTCTTGTTGTAACTCAGCCTGATAAACCATCAGGTAGAGGTAAAAAGTTAAAAAAATCAGAAGTAAAAGAAAGAGCGGAACTTTTAAATCTTCCTATTTTTCAGCCTGATAAAATAAAGAAAAATGAAAATATAGAATTTTTAAAACAATATGATGCTGACGTAATTGTTGTTGTTGCATATGGTCAAATATTATCAAAAGAAATTCTTGAATATCCTAAATTCGGTTGTATTAATGTACATGCATCTTTGCTTCCTAGTTTAAGGGGTGCAGCTCCTTTAAATTGGGCAATTATAAACGGAAATAATAAATCTGGCGTTACAACTATGATGATGGATATTGGTTTGGACACAGGAGACATGTTATTAAAAAGTGAAATAGATATTGATAAACACATGTGTGTTGGAGAACTTCATGACAAACTCATGGTAATGGGTGCTGAATTGTTAATAGAAACTCTTAACAAAGTGGAAAATAACGAATTAATAAGAATAAAACAAGATGAAACTTTATCAAGCTACGCACCCATGCTTGATAAAAATACTCAAAAAATTAATTGGAATGAAAGTGCTAAAAACATTCATAATTTAATAAGGGGTTTATCTCCTTGGCCTACAGCTTTTTTTACTATGGAAGATAAAAATATTAAAGTATATAAATCTTCTGTTATAAACGAAAATGATAATTTTGAATTTGAACCAGGGTTTATTATTAAAGCTGATGAATCTGGAATTCGTGTAGCGTGTAAAAAAGGAATTTTAGTAATAGAAGAAATACAAATGCCCGGTAAAAATAAAATGAACTTAAGCGCATATTTAAGGGGTAACAAATTCCCTGAAAAAATAATACTTAATTAAGTAATACTTGTAAAATAAAATACAGTGTATTATAATAAATTGTTGTTTGAAAAGGTTGATGTATATCAGCCTTTTAATTTTTAGAAAGCGGTAATAAAATGGAAAATAGCTACAGAGTTTCAGTAATAGAATCACTAAAAAAAATATTTATAGATAATTCATATTCTAATTTAGTAATTAATCATGATGTAAAAAATGTAAACATGAAATACAGTGGTTTATACAGAAAATCAGTTTTAGGTGTTATAGAAAATTTAATGTTTATAGATTATATTATAAATCAAATGTCTAAAACAAAAACAAAAAAAATGGAATATGATGTTTTATTTGTATTAAGGCTTGCAGTGTATCAAATATTTTTCTTAGAAAACTCTTATGAAAATATAGTTGTAAATGAAAGTGTTGAGTACATAAAAGAAAAAGGAAATATAAGAGCTTCAAAATTTATAAATGCAGTTTTAAGAAATATATTAAGAAATAAAGATAATTTATTAAAATCAATGGAAAAATTAAATAAAAATGATTATTTAAGTGTTAAATATTCATATCCAAAATGGCTTGTTGAAAAATGGACTAAACAATTTGGAAAAGATCAAATAGAAAATGTATTACTTTGGAATAATTCTCAAGCACCCCTTGAAATAAGAGTTAATACATTAAAAACAAATAGAAATGAATTAATTTCATTATTAAATGAAAAAAATATGAATGCAAAAATATGCCAAATTTCTAATAAAGGTATTGAAGTTGAAAATCCTACATCCATAGATAATATGGTGCAGTTTAAAAATGGTTTGTTTTCAATTCAAAGCGAAAGTTCTATGTTAGTAGGTCAAGTTTTAAATCCAAAAGAAAACAGTTTAATAGTGGATGTTTGTGCTGCACCTGGAGGAAAATCCTTAAATGTAGCAGAATTAATGAATAACACTGGACTTGTAATAAGTAGGGATTTATATAAAGGAAAAATTCCTTTAATAATAAACGAAGCTCAAAGGTTGGGAATAACTAATATACAAGCAGAAAGTTATGATGCTACTAAATTAGATGATAATTTAATTGGAAAAGCTGATTATGTAATAGTAGATGTTCCTTGTTCAGGTCTTGGAATAATTAGAAGGAAACCCGAAATAAAATATAATAAATCCGAATTAATATTAAGTGATATTGAAAATGTTCAATATAAAATTTTAGAAAATGCTTCTAAATATTTAAAACAAAATGGTGAATTAATTTATTCAACTTGTACAACAGAAAAAAAAGAAAATTTAGATATTATAAATAAGTTTTTAGAAGAAAATGATAATTTTAAATTGATGGATATCTCTCAAGAAACAGGTAATTATTTTGATACATCAAAAAATGGATTTATAGAAGTTTATCCCCATATTCATCATATGGATGGCTTTTTCATTGCGAAATTAAAAAGATTATGATATAATGCAAAAAATCAATATGTGTAGGAATTAATAATATAAATTTGAATATAATTCAAAGAAGGTAAAATATGATTAAAATAGATAATTTAAGTTATGAAGAATTACAAGATGCCCTTAATGATCTTAAGGAACCTAAATTTAAAGCAAAACAAATATTTGACTGGATACATAATAAAAATGTAGATTCGTTTGATGAAATGTCAAATATATCAAAAGCTACAAAAGAAAAATTACAAAAGAATTTTGAATTTACAAATGCTTCAATAGAATTAAAACTACAATCAAATCTTGATGAAACAAAGAAATATGTTATTATGTTTGAAGATAAAAACGTAGTTGAAGCTGTTTATTTAAAATATAAATATGGAAACACAGCATGCATTTCATCTCAAGTAGGATGTAAAATGGGCTGTGCTTTTTGTGCGTCTACTAAAAACGGCTATTTAAGAAATCTAACAGCCGCAGAAATGTTAAAACAAATATATTTAATCCAAAAAGATATTAAAGATAAAATCTCTAATATAGTTATTATGGGTTCTGGAGAACCACTAGATAATTACGACAATATTGTTTCCTTTTTAAAATTAATAAATGATGAAAAGGGACAAAACATATCAATGAGAAAATTAACTTTATCAACATGTGGCGTTGTGCCAAAAATTTATGACCTTGCTGATGAAAATCTACCAATAACTCTTGCAATTTCATTACATGCCCCAACTCAAGAAAAAAGGGAAGAAATAATACCTATTTCTAAAAAATATAATATGAAAGAACTTATGGCAGCTTGTGATTATTATTTGAATAAAACAGGCAGAAGGCTTACATTTGAATATATAATGATAAAAGGTTTTAATGACACTAAGGAAGATGCAAATAAACTAAGCGAATTATTAAAAAATAAGCTATGTAATTTAAATTTAATACCATGTAATTATGTAAAAGAAGCTGATATTAGTCCATCAACTAATTTAGAAATAAACAAGTTCAAAAAAATATTAACTGACAATGGATTAAATGCAACGGTAAGGCGTGAATTAGGAAGCGATATAAATGCAGCATGCGGTCAATTAAGGAATAATTTTTTGGAAATATGAGGTGCTACATGAGAGTATACTTTGATACGAACAAAGGGTTGTTAAGAGAAAATAATGAAGACAATTTATTAGTAAGCGAAGCAAAATATTACAGTTTATATGCAGTAGCCGATGGTATGGGTGGTCATAGTGCTGGTGAAGTGGCAAGTATGATTGCTTTAAATACTATTAAAGAGTGTTTTGAAAATAGTGAAAAAGATGAAAAATTTAAAGTTCCAAAATTTATTAATGAAAGCATACAATTAGCAAATATAATAATAAGAGAAGAAGCAAGTAAAAACATAGAATATACTGGCATGGGAACTACTGTTACAATGGCAGTTATTGATTTGTCATTAAATATTGCTTACATAGGTAATATAGGGGATTCAAGGACATATATTTTGAAGTCCGATGTTATAAAACAAATCACAGAAGACCACACCTATGTTCATGAACTTTTTAGAGAAGGAAAAATTACTGCTGATGAAGCAAAAAAACATCCTAAGAAAAATGTAATAACAAGAGCGGTTGGTAGCGAAGAAATAATGCAAGTAGATATATTTGAAATTGAACTCGAAGAAAATGATATAATTTTACTTTGTTCTGACGGCCTTACAACACATTTATCAGATGAAATAATATTTAGTACTATACAAAAATATGGATGTGAAAAAAGCGTTGAAAAATTAATTGAAATCAGCAACGATAGCGGCGGCACTGATAATATTACTCTTATAATTGTTGATACTAACAAAGAGGTGGAAAAATGATAGGTAAAATTTTAGGTAATAGATATGAATTAGTTGAAAAAATTGGTGGCGGCGGAATGTCCAATGTTTATAAAGCAAAGTGTAAAGTATTAAACCGCTATGTAGCTGTAAAAATATTAAGACAGGAACTTACATCGGATCCTTTATTTGTGGAAAAGTTTAAACAAGAATCATTGTCTGCTGCTAGTTTGACTCATCCTAATATTGTAAGCATATATGATACGGGATTTGAAGATGATATATATTATATTGTAATGGAATTTGTTAAAGGTGAAACTTTAAAACATTATATTCAAAAAAAGGGCAAATTATCTGAACAAGAAACAATAAGAATATCAAAACAAATTGCAGAAGCACTTAAACATGCTCATGTAAACAAAATAGTTCATAGGGACATTAAACCTCACAATATACTTTTAACAGAAGATAGAATTGTTAAAGTTGCAGATTTCGGTATTGCAAGAGCAACTACAAGTTCTACAATAAATAATTCTTCAAATGTAATTGGCTCCGTTCATTATTTTTCACCTGAACAAGCAAGAGGTGGATATGTTGATGAAAAATCAGATATATATTCTCTTGGTGTAGTAATGTATGAAATGATAACTGGTGAAGTTCCTTTTGATGCTGATAATCACATTACTGTAGCAATGAAACAAATACAGGAACGTGCAATACCACCATCAAAAAAATATCCTGATTTAAAAATTTCTGCTGCTTTAGAAAATATAATAATGAAATGTTTAGAAAAACATCAGAGTTTTAGATTTCAAAATATAGATGAAATGTTAAATTTATTAAATATTTTAAATTCAAAATCAAGAAACACACATTTAAAAGAAGAAGAATTAATTGACTCTCCAACAATAATTATGCCTAAATTAAATTCGGATATGGATAATTTAAATGGTGATGATGCATTTGATGAAAATAAAGATAAAGCTTTTAAAGCATTTTTCGGTGAAAATGACCAAGAAGACGATGAAGAGGAAACTGTGGAAGAAAAGCGTAAAAAAAGAAAAACTACTATTATTGCAATATTATGTGCTTTAGTTGTAGCTATAATAGGTGGGATAATCAGTTATAATGCATTTTTCCACGTGTCTGAAATAACAGTTCCAGATCTTATTGGAAAAGATGAAGAAGAAGCTAAAAAAATAGTAGAAGATTTAGGTCTTGATTTTAAAGTAGCTGGAGAAGAATTTAGCAATGAATTTGAAGAAGGCCAAGTTATTGAACAAAATGTACAAGAGGGAATGAAAATAAAAGAAAATTACCCACTTGAAGTAATAATAAGTAAAGGTAAAGAAGATATTAAAATTCCAAATTTAATTGGACGATATGCAATTGAAGCTGGAGTAATACTAAAGGATGCAGGATTAACTGAAGGAAATGTTACTGAAGAATATTCAGATACAATTCCTGCTGGAGAAATAATAAAGCAATATCCAGATGCAAATACACCTGCGAATATGGATGATGAAGTTGATTATGTTGTTAGTTTAGGTGAAGAAAATAAAGTGGCAGTTATGCCAAACTTAATTGGACTTGATTTGCAATCAGCTAAAGCTAAAATAATAAACAGTGGTCTTACTGTAGGTCAAGTTTCAGAAGAAAATTCAGAAACTACTCAAGTAGGAGTAGTTATGAAACAAAGCGTTTCTTCTGGAGTAGAAATTGAACAAGGTACAGCAATATGGATAACAATAAGTGCAGGGCCTAAAGAAGTACCTAAAGATAACACTGACAATAATAACGGTACAGAAAAACCAACCACAGGTAAATTCCCATTAACTATTGCTTTACCACAGGATAAGGATAAAGTTTTAGTTGTTGTTCAAAAGGTTACTGATGGTGGTATAGAAATAATATATTCTAAAGAAGTAAAAACATCTGAACAAAGCATTATAGTAAATGTAGAAGGTAAAGGAACAGAAAATTTCGAAATTTATATTGATAATGCTTTATATGAAAAAACTCAAATTACTTTTGAATAGGAGTAACAATGATAGAAGGTATAATCACTAAAGGTGTTGGGGGAAATTATTATGTGGATATTGGTAATAAAATAATTGAATGCAGAGCAAGAGGTCTTTTTAGATTAAAAAATATAAAACCATTAGTTGGGGACTGGTGTAATATCAGGCTTACTGAAGAAGATGAAGAAATGGGTTATATTGAAGAAATAAAAGAAAGATTTAATGAAATTACAAGACCTCCAGTTGCAAATGTAGAACAACTCCTAATATTTTTTGCAGTAACAAACCCTGAGCCAAGTTTTCTGCTTCTTGATAAACTTTTAATTGCGTCAGAATTGAATAAATTAAAACCAATAATTTGTTTTAATAAATCCGATTTATGTAATGAAGAATTAAAAGAAAAATATTTAAGTATTTTTAAAAATACAGGATATAAAGTTGTTTTTACAAGTAAAAAAGACAAAGAATCAATTGAAGAATTAAAATGTATATTAAAAGATAAATTAAGTGTATTTTCAGGACCTTCTGGAGTGGGAAAATCTTCTATGATGAATGCTGTGGAACCAAGTTTTGAATTAAAAACTGGGGAAGTCAGTGAAAAATTAAAAAGAGGAAAACATACAACAAGACATGCTGAAATTTATAAATTAAGTTTTGGCGGATATGTTGTTGATACCCCAGGATTTAGTTCTTTTGAACTAAATTCATCCGATGAATATGAACTGTCTAATTTATATCCAGATATTAAAAAATATAGTGTGGGCTGTCGTTTTGATGATTGTCTGCACTATAAAGAACCAGGGTGTGTAATTAAAAATGCTGTTAATGATGGTTTAATTAGTGAAACAAGATATATTAATTATACAAAACTACTTGAAGAAATTAAAAATAAACCTAAAATTTATTAAAAGAGGTCAAGATGAACAAAAAAAACAAAATAAATAAATTATCACCATCAATATTATCAGCAGATTTTTCTAAACTTGCTGAAGAAATTAAACGTATAGAATTAGGTGGAGCAGAGTACATACATATAGATGTTATGGATGGGCATTTTGTTCCTAATATTACTATAGGACCTGATGTTATAAAATCTTTAAGAAAAACAACAAATTTAATATTTGATGTTCATTTAATGATTGAAAATCCAGATAAATATGTAGAAGATTTTTATAAAGCAGGTGCAGATATAATTACAGTTCATCAAGAAAGCTGTGTACATTTGCACAGAACTATTCAAAAAATTAAATCATTTGGTATAAAAGCTGGAGTAAGTTTAAACCCTGCAACACCTATTTCTGTCATAAGAGATATTATTCTTGATGTTGACATGGTGCTTTTAATGAGCGTTAATCCTGGCTTTGGCGGACAAAGTTTAATAAAAAATGTTAAACATAAATTTGAAGATTTAAATAATCTTATTAAAGAAAAAAGTGCAGATATAGATATTGAAATCGATGGTGGGGTAACATTAGATAATTTACAAGAAGTTTTAAGCTGGGGTGTAAATATAATTGTAGCAGGTTCAGCTATTTATAAAGCTGAAGATGTTGTTGAAAGAACAAAACAATTTAAAAGTATCATGGAGTCATAATATGTCGGCAGTTATAATAGCAAGCGGCAGCGATATAGAAAAACATATTTTTGAAAAAGAAAATATAAATGTAGAATATGTAATATGCGCTGACGGTGGATTAGAAAAAGCTGAAAAACTTAATTTAATTCCAAATATTGTTGTTGGTGATTTAGATTCTGTTAGTTCTCAAGTATTAGCTAATTATTTAAATAAAGATTTAGAGATTATTAAATATCCAGAAGAAAAAGATTTTACTGATATGGAAATAGCTATAGAGTATGCTGTTAATAAAAATTATAAAGAAATAATTTTAGTAGGTGCTACAGGTACAAGGCTTGATCATACTGTTGGAAATATTTTGCTTTTAGAAAAATATTTTTTAAATGGAATTAAAATTAAAATTTTAGACAACAATAATATAGTTCAAATAATGGGAAGTAATCTACAACTTAAAAATAAAAAAAATTATTATGTTTCCATTATACCTGTTACTGAAACTTTAGAGGGTGTTTCTTTAAAAGGATTTAAATATCCTTTAAATAATATAACTTTAAAAAGAGGTTCAACTCTTTGTATTAGTAATGAAATAGTTGATGAATTAGGAATAATAACAATTGAAAAAGGAAATGCTTTAGTATTTATGTCAAAAGATTAAATACATATAATGTAAAATTATGTTGCAATTAACTTAATTTTATTTTATAATCTCATTATTACCTAAAATTACGTATGTCTAAGATCCTTCCCTATGATAGGATGACAAAGCGCAGAAATAGGGTTATATTTAAAATTAAATATTTAATGTGATGATGGGAAATTAGTATAGTAATTTTGTTAAAGCGATGCAGTGATGGTGGAAGACTGCTACAAAACATATATGAAGAACATCCCTGAACAGCCAACCGAAGTTTTTTAAAAATGTAGGCTTGGACGTTTTTAACGTTATAATTATAAGTGAACAGCTATGCTGTTAATTTGGGTGGTACCGCGGATACTTCTTCGTCCCTTTTTGGACTGAAGGAGTTTTTTTAGATTTTTTATTTGTAACACAGGAGGAAAAGGAAAATGAAAGCTATTGATTTTAGAGATTTATTTAAATCTCCAGAAAATTATTTTGGAAAAGAAGTAGTAATTGAAGGATGGATTAGAACAATAAGAGATTCTAAAACATTTGGTTTTATTGAATTAAATGATGGAACATATATGAAAAATGTTCAAATAGTATTTGATGATACTCTTACTAATTTTGATGAAATTAAAAAATTTTCAACAGGTAGTGCTATAACAGTTAAAGGAAATTTAGAACATACTCCAAATGCTAAGCAATTATTTGAAGTAAAAGCAACTGAAGTTACATTGGAAGCTGGCTCTGATTCAAGTTATCCATTACAGAAAAAAAGACATTCAATGGAATATTTAAGAACAATTGCTCATTTAAGACCAAGAACAAATACATTTTTAGCAGTGTTTAGAGTAAGAAGTCTTGCTGCATTTGCAATTCATAAATTTTTCAATGAAAGAGGATTTGTTTACGCACATCCACCAATTATAACTGCAAGTGATGCAGAAGGTGCTGGAGAAATGTTCCATGTAACTTCGTTAGATTTAGATAATGTAGAAAAAGTAGATGGCAAAACAGATTATTCAAAAGATTTCTTTGGCAAAAGTGCAAATTTAACAGTAAGTGGACAATTAGAAGCAGAAATATTTGCTCTTGCATTTAAAAATACATATACATTTGGACCTACATTCAGAGCTGAAAATTCAAATACTACACGTCATGCTGCAGAGTTTTGGATGATAGAACCTGAAATAGCATTTGCTGATTTAAATGACGATATGCAGCTTGCAGAAGATATGGTTAAATATGTTATTTCATATGTTTTGGAAAATGGTAAAGAAGAAATGGAATTTTTCAACAACTTTGTAGAAAAAGATTTATTTAAAAAACTTGATAATGTTGTTAATTCTGAATTTGGCAGAATTACTTATACAGATGCTATAGAAATACTTAAGAAAAACAATGATAATTTTGATTATGCTGTTGAATGGGGAACTGATATTCAAACAGAACATGAAAGATACTTATCAGAAGTAATATTTGGAAAACCTGTTTTTGTTACTAATTATCCAAAAGATATTAAAGCATTTTACATGCGTATGAATGATGATAATAAAACAGTTGCAGCTACTGACCTTTTAGTTCCTGGTATAGGTGAATTAATTGGAGGAAGCCAAAGAGAAGAAAGACTTGACATGTTAGAAAAACGTATGGAAGAAATGGGTGTTCCAAGTGAAGACTTATGGTGGTATTTAGAACTTCGTAAATATGGCGGAGTAAAACATGCTGGTTTTGGTCTTGGATTTGAAAGATTAATTATGTATTTAACAGGTATGGGAAATATTAGAGACGTTATACCATTCCCAAGAACACCAAAGAATGCAGAATTTTAATGTACAGTTATGCAAATGGACGCTTAAGCTCAATGCTTAAGTGTTTTTTGTATTACAAATTATCTTTGCTTATATGAAAATACATATATAAATATATAATATTAGATATTGATAGATATAATAATTCAAGCTAAAATTAGAAAATGCTGAAGATGATTAAAATTTTTTTTGATAAGTAAAATAGCGTTTTCAACACATAACACATCGTATAATTAATTTGATGAAGGGGGAATGAATTATTTTTCTATTGAGAGATGAGGAATTTGCGATGATTCAACAATAATTTTAAAAAAGGAGGAACCATTATGAAAAAAGGTTACGCAATAGATAAAGATCAATTTAGTAAAAAATATTTAAATCTTCAGTATGCAAATAAATCAGATCTGAATTGTTTGGATTTATATTCACCAGAAGGAGAAGGACCGTATCCACTTATTATGTTAGTACATGGCGGTGGCTTTATGGGGGGATATAAAGATCAGGGTTCGATATTTGGAGTTGGTAAGGTTGTTTCTCAAGGTTATGCATTAGCTGCTGTTGATTATCGCTTATCTTTACATTGCAATTGGCCAGAGCCAGTCCATGATGTAAAATGTGCAATTCGTTATTTGAGAGCTAATCAACAAAAGTATAACATTGCAGCAGATAATATTGTACTTTGGAGCAGTTCAGCAGGTGCTGCAATTGCACAGGCTGTTGCAGCTACAGGAGATAAACAAGAATATGCAGAATATAATGACCTCTCAATGGGTTATCCTGAAGAATCGTCAGCTGTACAAGGGTTGATATCTGTGTATGGAGTTGCTGCATATATCAATATATCACATTGTACATTGATTGTTTTAAAATTAAAAGCTAAAATTTATAAAGGTAGTATATACATTTACTTTAATCATTTCATCTTCGCTAATTTGAACTTGGTTGAGTTTATGTAATATCCTGAAAATAAAATATATTAAGGATTTATAATAAGGGGAGGAAAAATGGAAAAATTTAATCGATTCGGGAATATGTTCCCACCAAAAGAAATGTTAGATAGGTCTTATTTATTAGCAGAGGAGCCATTTAAAATAAAAGGAAATCTTTATTCTATAGGTAATACATGGTGTTCTTCTTATTTAATTGATACAGGGGAAGGGCTTATAATATTAGATGTACCATGCATTGCTGAAATGCCATATTTAATTGATGCTATTTGGAGGCTTGGATTTGACCCAAAAGATATAAAGTATATTATAGTGTCTCACGCCCATGTAGATCATTATGGTTGTGTTAATGCATTAAAACAAATAAGCGGCGCTAAAACATTTATGGGTAAGATTTATGTTAAGGATATGAAAGAAAGTTTAGAACGTTTTGATGATATGAATAAAAGTCAACATGGCTTTAATGAAAGTTTTGTTACAGATGTAGAGTTGGAAGATGGAGATATAGTTGAATTAGGAAATACAAAAATAAGATGTGTCTTAACTCCAGGTCATACAATAGGAACTATGTCACACTTTTGGGACTTAGAAGAGGATGGTAAAACATATCATGTTGGAATATATGGAGGAGCAGGATACGGATCAGTTAGTACTGGAGCATTGAAAAGGATGAATTTGCCGTTATCTTTGCAGGAAGAGTTTGGAAAATCAATTGATAAAGTTTGGAATGAAAATGTAGATATTATGCTTGGAAATCATCCATTTCATAATGACATATACGATAAACATAAAAGAATGATAGCGAACAAGATGCATTTGTTGATTCATCTGAATGGAAAAGGTTTTTAACTGAATTAAGGGATGGATACACAAGATTTCTTAAAATGAGCAAAGATGAAGTAGATAATATGTATAAACGCAGTGCGTTTTTAAATTACAGGAATATACATAATTTTGAAAAAACTGAGTAAGATTGTTAATTAAATTATTGCGCTAAAGTAGGCGTTCCATTGGATGAACAATTAAGATTATTTTCTTTATTTTAATATTGTTTAGACGCGAAGACGTCTTTTTTTATTCTTTAATTGTATCTTTTTATAATAGTGGGAATAAAATAAACAAAACATTAATATATTTTAATAAATACTTAAGTTCTCAAAGGAGAGTGTATCATGAATTTTTTTAAGAAAAATAAATATTGCAAAGGCAGTAACCCTATAAAATTTACAGAAATATTAGGTTTAATGATAGCTGTTATAGGTGCTTTAATTATAATTCAAATACTTCCCATAAAAATATGGCTTTTTGTTTTGGGAACTCTGCTTGTTATACTTGGTTGTACGTTATTTAGACTTTTATAATTATAAAAATTATTTAATTTAATGCAAAAAAATAATGGCTACAATAAGCCACTATTTATTATGTTCTTAGATAGCACGTTGTACATTACCAGATCTAATACATCTTGTACAAACGAATTTTCTTGAAGGAACGCCATTTTGTAATACTCTAATTTTTCTTACGTTTGGCTTCCAAGTTCTTTTTATTTTTCTGTCTGAGTGTGTTATACTGTTACCAGATACAGTTCCTTTTCCACAAACTTCACAAAATTTAGCCATGTTTACACCTCCCATTTATTTCAACAAAATATTTTTATATTTCATCCTATTTAAGTATGCCATGACTTTAATTTAAAAAAAGTCAATTGCACTTCAAATCAACTCACTAATTTTAACATTAAAATTTAGATATTGCAATATTAAATTTTAATTAGTATAATATTTTGTGTAAATTCTTTTTAAATTAAATATAAATTAACATAAATTTTATAAATTAGTATATGATTATAGATTTTGTTTGTAAAATATTGATAATAAGGTTATAATATCAATATTAAGAAATATTAATATCCAAATAATTTATAATATATGGGAGGAACTTAATATGTCAATTAATGTTGTTAATGAATATGGAAATGTTACAATAGATGATCAAGCTTTTGCTACTATTGCAGGTTTAGCTGCTATGGAATGCTATGGTGTAGTTGGTATGTCTTCTAAAAATACAACTGCAGGACTTTTTGAACTCTTAAAAAAAGAACAATTATCAAAAGGCATTAAAGTATCAGTACAGGATGATAAACTTAATATCGACTTGTATACTGTTTTTCAATATGGTGTAAAAATATCAGTTGTTGCTTTAAATGTTATTGAAAGAATAAAATACAGTGTAGAAAATTTTTCAGGTATTAAAGTAAATAAGGTAAATATTTTTGTACAAGGTATCAGAGTACAAAAATAATGAGGAGGAAATATGATAATTAATTCTATAGATAATGTTACATTTAAAAGGATGTTGCAAGGAGCTGCTATAAATTTAGAAAACAATAAGGCTCTTGTAGATTCTTTAAATGTATTCCCAGTTCCTGACGGAGATACAGGAACAAATATGAACTTAACTGTTCAATCTGCAATGAAAGAAATGAACAATGTTAAAGACGAAACTATAAGTAAATTAGCTGAAGCAGTTGCTAATGGTTCATTAATGGGAGCAAGAGGAAACTCTGGTGTAATATTATCTCAGTTGTTTAGGGGCATGGCAAAAGGTCTAAACTCTGTTAATAAAATTGACTCTAAAATAATTGCTGAGTGCTTTAAATCTGCTTCTGATACTGCATATAAAGCTGTAATGAAACCAGTTGAAGGAACAATTTTAACTGTAGCAAGAGAAACTGCAGAAAGAGCTATGGTTACTTATGTTGATTATAAGGATGTTTCATTATTTTTAGAATATCTTATTGAACAAGCTAAAGCAACTTTAAACCGTACGCCTGAAATGTTAAAAGTACTAGCACAAGCTGGTGTTGTTGATGCAGGTGGAAAGGGTCTTATTTGTTTGCTTGAAGGAGCATTAGCTGCTTTAAAAGGCGTTGAAATAAAAAAAGAACAAACAGAAACAAAAGTAGTTGTTGACACAGAGGCAGAAGTTTCTGAATTTGGCAGCGAAGATGAAATTTTGTATCAGTATTGTACAGAATTTATTATTAAAGGTGCTAAAAAAAGTTCGGATCACTTTTTAAGACAGATATTTGATAAAGGTGATTCCATAGTATGTGTTGGCAATGAAGATATAATTAAAGTTCATATACATACAAATGATCCAGGTCAAATTATTAGCATAGCTGTAAAATATGGCGAATTAATAAAACTTAAAATAGATAATATGAAAGAGCAGTTTAGAGAAAAAATCAAAAATGCTCTAAAGAAAAATAAAGAAAAGAAGCGTTATGGTTTTATAGCAATTGGTGTTGGAGAAGGAATTAAAAAAGTATTCTCTGATTTAAATGTTGATGAATTTTTAACTGGGGGTCAAACAATGAACCCTAGTACTGAAGACATAGTGGAAGCAGCTGAAAAAATCAATGCTGATCACATAATTGTTTTGCCTAATAATTCAAATATTATAATGGCAGCAAACCAAGCAAAAGAAGTATCAAGTAAAAATTTAAGTATCATACCAAGCAAAAGTATTCCACAAGGAATTTCTGCTATGCTTGCATTTAAAGATAATGTAGAATTAGAGCAAAATGTAATATCTATGTCCGAAGCTATTAAAGAAGTTAAAACAGGACAAATAACTTATGCTGTAAGAGATACTGTTTTTAATGATATGGAAATTAAAAAAGACGAAATAATTGCATTATTTAATGGAGATATAGTTTCTCATGGAAATAATATAGAAAATCAAGCAGTTGAACTTATTAACAGCATGGTTGATGAAGATAGTTATTTAATAACTCTTTTTTATGGAGAAGATGCTGATAAAAATAATATAGAAGACTTAAAAGCAAGAATAGAAGAAGCAGCGCCTGACTGTGATGTTGAAATAATACATGGAGGACAGCCTCTTTACTATTATATTATATCAGTAGAATAAGCGTGTATTATGTTAAATTATGATATTCAATTTTTAAAGGGAGTAGGCCCTAAAAAAGCAAAGCAATTAAATAAATTAGACATTTATTCTATAGAAGATTTATTAAATTATTTTCCTATAAAATATGAAGATAGACAAAAAATTAGTGTTATAAATGATTTATCAGAAGAATCAAAAGTGTTATTGAAAATAAAGCTATATGAAAATCCAAAAAAATCATCTTTTAAAAAAAATATGTCCATAATTAAGGCTATAGGAAGGGATGATACTGGATTTATTACTTTAACATTTTTTAATCAAGATTTTCTTATGGACAAGTTAAATACTTTTGATGAATATTATGTATTTGGCAAAGTAAAACTATCATTTGGTAAATTTGAAATGACAAATCCAGAAATAGAAAAGATACAAAATGACCATAAA
>DIVM01000103.1 GCA_002435835.1 Firmicutes bacterium UBA6132
ATTAATTACCTCCTACTCGATTTATTAAATTGCGATGTTTTCTGTTGTTGAAATTTTTTATTTATACTTTTATAGTATTATGTTATAATTATTATATTGAATATATAATTAAGAGAGGTTACATATGGGACAGGCAAGCATAGCTGATTTGCTGAATGATAAAAATAAAGAACAAATGAAAAAATTAGCTGGTCCGCAAAAAACTTTAGCGGAATATAAAGCAGGTGAAAAAGCTGAAGGCTATTTTTTAATAAAAAGTTTTGAAATAAAAAAAACTACTGCAGGCAAGCAATATATAGATTTAAATGTTGTAGACAAAACTGGAGAAATAAACGCAAAAATTTGGGACTATTCTAAAGAAACTGAAGCAGTTGTTCTACAAAATAGTATAGTTAAAATTAGAGGGGAAATATTAGAATGGTCAGGTTCTAAGCAATTAAAAATAAATAAAATTAGAGGAAAACTTCCTCAGGAAGTTATAGAAATTTCTGAATTAATACCGTCAGCTCCTGTTGAAACATCTGAAATGATGAATACAGTAAGAGAATATGCAAAAAAAATTAATGACATTCAAATAAAATTATTAGTAGAAAATATATTGGACAAATATAACAATAAATTAATTTATTATCCTGCAGCTAAAAAAAATCATCATTCTTATTTAGGTGGATTATTGTATCATACAATGAGGATGCTTCAATCAGGCGATAAATTAGGTCAAGTTTATACTATTTTAAACATGGATTATGTTTATGCAGGAGTAATACTTCACGATATATGTAAAATTCTTGAAATGGATTCTGATAAATATGGTGTTGTTTCTGACTACACTATGGAAGGTAAATTATTAGGTCATATAATTCAAGGAATAAAGGAAATAGAATTAGAAGGTGAAAAAATAGGACTTGATAGAGAAAAAAGTGTTGTGTTGCAGCATATGGTTCTGTCACACCACTATGAACCTGAATTTGGAAGCCCTAAAAAACCTATGACTGCAGAAGCTGAGCTTTTACATTTCTTAGATATTATAGATGCACGTATGTTTGATTTTGAACATGCTTTAGAAGGAACTGAGCCAGGTGGATTTACTGATAAAATATGGCTTTTAGACAATAGAAATTTATATAAAATGACTGAACAATAATATTTATTGAATTTAACTAAGACTGCTGCCTATTACAGCAGTCTTCTTAATAATTTAGTTTAATTATAAGCTTTAATAATTAAGTCCATAATTCAAAAAATTATTGAATATGACTTTTGCATATTTCAATAAAAGCTCGAGCATATGGTGAGAGTACTGATTTTTTTCTATAAGCAGCTATAAAACCTGATTTAATTGTAGGATTTCCTATGGCAAAAAAATTTGGTTTATCTAAAAATCGAATGTTTTTTATATGGCTTTCTACAACAAAAGACATTCCAAATCCTACAGCAGTTAGGTTAAGAGCAGTTTCAATGCTTCTGGTTATTAATATATTTTTAGGATTCATGTTATTTTCATTAAATATATTTCTGGCTAATTGCCCTGTTCTTTGCTCTGGAAAATGAAGTATAAATTTTTCTTTTTCAAATTGTTTAATATCAATCCATTTAAAATGTGTCCCTTCTCTTATAATAGCAGTGTCAGCAAGTGGATGGTTTCTTGGAACTGCTAGAAGGACTTCTTCATCACTTATCACTTCATAATCTAAATTTATTTCTCTGTTAGGTTTATTAAGAATACCTATATCAGCTTCTCCGTTCAAAAGTTTTTCCTCAAGAATTACTGAAGATTCTTCTAATAGCTCAATTTCAACGTGTGGATATATTTCTGCGAATTTCGGGATAACAGCAGGAATAAGATGAGAACTTCTCAATAGTGGAATTGCTACTTTCAGTCTACCATAATCATTTTCTATTATATTAGAAAGTTCATTAATAAAGTTTTCACGTAAAAATAAAATATTTCTACCAGCTTCCATAAATTTCTCACCAGTAAATGTAAGTTCAAATTTCTTACCAATATGATTAAACATTTTGAATCCAAGTCTTTCTTCCATGTTTTTTATATACATACTCAGAGAAGGTTGGGTTATATATAATGCTTCAGAGGCCTTTGTAAGATTACCATAATCCAAAATTGCTTTAACATATTCAATGTCTTTCATTTCCATTTGACTATCTCCTTTTATCAACATGTTGTTTTGAACAAAAGAATTAATTATAAGTTAAACCTATTATTATTATAATTTCAATGCATTTGACATATTGTCATTATACGATTAAACTAAAATAAAGTAAATAAAAAATATTAATTATTTTAATATTTGCAATTTTAAAGAAAATATTTAAGGAGAGATACTTAATGATAAAATTATATGATTCCGGAGTTTTTTTAATCAATGGTAGTGAAATATTAGAAGAACAAAATTCTAAAAATATAGCAAACATTTCAAAGGAAAATGCTAAAAAAAATACTATATCATATTCCATTTTAAAAGATCATAATACTTCCAATAACATGGATAAATTAAAGATAAAATTTGATTCAATGGCATCACATGACTTAACTTATGTAGGAATAATTCAAACAGCAAAAGCAAGTGGTTTGGATAATTTCCCTTTGCCATATGTTTTAACAAATTGTCATAATGCCTTAGCTGCTGTAGGTGGAACACTAAATGAAGATGACCATAGATTTGGATTGTCAGCTTCTAAAAAATATGGTGGAATTTTTGTGCCTCCTCATTTAGCAGTAATCCACACATATATGAGAGAAATGATGGCAGGTTGTGGAAAAATGATTTTGGGTTCAGATTCTCATACAAGATATGGCGCAATTGGTACAATGGCTATTGGTGAAGGTGGAGGAGAACTTACAAAACAATTATTATCGCAAACTTATGATATAGACTACCCAGAAGTAGTTGGAGTATATTTAACAGGAAAACCTAGCCATGGTGTTGGACCACAAGATATTGCTCTTGCAATAATTCGTACAGTATTTAAAAATGGATTTGTAAAAAATAAAGTGATGGAATTTATAGGTGATGGCATCAAAAATCTTTCTATGGATTTTAGAAATGGAATTGATGTAATGACAACTGAAACGGCTTGTTTAAGTTCCATTTGGAAAACAGATGAGACAGTTAAAAATTATCTTAAACTTCATGGAAGAGAAGACGACTATAAAGAACTTAATCCAAAGGAAATAACTTATTATGATGGATTGGTTCATGTGGATTTAAGTAAAGTAAAACCTATGATTGCACTTCCTTTCCATCCAAGCAATGCGTATGAAATTGACCAATTAAATGAAAATTTAGAAGATATTTTAAGGTTGACTGAAATAGAAGGTCAAAAGCTATTTGATAACCCAAATATTAAAGTGAAACTTACTGATAAAATAGTTAATGGAAAATTTAAAATAGACCAAGGGGTTATTGCAGGTTGTGCTGGTGGTATGTATGAAAATATTATTTTAGCAGCTAATATTTTACAAAATAAAAGCATTGGCAATGATATATTTGCCCTTTCTGTTTATCCTTCATCTCAACCTGTTATGATTGATTTAACTAAAAAAGGATATATATCGGAATTAATGACAACTGGAGCAACAATTCGTACAGCTTTTTGTGGTCCTTGTTTTGGGGCAGGAGACTCACCATTTAACCAAGGATTTAGTATTAGACATACTACACGTAACTTTCCAAATAGAGAAGGATCAAAGCCAACAAATGGTCAAATTTCATATGTTGGACTTATGGATGCTAGGTCAATTGCAGCTACAGCAGCTAATAATGGTTATTTAACATCAGCTTCATCTATTGAATATAACGAAGAAATTCCTGAATATGAATTTAACAAAACTGTATATGATCACAGAGTATATTATGGTTTTAATAAATATGATGATAAAAAAGACTTAGAATATGGCCCAAATATTGTAGATTGGCCTGAAATACCTGAACTTGAAAATGATTTAATTTTAAAGGTTGTTAGTTATATAACTGATCCGGTTACTACAACCGATGAACTTATTCCCTCTGGAGAAACATCTACTTTCCGTTCTAATCCATTAGGATTAGCAGAATTTACATTAAGCAGAAAAGATCCAGATTATGTTCCAAAATCTAAAAAGGTCCTTAAAATGGAAAATGAAAGAGGAAAAGGAAACAGACCAGAAGCAATTAACGAAGAATTTAAAAATGTTTTAGATAAAATTCATTGTATAAATGGATACGAAAATGTTGACAGCTTAAATACAAGTGTCGGAAGTGTTGTTTATGCAATAAAACCAGGAGATGGTAGTGCAAGAGAACAAGCAGCAAGTTGCCAAAGGGTATTAGGCGGAAGTGCTAATATTGTTGAAGAATATGCAACCAAAAGATATAGAAGTAACCTAATTAACTGGGGAATGATTCCATTTATATTTAAAGGTGAGACACCATTTAAGAATGAAGATTATATTTTTGTTCCTAATATTAAAAGCGCAATTTTAAATAATGAATCAAAAGTTAAATCATATGTTATTTCAGATGAAGTTAAAGAGTTTGAACTTTTTATTGGTGATATGACACCTGAGGAAAGAGAAATTATAGCTGCAGGGTGTTTAATAAATTTCAATAAAAAATAATGTGATTATAAACATAGTAAGGGCATGTCTTATTGCTAAGACAACCGCCCTTACATGGAATTTCAAATAAGAGGTTTATTATAAGTCAAACCTATAAATTATATAAAATATGTTGATTTTACTTTTGATAACGTATGTTTTATAATTAATATGTAAGTAAAACACATGAAAATGATGACTGGAGGATAGATGATGTTAAAAGAATTACCATGTAGTATATTTCGTGGTGGAACTAGTAAAGGTGTTTTTTTTATGGAAGATGTATTACCTAAAGATAAAGATGAATTAAGCAAAGTATTATTGAGTGTTATGGGTAGTCCTGATGAGAGACAAATAGATGGTATAGGTGGAGCAGTTTCGACTACAAGTAAAGTTGCAATTATATCAAAGGAAGAAAAAGAAGATTGGGATGTAAATTATACATTTGCACAAGTTTCCATAGATAAACCAGTAGTCTCATATGCTGGAAATTGTGGAAATATATCATCTGCGGTAGGCGCTTTTGCAATTGAAAACGCTTTGGTTGAGGTGAAATCACCAGTTACTACTGTAAGAGTATATAATACAAATACAAAAAAGCTTATTTATGAACATGTTCCTACACCAAATGGAAAAATAACATATAACGGGGAGTTTTCTATATCTGGTGTACCCAATACAGCTTCAAAAATTGAGCTTGAATTTATGAATCCGGCAGGAAGCTTTACTGGCAAGTTGTTGCCGACTGGAAATGTTGTTGATATTTTAAACGTTGATGGAGTTGGAAACATTGAAGTATCCATAGTGGATGTTGCAAATCCATTAGTATATGTTGATGCAAAAAGTGTAAAACTTAAAGGTACAGAAAGTGCAAATGAAATTGATTCTGATAAGAACTTGCTATTATTATTGGAGAAAATTAGAGGTGAAGCAGCTGTTATAATGGGGCTTGTTGAAAAATGGCAAGATGGTGCCATAATATCACCTGGAGTTCCAAAGCTTACAATAGTATCTAAGCCACAAGACTATGTAACTAACAGTAAAACAGAAGTAAAAGAAAATGAATATGATCTTTCTGTAAGAATGATGAGCATGCAGAAAGCACATAAAACAATTGCATTAACAGGAGCTTTATGCACTGCAGCTGCTTGTGTTTTAGAAGGAACAATACCTAACAAAATAATAAAAGCTGAAAATATAAAAAATAATTTTAAGTTTGGCCATGGTGATGGATTAATAGATGTATCAATCAAATACGAAAAAGATGAGAAAGGGACTATTATAAATTCTGTATCAAGTCATAGAACAGCTAGAAAGATTATGACTGGAACAGTATATTATAATGATTAAGAGGTAAAATATGTTAGCATTTCTTGGTTATTTAATGATAATAGTATTTATGGTGCTGTTACTAAAGAAAAAGGTTTCTCCTTTTGTTGGATTAATTGTAGTACCTTTGGTTTTTGGTATTATAGTGACTTTTATCCAAGATATTTCGGTTCTTGAAGCATTTACTTGGTTAAAAGAAGGTATTTTTTATAAAGTTGTAGAGGGAAAAGTAGTTAAAGGAACTATGGGAACTGCTACATTATTATTGTTTGCTATTTTGTTTTTCAGTATTATGCTTGATGTTGGATTATTTGATCCTATGTGTACTAAACTTATTAAAATGACAAATGGTGATCCTCTTAAAATTTGTATTGTTACAGCGGCAATTTCTGCAGTTGTTTCTCTCGATGGTGATGGAACAACGACTGTTCTTATTGTAACTGCTGCTGTGCTTTCATTGTTTAAGAAAATGAAAATGAAACAAATTTATTTAGCATTGCTCATTGCTGTTCCTAACTCAATTTTAAATTACGTTCCATGGAGCGGACCAATGGCCAGAGCCATGCCCGTACTAAATATCGGACCTAAAGAGTTTTTTCTTCCATTAATACCTGGCATGATAGCATCTTTAATATTTGCATTTTTCATGGCGTGGAAACTTGGAATGAATGAAAGAAAAAGACTTAACTATCATCCTAACAAATTAACAAATGGTAATCAAATAGGAGAATTAGCGGTAACAGAAACAATAAGTGAAAATGATATAAATGAAATAATACGTGAATTACAAGAAAATAACAAAGATTTAAAAAGACCTAATCTTTTCTGGTTTAACTTGATTTTAACACTTGTAGTAATGGTTATTTTAATTATAGGCCTTATGGATGGGGCGGTAATATTCTTAGTTGCTACTGCTTTAGCATTATTTGTTAACTACAAGGAGCCAGGACTTCAATCAAAACGACTTGTTGCTAATGGTGAAGAAGCATTAGGCCCTGTTAGTCTTGTGTTTGGAGCTGGAGCAATAATGGGTATATTAAATGGAAGTGGTATGAGTGATGCAATAGCACAAAGTATCATTACACTGATACCTGATTCAATGGGAGTTTATGTTCCTTTATTCTTAGCGTTAGTATCTCTCCCAGCTCTTATATTCCTACCGAATGATGCATTTTATTTTGGAATACTTCCAGTTATAGCTCCAATAGCATTTTCATATGGAGCAACGCCAGTACAAGTAGGTGTAGCATCACTTATCGGTCAAGCTACAAGATTTTGTAGTCCATTAGTTGCATTCCTATATGTACTTGTCGATAGAACTGGAGTTGACTTTGGAGATTATCAAAAGGCCTTCTTTAAATGGGCACTACCAATTTACTTTATACAATTAATAATGGCAATAATAGTTGGGGCAATACCGCTATAAAATACTTGAATAATGAAACAACAAAAGCACCTGAAATATGGGTGCTTTTGTTGTTCACTATAAATATATAACTGAAATGAAGTTTGAAAAAAGGATAACATTAATGTATAATATATTATTAATAAAGATTATACATGGAGGAAAAATGAGTTTAAAAATAGTTGCTGGTAGAGCTAAAATAGGTAAATCAACATATATATATGATGAAATAAAGCGTTATTTAAACAATAATAATGGTGAAAACTTAATTCTCATAGTTCCTGAACAAATGACTTATCAAGCTGAATATGAACTAATAGAACATCTTAAAGACTTCGGAATAATGGGTGTGGAAGTATTAAGCTTTAAAAGGCTTGCATATAAAGTTTTTGAAGAAGTTGGCGGTCTTAAAATTCAAGAAATAAATAATTACGGAAAAATAATGCTTTTGAAAAAAATATTTGAAGAAGCAATCCCAGAATTGCAAGTTTTTAAAAAAGCTTCAAAACAAGAAGGTTTTTTAAGAGAATTCGAAGGTCTTATTAAAGAGTTAAAACAAAATTCTGTGTCAGTAGAATTTATTGAAAATGTAAATAAATATAAAATAAAAAATGAGCTTTTAAAAAGAAAGCTTTCAGATATAATAAAAATTTATAAACTAATTAATGAAAAAACAGAAAATAAATTTTACGATGAAGAAGATAAAGTAGATTTGTTTATTTCTTCAATAGAGCAATCTAATTATATTAAAAATTCTAAAATATATATTGATGGATTTGATTCGTTTAATGGACAAAGATATAAATTAATAGAAAAACTTATAACTTATTCAAAAGAAGTTACTTTGTCTTTAAATATGGATAAAGAAAATATATATGATTTAACAAAAACAGATGACTGGGAAGCATTTAAAATAATTCATGACACTTATTTAAATATTAAAGATATATTAAATGAAAGCGGTAATAAAGAATTACAAATTTTTTCAGTAAATAACCACTGCTTAAATGATGAAATAAAAGCATTAGAAAAAAATATATTAGCTGTAAATGTTGAAACTTACAAAGAAAAATCAGAAAATATAAATATATGTTCTTCTATGAACCCTTATACTGAAACTGAAAAAGTAGCTGCTAAAATTATTTCATTAATAAGGGATAAGGGATATAGATGGAAGGACATAGCCATTGCAGTTTCAGATATGGACAACTATTCCATAAACATAAAAAAAATATTCACCCAATATGAAATACCATATTTCTTAGATATAAAAAGAGATATTATGGATAATCCATTTACAAAATATATTTTATCCATTTTGGATATGTTCATATGGAATTTTAAACATAACTCTGTTTTTGAATATTTAAAATCAGGTTTTTCACCACTTGATTATAACGAAGTTATGAAACTTGAAAACTTTGCACTTCAATATGGTATTGAAGGTTATAAATGGTTTAAAGAATTTAAATTTAAAGCAAATGATATAGAATATTACAATGATTTAAGAGTAAAATTTGTTAATGATTTTGATAAAAAAAGAAAAGAATTTAAAAATTTAAAAAATGCACAAGACATTACATTATTTATTTTTGATTTTATAGAAAAACATAAAACTCAAGATAAAATAGGGAAGCAAGTTGAAGTGTTTAAGCAAAATAGATTGTATGAAAAATCAACTGAAAATGCACAGGTTTGGAATTATGTAATAGATATTTTCGATCAAATAATATTAGCAGGTTCTGATGTAGCTTTATCATCTCTTGAATACAGAAAAATGATTGAAGCAGGTTTTAGGGAAGTGTTAATAGGAATTATTCCTCCAACAATAGATAAAGTTCAAATAGGAAGTGTTGAAAGAATTGCTTTATCTAATCATAAAACTCTATTTATATTAGGTGCTAATGAAGGAAAATTAGGAAGTAATTCTAGTGAAAAAGGGCTTTTGCTTGATGATGAAAGAGATGTATTGCTTGAAAATGGAATGAAGCTATCAAGCTCATCTCAAAAAACAACTTATAAAGAAAAACATATGATATATAAATTGTTTTCAAGTCCTTCGGAAAAATTATATATTAGTTACTCCCTTGGAACTGTAGAAGGAAGAACTCTGCAGCCATCTTTATACGTTGACAGAGTAAAAGAAATATTCCCGACATTAGTAGAAGAATCTGATTTAAGTGATAGCGATGAAATAGATAAAATTTCTTGCAAAAAAGGTACTGTTTCACAAGTTGTTAGCAGCATAAGGGATTTTACAGAAGGCAAAAATATAAATCCAATATGGAAAGATGTTTATTCTTGGTATGAAAAAAATGATGAACAAACATGTTATTTAATAGAAAAGGGTTTAAACTTTAGCAATAAAGCTGAAAAAATAAAAGATGAAATGTTGGATAAAATTTATCAAATGCCCATGACTATGACAGTTTCTAAGTTGGAAAATTTCGCACAATGTCCTTTTAAATTTTTCATGGAAAATGTGTTAAAGCCTCAACCAAGAATTGTTCAAAAAATTGAATTTTATGACCTGGGAAATATTTATCACGCTGCAGTTGAAAAATTTACAAATGAAATATCTTTAAATAAAGTGGATATAAACAATTTAAATAAAGACGATGTATATAAATTAGCAGAAAATTGTACTGATAAAGTGCTTCAAGAAAAAGAACAAGAAGTAACTGCCCTTGATGCAAATGAACGCAATAAATATATGAAAAATAAAATAAGAAGGTTAGTTAATAGAGCAGCATATACAATTATAGAGCAGCTTAAGAGAGGTAGTTTTAGGCCTGAATTTACTGAGTTAAAAATAGGCGGGACTAGTGAAGATAGCATAAGCGCAATAGAACCTATTGAATTAAAATTGTCAGATGACACAAGCATTTATTTGCAGGGAAGAATAGACCGAGTTGATTTATATAAAAAAGATGATAAAGCATATGTAAATATTATAGATTATAAATCATCAAACAAGGACGTGGATTTGTCCGATGCAGTGGAAGGCCTACAACTTCAGCTATTAGTTTATTTATCATCAGTTATAAAAAGCGGTGAAAAATTAATTAATACTAAGCCGGAAATAGGAGGGGCATATTACTTTTTAATAGATGATCCTCTAATAGACGGAGATAATTTGTCGGGCAATGTAGAGGATGAAATATTTAGCAAAATGTCTTTAAAGGGATATGTAGCAGAGGATATTGAAGTTATTTCAAATATGGATAATAAATTAGAAGAAACAAAATCATCGGATATTATTTCAGTAGGATTTAATAAGGACGGTAGTATTAAAAAGACATCGAAAACTTTAATGAATGATGAGTATAAAGCAGTGCTTAACAAAACTGATGAAGTTACTACCAGAATTGCCGAGGAAATAATTTCAGGTAAAATTGAAATAATGCCTTATAAAAAAGAAACAGGACAAACTCCATGTAATTATTGCGATTATAATGCAGTATGCCAGTTTGATTCTTCTATAGAAGGAAATAAGTATAGGAAAATTAAGAGAATGTCAAAGGATGATATTTTATTTTCTATAAAAAAAGAATCGGAAGATGAAACTGAAAGTGATATTGAAAATGAGGAGGTGAAATAATGGAATGGACAAATGAGCAAAAAAGCATTATTGATTTAAGAAACAAAAACATATTAGTTTCAGCAGCTGCAGGAAGCGGAAAAACTGCTGTATTAGTAGAACGTATAATTAATTTAATTAAATATGAAAATGAAGATGTAAATAAATTTCTGATTGTTACATTTACAAATGCTGCAGCTAGCGGAATGAAACAAAAAATTCAAAAGTCATTAATGAAATCTCTTAAAAATAATGAAGGAAATAAAGAACATTTAAGACGCCAATTAAATTTACTAAATAAATCAAATATTTCAACAATACATTCATTTTGCATTGATGTAGTAAGAAAAAATTTCCACATCATAGGTATAGATCCTAATTTTAGAGTAGGAGACCCTAACGAAATAGATATAATGCTTAAGGAATCCATTGATGAGGTATTAGAAGCAGCATATGAGCAAAAGTCAGATGATTTTATAAATCTTGTAGAAAGTTTTACTAAAAATAGAGATGACCTACAATTAACTGAAATTATAAAAGATGTTTACCATTTTATATTAAGCTTTCCTGATCCTTTAAATTGGCTTTATTCTTCAGTAGAATTGCTGTCTTTATCAGATAATGATTTGAAATCATCACCATGGATGGAATCTGTTAAAGAAAATTCACAAATGCTTTTAGATGGTGCTCAAGAAGCTTTGATGACTGCAAATGAATTATGTAAAGAAGATGATGGCCCTGAGCCTTATTTAGAAGCAATTGCTTTAGATATTTATGATGTAAATGAGTTTAAAACTTTACTTGACTCAGATTTTGAGAAATTTTTAAGCAAGATTCACAACATAAAATTTCCTACATTAAAGCAAATAAGGGGAAAAAATAAAGAAGCTATATCCGAAGAAAAGCAAAACGAAGTTAAAGGATTAAGAGAAGAATATAAAAAAATAATTGGATCTATAAAAAAACAAATTCCTAACAAAAGTTTAGAAGATTTTTCGAAAGATATAAATTATATGCACACTGCTATGAGTGCTTTATATAAATTAATTGATCATTTGATGGTTATTTTTAAAGCTAAAAAAATAGAAAATGCCATAGTTGATTTTAGCGATGTTGAACATTATGCACTTGAAATATTAAGAAACAAAGAAATAGGTGAAACATATAAAAATAAATTTAATTATATTTTCATAGATGAATATCAGGATAGCAATAGGTTGCAGGAAACACTCATAGATCAAATAAAAAGAAATAACAATGTGTTTATGGTTGGTGATGTAAAACAAAGTATTTATAGATTCAGACTTGCAGATCCAGGAATTTTCAATGAAAAAAGCAGTTTATATCCTAACAGTGAAACAGCTGAAGGTTTAGACATAAAAATAGATTTAAATAAAAATTTCAGAAGCCGTAAAGAAATATTGGACAGCACTAATTATATTTTCAATAATATTATGTCTGCAAAAATTGGTGAAGTTGATTATACGGAAGAAGTATTTTTAAACTGCGGTGCAAGTTTTGATGAAAATCGTAAATCAGTTGAATTAAATATAATAGATAAAAATTCTGATGAAGATGATGATTTAGATGATGAAATAAAGAATATGAAAACCGCTGAGTTAGAAGCGCTGTTTGCAGTACAGAAAATTAGAGAATTAATAAAAGATAAAACATATGTGCAGGACAAAAGTGAATTAAGGAATATTGATTATAAAGATATAGTTATTTTAATGCGTTCGGTATCAAATTGGGCGGACATCTTTGAAGAAATATTCAATGATGAAGGTATTCCCTTTTATTTTGATGGTGGAACAGGATATTTTGAAACAATTGAAATTCAAATTATATTAAATTTATTAAAAATAGTAGATAATATAAGACAGGATATTCCGCTTTTAAGCGTTATGCGTTCTCCTATTGGTAAGTTTACAACAGAAGAATTAATCAAAATAAGAGTAATGAGTCCAAAATTTAATTATATAGATGCTGTTTATTTTTATAAAAATAATATACAAGACGAATTGTCTGATAAAATAAATAACTTTATATTTAAAATAGAAGAGTGGAAAAAGAAAAGTAGGTTCACACATTTAAATGACTTTATATGGGAAGTTTTAATGGAAACAGGTTATTATTATTTTGTAGGTGTTTTACCTAAAGGTAATTTAAGACAAGCTAATTTAAGACTTTTAACTGATAAAGCATTTGAATTTGAAAAAACTTCCATGCGTGGATTATATAATTTTTTAAGATATGTAGAAAAATTAAATGTAACATCAGGGGACATGGGTACAGCTAAAACACTATCAGAAAATGATAATGTTGTAAGGCTTATGACAATTCATAAAAGTAAGGGTTTAGAATTTCCTGTTGTAATAATGTGCGGAGGCAGTAAAAAGTTTAATAAATCAGACACTACAAAAAACATATTAAAGCATAGATTATATGGTATTGCACCAAAATATATAAATACAGATGAAAGAATTTATAAAGAAACATTTCCGCGAATAGCTGTAAAAAACGTAATAAAAATTGAAAATTTATCAGAGGAAATGCGCGTTTTATATGTTGCAATGACAAGAGCAGTTGATAAGCTTATAATAATAGGAACTGTTAGCAATCTACAATCAAAAGCAAAGAAATGGCAAAAAGGACCTACGCAATACAATATTTATATGTCCGATTCATTTTTAGATTGGATTTGTATTTCTTTATTTAATCATAAAACTTACGATGATATACTTAAAATATTTGAGATGGATGAATGCATATGTGCTTCAGAAAATTTATCGTCTGTATGGAATATCAATAAAATTTCATTAACTGAGCTAAGTTTAAAAGAAGAAAAAACAAACGAAGCCAAAAAATATCATGATGAAATAAAGTTATTTAAAAATAATATTAATTCTGATTATGTGGACGAAATAAATAGAAGATTAAAATTTGAATACTCATATAAAAACTCTGTTGATGTACCAACAAAGTTATCAGTAACAGATTTAAAGGTTTTAAAGGATGATAAATTTGATAATGTAAATTATAAAATACCTATTTTAAGGGATATCCCTATGTTTAAAGAAAAGGAACTTTTGTTTTCAAAGGCAGAAATAGGTACAATTGTCCATTTTGTTATGCAGCATTTAAATATTAATGAAAGCCTTGATGAAGAAAATATTAATTCTCAAATAAGTAATATGGTAGCAAAAAAACTATTAACTGATAAAGAAGCATCAGTGGTGGATGTAGAAAAAATAAAACATTTTTTTGAAACTGATATTGGAACAAGAATGAAAAATGCATCTGTTGTAAAAAGGGAAGTGCCTTTCGTAATTAAAAAACCTGCAAAGGAAATAATTAATACATTAAGTAAAGAAGATGTAATTTTAATGCAAGGTATAATAGATTGTTATTTTTACGAAGGTAATGAAGTAGTAATAATTGATTATAAAACAGATGATGTTCTGCAGGTGGGAATAGAAACAATTGAAAATAAATACAAACCTCAAATATTATCATATAAAGAAGCCGTTGAAAAACTAACAGGAAAAAAAGTTAAAGCTTGTTATTTATATTTGTTTGAAACATGTGAATTTATAGAAATATAGAAATATGGAAATTATCCAAAGCAGATACAAAGCAATGATAGTTAAATCTAAAGCAACCTGCTTATTTTAAAAAAGATGGGACGTTTCTTTCTATTGAAGCCAGACAAAACGTCCCCATGGGTGAAGATAAATACGAAAATATATCATATTATGAATTAAGTATTAAGCAAGTTCGATATAAGATAATTATATTTAGGAGGGTCTATAATGGCCAAACATAAGATCTATACAATGAGTGTCTCAAGTATTTATCCAAATTATGTAGCGAAGGCGGAGAAAAAGGGGCGTACGAAAACTGAAGTCGATGAAATTATCCGTTGGTTGACAGGATATAGCCAGGAAGAGTTAGAAGCGCAACTGGATAACCGGAAAGACTTTGAAACCTTCTTTGCTGAAGCTCCCAAAATGAATCCTTCACGAACTTTGATTAAAGGTGTAATCTGTGGAGTACGAGTGGAGGACGTGGAAGAACCAACTATGCAAGAAATTCGGTATTTGGATAAGTTAATTGATGAGTTAGCAAAGGGAAAAAAGATGGAAAAGATTTTGCGGAAATAGTGACAATAGGGACGTAATTAAAACGTCCCATTTTTGTTGTTGTTTGAATCAAGGGGAGTAGGTAGTAGTATCAAGATGCAAATGAGACATTAAAGTACGTCCCCAGTGTAGCTTATTTTAAAGGAAGATTAAAGGTTTTTACTAATCCATTTACATAAGCCCTTGCAATTGTATCAGTATTATTAATAATCCAATTAGCTGTTATAGGGTTGTCATGAAATTCTGTTTCAATTAAAACTGGCATTATTCCTTCGTTATGAGGGGTTCTAATTTCACCATACCCGAATCCATCAAAAGGATCCATACCATTTTTAATTTGCAAAAATGTAATTGATTCATAAGGATCTATTGCATTAATTTCATGTATTATATTATTTGTTAACAACCAACTTTTCAAGTAGTCGGGGTGATAAAATCCTACTGCTCCAGTTTGTACTTTATTAACTGATGCATTTGAATGTATTGCTAAATATACATCAGCTTTAAATTTCTTAGCTTCATCAGGCCTGCCTAAATAAGTTTGTCCTAAAACACTTCCTATTTTAACATCACATACATATTCAGTTTCTAAAATTTCTTTTATTCTGTTAGCTAAATTTTCCATTTGTATCTTTTCGGTAGTATCACCTACTGCGTACAAATTAGCAGGTTGATTTGATGGCGAAAGATAAATTTTAAAAATATCCTCTGAACCTTGGCTGTCAGCTGGTTTATCATTTATAATTTCAATAAATTCCTTATGAACCCATCCAGTTTTTCCTTCAAATTCTACATTGAGCCAATATCCATCAGCTTTCAGTATTCCAACTACAGCACCTTTTCCTAATTCTGAAATAACAGCGTAATTAACGCCATTACCTTCTCTAAAATTTAAGTTTTCAGTAGTTACTATGCCATTTATTATTTCTGCTTCCGGTTCTTCAGTTGGCTCTTCGGTAGTGTTTTCTATAATATCTACATAATCTTTATGAACCCATCCTATTTGCCCACTATATTCAACATTAAGCCAATCGCCATCCGTATTTAATATTTTAACAATACTATCCTTTTCAATCACACCTATAATTGAAGAAGTAATATCGTTACTTTTTCTAAAATTTAATCTTGAAGTAGTTACTTTGCCACTTAAATTATCTTTTAAATTATCATCAATAGGTTCTTCAATTACTGGTTTTTCATCTGCATCATTACTAATATCATGAAATCCGTATAACACTTTACTTGATCCTACATATCTTGTAAATGGCGTTTTGTAACCATTTATATATCTTCTTTCGTATTCTTTCTTTGGATTTTCTTTTTCTGTACCTGCATACTTCCATTCATCAGAAATCTTGTCATCACTTATTAATATTAAATTTGATTCTTGTACCCATACAACATTATATCCCATATTTTCAGAAAGAAACCTTAAGGGAATTAACGTTCTCTCTTTAATAATTTGAGCTGGCACATCAAGTGTTTTTTCTGCATTATTTAACTTAGCCGTTTTGCTGTTTATTTTAAATATTATTTTGTTTTCCTTATCAAATCCTATTGCCAACTGTTCTTTTTGATTCCACTCAACTTCAAGCTGCATTTCTTCAAATATTGCCCTCATAGGCACTAAAGTTCTATTGTCTATTATCTGAGGTTTTATATCAAATTCTATTGTTGTATTATCTTTAATTACACGAATTTCATTTTGTTTTATATAATCAACTTTTTCAAAAGTTAATTGAGATGCATAAGCTAATTGTGTGTGTAGACCTGATAAGCCTATGACAGCTGAAGTAGAAAGCAGCACGGTTAATAATTTCTTTTTAAACATTCGCATTTTCTCCCATCCTGTTGATTATTTTCTTTTGTTTTAGCTTTTTTAATTATACCATATTATTACTATTTTGTAAATTATGGATGAATTTTGTAATAATATTGAAATAATTAGGAGACAAGAACACTTTCCTTGAAGCCAGACAAAACGTCCCCGTGGCTACCGTAATAACTTAGAGTTTCTCAGGAACTGATATTAAATTTAATATTTTATTAGGAATATGATTATCAGCTTTATAAGCAGTCACTATAGATCTAAATGAATATTTACTTTTAAAATCTAAGTAATTAATATTTTTTAATTTATAAATTGTATCAGGCAAAAATGAAACTCCCATATTGTCATTGACCAGTGTATTTAGCGTATCCATATTTTCAGCTTCAAAAATTACGTTTGGAGTAAAACCATATTCTAAGCATATGGTTTCGGCTAAATCTCTTAATTTAAATCCTTTTTATTGGGCTGAAATTCAATGCAGTTATAATATCGAGAATCCATCTTATCAAGCAATTGATAATAAAAAAGAATACTTATATTCTGTACATGGGGATTCAACTAAAATTAGCAGTTATAAAATTAACAAAGAAACAGGCAAGTTAGATTATTTTAATCAAATTGATATTGGTGGCAATAATCCAGTTTTTCTTACAGTGGACAAAACTAATAAGTATTTGGTAGTTGCTGCATTACAAGGAGGTAGTGTATATTCAATAAAAATAGAATCTGACGGGACTTTGGGAGAAATAGCTGATAAATATACATTTCCTGGGAAAAAGGAAAACTCAATATCATATGCACACCAATGTATTTGGGATCAAAATCGTGAATATTTGTTTGTTCCTACACAAGCTAGGGACCAAGGCTATCCTACATTAAATGTTTTAAAATTTGATTCTCTTGCTGGTACATTTAAATTAACAGACACTTATTATTCCAGAGAGTATTCTGAACCTAGACATGTAGCTGTACACAAAAACAACAAATATATATATTTAATTAATGAAAAAGGAAATATGATGACATTCTTAGAGTTTAATGAAGAAAAAGGAAAGCTTACGGCTCTTCAAAATTTACCCACACTTCCTGAAACATATACAGGAAATGGGCAAGCAAGTGCAGCAATATTAAGCCCAAGTAACTCATATTTAATTGGATCTAATAGAATACACGAATCGCTTGTGGTTTATAGAGTAAACCAAAATACAGGATATATAAAAGAAGTTGGTTTTGAATCTTGTTTAGGCTTGACACCTAGGTTCATAACTTTTAATGACGTAGGGGACAAGTTATATGTTGCTAATGAAGATAGTGACACAATTATTGAATATTTGTTTGATGATGATAGTGGAAAACTTGTTTTTAATGGCAGAATAATTAATACTGAAAGTCCAGTATGTATTACATTTATTTAGGAGGATTATAATGGAAAATTTAGCAATAGTATCAATATTAGGTCTTATTTTAGCAATATTTTTAGGTTTTTTAAGAAATGTAAACGTAGGAATTATTTCTATAGGAATATCTTTCTTGCTTTCAAGAATTTATAACTTGGAAACAAAGGCAGTGTTAGCAGGATTTGACACATCATTATTTATTACAATGCTTGGAGTAACTTATTTATTTAGTATAGTTAATGCTAATCAAACTCTAAAACTTGCTTCTGAAAAAATTGTTAAAAAGGTTGGTAACAAAACTTGGTTATTACCAATAGTACTATATATTATGGGATTTGTTATGAGTTTTATTGGACCTGGGGCGATACCTTGTTTAGCTATCATGCCAATAATTGCTGTACCAATTGCTTTACAATCTGGCTATAATCCAATAATGCTTTCTGTTATAGCTGTTTCTGGTGTAATGGGTGCAAGAATGTCTCCAATAACACCTGAAGGAGTTCTTGTTATTAAACTTCTTGCAGATCAGGGAATAACAAATGCAACATCAGTATTATTTGCTTCAATGTTTGCCAAGACATTTGTAAATGCTATTTTAGTTTTTATAATATTTAAAGGTTGGAAAATTAAAAAAAGTATAGAAGTAGAGCAGCACGATATTCCGCAATTTAATAAGAATCAAATCATATCCTTGGTTGGACTATTTATTATGATAGTATGTGCTTTATTTTTCAAGATGAATGTAGGACTTGTATCCTTCTTTATCGGTTCAATCTTAGTATTGATTGGTGTTGCTAAAGATTCAGATTGTATTAAAGGTGTTCCTTGGAATGTTTTGCTGTTAGTAAGTGGAGTAGGAATGCTCATGAAAATTGTGCTCAACTCAGGAGGAATAGATATTTTGGTAAATGTACTTTCTGCTTTGATGGGCGAAAAAACAGCTTCAGCCATAATGGTATCAACTGCAGGAATCATGTCGTTTTTTAGCTCCGGACTTGGCGTAATATTTCCTACTTTGATTCCTACAGTAGGCGGAATTGCAGCAAATGTTGGTGGGGCTACTAATGCAATTGAACTTGCAGCAATGGTAGTAGTAGGTGGAACCGTAACAGGGGTTAGTCCAATATCTACTACAGGAGCCTTAATAATTGCAGCTGTTTCATCAAATAAGGAGGCTTCAGAATTATATCCAAGTAATAAGATGTTTTCAGAACTATTTGCATTGGCTTTTGTATTTCTTATAGTATCTTCATTAATGTCTTTAATTGGTATATATAATATTATAGCTTCAATTCTTTAAAAAAATAAAATTAAAGGTTGAGTAAAAATTTTGAGGTTATATTAATTAACCTCAAAATTTTCATTTTATAAATAAAAGAAGGAACGGATAGATATGGATACAGATTTAAAAGTTTTAGAAAAACAGCTTATTCAGGATTATCAAAATAGCTTGAAAAACAATGAACTATTGCAAAAATTCAAAGGATTAACTACTACAGAAATAGCCGATAGTATTGATGAAAATTATATTATGGATTATGAAATTAAGCCAATATCTGAAGAAATTAAATTATTAGGTAGAGCATTTACAATACAGCTACCTTATAACGAAAGCAAGATAACAAATGATGCTATTGATTATGCCAAACCGGGAGATATATTAGTAATTAACACAAGCAATTCATATAATAATGCTGTATTAGGAGATGTTAAAGTAACTAAGGCTATGAAGAGAAAGATTGGTGGTGCAGTTGTTGATGGTTCCATTAGAGATATTTCTAAGATTAGAGAACTTGGGTTTCCGCTATTTTCAAGACATGCAGTTATGGCAGCAAGCGGAAAAGAAGGTAGTGGAGAATTTAATGTAACAATTTTATGCGGAGGAGTCAGCGTAAATTCAGGAGATATTATAATGGGTGATG
>DIVM01000097.1 GCA_002435835.1 Firmicutes bacterium UBA6132
AAAGGATAGTTATAAACTCGGAACGGGTTATGTTGTTGTCAGGTCGGAATGTTAAATCACCATAACCTTTAAAAACTTTTATTGTGTTAGAAGCAAATTCTATGTCTTTTTCCGCCCAATGTCCATAAGTATCATAGTAAACAGTTTTCGCTAAAGCTGGCTGAATGGATAACACAATTAATGCTAAACTAAAAATAAAAATCTTAAGTTTTTTCAATCTGCGTCATCACCTTTTCGAAAAATAAATTTATTAATAATTTCATTTTCCTCCTCGTTTATATTAAACACCTTTTTGAGGAAATATTCAATACTAAAATTTCCTAAAAGAGATAATTTTTGTTGAGTTTTAATAGTTGGTAAATATATTTTCATTAAATTAATTTTGTTTGGATAATATTCAAACATACCAACGCCTACCTTTTTTGCTTGACACTTAAAATAAAATTCAAAAATACTTGAATTTAAATAATTTTGTAAATAATCATATGTTATAGAACTGTTTAATTCATTAATTATATATATATCTGCGCTGCAGAAATATTTATTAGTATCGTAGAAAAAGTTATTTGTGCTTGATTTATAAGGAAAGACGATTTTAGGATTTTCAAAATCACACTTATTTCGTCCCCATTGTAGCTCATACCATTTTCTTAAACCATTCCTACATTCACGGCGGTTCATTAAACTTTCTTTAAAAGGTAAAAGATATGAAATGGCATTTGGGCATTCGCTTTCATGCTTTATCAAATTAGTGTATATTAAATATAAGTTATTGTATTTAATTTTGTCTTTAGCGATATTGCTGTTTTTTATCCACTTTCTTAGAAGGAAACTCTCAATATCATATTGGGATACTTCTTTTTCTGTGACTACAAATGCCTTGTCCATCCCAGTTATAATACCTTGTTTAATATTTGTCACATCTTTAATATATGTGTTAGATATGTTTTCTATGCGATTAAAAATCGCTTCTACTTCATTATTTAATATAATCCAACCATCATTTTTAAGTTTATTTTGGTTGAAAGTAAATTGGTCTGCTTTATTTTGTATGTCGTTATATTTAACATAGTTAAAATCGTCTATTAATTTTGAATTTGATAAAGTTATTACTGCAGGGCTTACCATTGCACCTTTAAAAACTCTGAGACCACTGTAATCAATTATAGAAATTATATTAAAATTATTTTTCAAGAAACTCCTTAATTTATCAGCATACATAGCTTCTAAGAAATATCGTGATGTTATAAATGATATAACGCCATCTTTTTTAAGTATTTCTTTGCTTTTTTTAAAAAAGCAATATGAAATGTCAGACTTATCATAAAAAACTTCGCTATAACTTTCTTTTAATAAAAGTTTATATGACATATCCATGTGCTTACTACCTATATAAGGTGGATTTCCTATAATAAAATCAAAATTTTGTTTTGGATTTGATTTAGTTTTTATGAATTCACTTTTAAAATCTTCTATATCTTCTGTAACTTCTACATCTTTTATATCTTCAGTTAGAAAATCTATTTTAAAAATATTAAAATTAATGTCTGTTAAGCTTGTATTTAAAAGGAGTCCTAATTTAGTTAAAAATATTGAAAATTCATCTACATCAACACCAAAAATCATATTTTCAATGATAAACTTTTCTTTTGTATGAATAGAAGTAGAGTTTAAATCAAATATATCTCGATTATTTATATTAATACTAATTGAATTTATGCTTCTTAATTTTTTAAATAATTCTATTATAAAATATCCACCACCACAACAAGGATCTAAAAACTTTGTTTTACAATCAATTGTTTTTAAACTAAAAGCTTGTTCAATCATTTTATGGACAATTTCTATTGGAGTATATACTTGTCCTAAACTTTTTTTATCCTCTGGTGTTAATAGATTTTCATATAGAATAGCAGGCAAAAAGCTTTCATGATGTATATCATCTTTTGATAAATAAATTAAATCATAGAGCTTTTTTTCTAAAGAAATTATATTTAAATCAAATGAATTGTATGATTTGAATATACCCATTTCCTTACAATTTAAAACATTATTAGACAAAAAACTATAATAATCTTCATTTAATATTTCATTGCCATATAATTTGCGGATAAAAGCTATTTTTGAAATAAAAAATATCGTGTATTTCACAAGAGAAATATAGTTTAAATTATTTGATTTTGCTATATCTTTTTCTAATTGTTCTAAAACATTTGCACTTAACTGAAATGAATTTACATTGTTTTGTTGGTCGTTTTGTTTTATGTTGATTTCATTTTTAGATGATTCATTACTAAGAATATTAAAAGGATTTGAATTACAATTATCATGTAATTTATTTGAATTTTCATAAGCTTTGATTATAGATTTTATTTCTTTTATAAATGTCTTTTCTATTTTTAGCATATTGTTTCCCCCCCAATGTACTATATTGTAAATATTACCATTTTTTTAAAAAATATTCAATACCATTTGACTTCTCATGCTATATAGTAGTAGAAGCTAAAATGGAGGTGATATTATGGCAGTTGTAGCAAACCAATCAGGTTCAAAATTTAAATTAGTTTTAATTGCAGGCGTGGATGAAAATAACAATGACATTATAAAAAATAAAACTTTTTCTAATGTTAAAACAACAGCAACAAATGACAGCATTTACACTGTGGCAACAGCACTTGCAGGACTTCAAAGTTATAATCTTTCCAATATAGTTAAAACTGAAGAATATGATTTAGTACAAGAATAGTTATAATAGTATTCGGATAATTTTGTAAAAAAATTAAGTCACAAATGAAAATATTTGAAATATTTGGAAGGGGTGAAAAAATGGCAAAAAAATTAGTGATGTCTTTTGCAACAGCATTAAGTGGAACAGCATCTTTATCCATGGATGAACCTAAAGTAGGATTAACTCAAGCAGAAGTAAGGGCAGTTATGGATTCAATTGTTGCGCAGAATTTATTCAACTCATCAACAGGGGATATAACAGCTGTGAAATCTGCTGAAATTATTACAATTACAACCGAAACATTAATATAGTAAATTAAGTAAATTATGATATAATAGTGAGGAGCGCTTAAGTATAGGCGCTTCTCATAGTTTTTTAAATAATTTTAAATAATAGGAGGAAAAATGTTAAATAAAATTGATTATTTATATTTAAATGAAGAAAATGAAAAGGTTTTGACGGATATTTCAAATTTAAAAGAAACTATGTGGCTTAACTTAAAATTAAAGCCATACAATGAAGCCGAGAAATTAATTGACATAAATTTAAATTTAATTGATGATGCAGAAAATAGATTAAAAAAGTTTGCACCATTAATAGAAAAATTATTTCCTGAAACAGAAGAATCAAATGGTATTATAGAATCTCCTTTAAAAGAAATTGCAAATATGAAAAAATGTTTAGAAGAATGTGATTTAAAAACAGAAGTAAATGGTGAATGTTGTGAACCCAAATCACAGAAAAATTTGAAAATAGATGGGAAACTTTTATTAAAAATGGACAGCCACTTAAAAATTGCTGGTTCAGTAAAAGCAAGGGGAGGAATTTATGAAGTATTAAAATATGCTGAAGACCTTGCTTTATTGAATAATATAATAAGCCCTGACGATTATTATTCTGTATTATCAGAACAAAAATATAAGGATTTTTTTAAGTCATATAAAATTCAAGTAGGGTCCACAGGAAATTTAGGACTTAGTATAGGAATAATGTCTGCAACTTTGGGATTTAATGTCATAGTTCACATGTCTTCCGATGCAAAACAGTGGAAAAAAGACTTGTTAAGATCAAAAGGAGCAACGGTTATTGAATATGACAGCGACTTTTCTAAAGCAGTAGAAGAAGGCAGAAAAATGTCCGATGCAGATCCCTCAAGTTATTTTGTAGACGATGAAAATTCAATGAATTTATTTTTAGGATATGCAGTAGCGGCAAGAAGATTAAAAAAACAGCTTGATGAAATGAAAATTATAGTTGATGAAAATCATCCTTTGTTTGTATATTTGCCATGCGGAGTAGGAGGAGCACCAGGAGGAATAACATACGGATTAAAATCAGTTTTTAAAGACAATGTACATTGTTTTTTCATAGAGCCAACACATGCACCATGCATGCTAATAGGAATGGCAACAGGATTGCACGATCAAATAAGCGTTCAAGATTTAGGACTTGATGGTAAAACCCATGCAGACGGATTAGCAGTTGGAAGACCTTCGAAATTAGTGGGCAAAAAAATGGATTACATATTAAGTGGACTTTTAACAGTTGATGATTATAAATTGTACGATTACATGAGATATTTAGCTGAGTCAGAAAATATTTACATAGAACCATCAGCATGTGCAGCATTTGAAGGAGTTATTGCTTTAAATTCTTCTGTTGAAGGAAAAAAATATATTGATTTACATCAGCTTCTTGATAAAATGCAAAACGCAACCCACATAGCATGGGCAACAGGAGGAAGTTTAGTACCAGAAGAAATAAACAAACAATTTTTAAATACATATCTAAAATAATTTAGTAATTTAGGGACGGACCTTTTGCAGCAAAAGGTCCGTCCCTAAATCTTCTAAATCTTTGATGTAATAATATTGGATAAGTTAGCATATAAAAATATAGATTATGATTTTTACCAGAAAGTCGCAAACTGGTACAATCGCAATATGATTACCCAGCATTTGCAGAATGCTGGTGCAAGTTATAAGTATAACTTGCACCAAAAGTCACTCCGTGACTTTTGGGTAGTAATCAGATTATATAAATGTTAGGAGATAAAATGAAAACTACTGCATTAATCATATTTGTGTTAACTTATGTATTACTTTTAGGTTTTTCAAATTACAGGCATTATGTAGCAATTTGTTCTGGACTTTTATTTATTGCATTAGGTATATTGCCTTTGGATAAAGTAACTGAAGTTATTGATTGGAATGTTATAATGATGATTACAGGCACAATGGGTGTGGTTAATTTTTTTATAGAATCCAAAATGCCTTCTTTTTTAGCGGATAATATAATAGAAAGATCACGCAATGTAATGTGGTCCACGGTTTTTTTATCATTATTTGCAGGAATAATTTCTGCTTTTGTAGATAATGTGGCAACTGTTTTAATGGTTGCACCTGTTGCAGTAACCATAGCCAAAAAACTTCACATTTCACCGGTACCAAGTGTCATTTGTATTGCAATTTCATCTAATTTACAAGGTGCGGCTACATTGGTAGGCGATACTACTTCGATTTTATTAAGTGGACATGCAAAAATGAACTTTTTAGACTTTTTCTTTTTTAAAGGAAGGTTGAGCATATTTTGGGCTGTTGAATTGGGAGCAGTAATATCTATTTTAGCTTTAATATATTTATTTAGAAATGAAAAACGGCCTATTAAAGCAATGAAAAAAACAAGAGTTGAAGATTTTTTTCCTACTGTTGTACTTTTAGGAATAATAATTCTTTTAATTGCAGCTTCATTTTTACCAAATAAACCAGCAAATACAAATGGACTTATTTGTATGACATTATTTCTTATTAGTATATTGAGATATATATTAAAAACGGGTAATTTTAGAGTTTTATTGTGGGCAGTGAAGGAAATCGACTTTACAACTTTGTTTTTATTGACAGGCCTTTTTGTTGTAATAGGGAGCATAACAGAAGTTGGACTTATTGAAGATATTAGTATAGCTTTTTTAAATTTAAGTGGTGGGAACTTATTTATTATTTATACAATATTAGTTTGGGTTTCTGTAATTTTCTCGGGATTCATAGACAATATACCTTATGTAGCAACGATGCTACCTGTTACAAGTTATATTGCATCACATATGGGTGTTGAGCCATACATTTTATATTTCGGACTATTAATAGGAGCAACTTTGGGAGGAAATTTAACTCCTGTTGGTGCATCAGCTAATATTACTGGTATTGGTATTTTAAGAAAAGAAGGTTATGAAGTTAGCACAAAAGAATTTATGAAGTACAGCGTACCATTTACTTTGTCAGCTGTAATTTCAGGATATTTATTTATTTGGTTTGTTTGGTCATAATCAAAGATTTAGGGAGATTTAGGGACGGAGCTTTTGCAGCTTGGGGACGGACCCTTTGCAGCAAAAGCTCCGTCCCCAAAATTACTTAAAATTAATTATTTACGAAATCCTTAATTTCTGTGTCTGTGCCATTGTATATAGCATATTTATTGAATCCATATTCTTCTAATTGATTTAATTGTTTGCTAAGTTTTTTAGCTTTTTCATTAATAGAAACAGTGTATCCCTGATTTCTTAATTCATCTGCTTTTTTTATAACTTCAATGTAGCTGTTTTCTTTTTCAAATAAAAGAGCTACTTTTTGCATGTTTGGAACTTTAAACTTTTCATCCATTAATTGGTTTACAAGTCTTTCAAATCCAATTGAGAAACCTATTGCAGGAATTTTTTGTCCGATCATATTTCCAACCATTTCATCATATCTTCCACCACCTGCAATGGAATAACCAAGGCTCTTATAAGCTATTTCAAATATAGAACCAGTGTAATATCCCATTCCTCTTATCAAAGTGAAATCAAATTCAATGTCATATTTTCCATTTGCATATGCTTTTACATCGTTTAACATTTCTTCAACTTCAGAAACAACTTCATCTTCAACGCCATAATTTCTTAAAGAAGATGTTCCGTTATTATTGATGTTTTCAAGAGCTTCCATAATTTTATTAATGCAGTTTTCATTATATGATTTTTGCTGTAATTCTTTTTCTACCCCAGACATTCCAACTTTGTCTAATTTGTCTACAACTATACAAACACCATCGAATTCATCTTCAGTAAATCCACAGTTTAAAATTACAGCTTTTAAAACTCTTCTGTCGTTAAAACGAACTTTGAAATCTGTAATATCAAGAGCGTTCAATGCCTTTGCAGTTGTTGTTATAAGTTCTAATTCAGCTGCTTTTGTTCCATCTCCTATTATATCGATGTCACATTGCTTGAAGCTTCTGTATCTTCCTTTTTGAGCTCGTTCTGCTCTAAATACATTGCCAACTTGCAAAGCTTTAAATACTGTAGGTAACTTTGCTTTGTTGTTGCAGTAAAAACGGCTGAGGGGAACAGTTAAATCATATCTTAAACCTAAATCAGCTAAGTCATCTTCAGTTAAACCTTCTTTTGCAAAATCGAGTTTTTCGCCTCTTTTTAAAATTTTAAATATGAGCTTTAAGTTTTCTCCGCCCTTGCTACCAATTAAATTTTCAATATTTTCAACAACAGGTGTTTCAATTAATTCAAAACCGCATTGTTTATAAGTGTTAATAATTAAATTTTCTACATAATCTCTAATTTCTTTTTCTTGAGGAGTAATGTCCCTCATTCCTTTTGCAGGATTTAAATTTGCTTTCATAATGCCTCCTTGAGATAATTTGATTTGAAATTAAGACAGTTAAATTAAAAAAACTTTCATCGTATAACAATAATTAATTGTTAAGGACGAAAGTTAAATGCTACTTGCGTGGTGCCACCTTATTTCGCCGATATTTCTCAATATCAGCCTCAGCGAGTAAATACTCTATTATGTAACGGATAATCCGAATCAGCCTACTTTAATTTCGGTGATTAGCTCAAAGATGTGTTCAACATACCGCAATACCCCTTCCACCATCCGGGAGCTCTCTAAAATGTTAAATATGCTTACTATTTCTCATCATCGCTTAAATATTTATATTATTATACAGAAGAATAAAACATAAAAATTGTTTTGTCAATAGTTAATTTATTGATTTGATTTCAGCGGATTCGCTAACTTCAAATATATCAGTAACATTTTCATTATTAATAATATTTTTTGTAGGAAGTTTTATTAATTTTGACAAAACAAATGTTGTAATGACTGCAGCTAAAATTCTTGATCCTAATACCATATATAAATTTGCACCCGCTGCTGCAAATATTAATGTATCCTCAATAACTGCATGGCAAAGGGACAAAAACATACATATTAAAAATATGCTTCTTTTATCTAAATTATACTCTTTAGCGCTGCTTATAATTGTTCCAGCTCCAAATAAAAGACCGAATACCATACCAACAACAAGAGAAATTGACGAATTTTCATTTATGTTAAAAAATTTAGTAACAGGTTTTAATAATTTTGAAATTTTATCAATTAATTTTATATCTTTGAAAATTTCCATTATTATCATTAAAGGAATAATTATTTTCGCCATGTCCCAAATAAATAATAATAAACTAATAAATATATCTAATATTAAGTTCATATGATCACCCAAATATCCTAAAATATAAAAAACCAAATAAAACTGAGAAAAAAATTCTTACTAAAGCACATGCTAAAGCACTTACACCAAGTTTTTTAACAACAGCAGATTCGCTTATTAAATTATGAGCAGTTGAAATCATAATTGCAATTGTAGTTACTTGAACAGCATTTAATTTTATAGCTGCCAATGTGCCAAGAGCA
>DIVM01000168.1 GCA_002435835.1 Firmicutes bacterium UBA6132
TTTATGATGGCATCTTTGATATATTGGATTTATGTCAGTAATATTATTTACTTGAAAAGTGTTTCATAGAGTTGTTCTTTGGAAATGTTGAAATGCTCAGCAATATTAAATAAAATTGAGGATAGGGTGCCAATTTTTAATCGATTGTGAGCAGGTATTGTAATATGATGTTCTCCAAAAGATTGGGTTGTGTGCCTGATATGGTTGCCTGTTTGCCTTGGAATATGATAGCCATAATGAGATAAGAGCTTTGCTAATTCAATACCGCTTAGATCTCTTGGCAATTTCATACTATTGCAAAAACCTCATCACGAACAAAGTGCATTCTAACAATTTTTGGTAAATCACTGTCTGCAAAATGGCACCTGACAGCATCACTGATATTATTTTTAAGTTCCTGAAGAGTATCTCCATCAGTAAAAATGCTGAAATTCAAAGCTCGGGCTGTGTAACCACCTTCAATATCTTCTTCAATAACAAATATGATTTCGTCCATCACTATCTCCAATAACTGCAAAAATCAGTCTATAATTGAAACGTATTTTTAAGAAAATAATTTGATACCATCGGCGATGTAGGGCTTAACTTACCTGTTCGAGATTATGGATAAATCTTTTTTCTACTTGATTATTTGTAATGGTTTTAACCATCTTTTATCTTTTTCATTAATCATTAGCATATAAATACCTGTCGGCAAATCATTCTTGAATGCATATTTAAATTGCCCTTGAGTTATCGGAATACTCTTGGTAGATTCAACTAATGAACCATCTAAATTGTATATGTAAATATCAATATTTGAGGAGATATCACTATTTAATCGGATATTTAAAAACTCTCCTTCACTTATTGGATTTGGATAAATTATAAATTGTTCATCAATAAATGGGACATCTTCTGTGACACTTGTTTTGGGTATTATATTTATATATGCAAGCGCTGTATGCTGAATTTTCTCACCCTGTTCATTTTCAAAATCATAAGTGAGCATAATTGTGTCTTTCCCCGCTTTACGACAATAGTATTTTATAGAACTTATGCTGACAGTGCTGTCAGGTAATATTTCAAGAGGTAGATTAAACTGCCTAGAATTTATCACATCCTCAATTATTGGCGCAATAGTATCAACATTTATTAAGTTCCATTTTGTGAGAGTGTAATTTTGACTTGAAATTGACATAATTGATGCTGTGTCGCCTTCATTTGCGTTAATTACAGGATAATCTTTTATAAGGTCAACAAGGTTGGCTAAGAAATTCAATTTATTTTCTAAAATTACCGTAAATATTAATGTATCAGATAATTCAAAATCTTCTCCGGATTCTTTATAATGTCCATATATTGTAACTGGGAACTTATTAAATTCCGGATTTAAACTATTGAGTTTTAATTTTACTACAATACTTAATCTTCGCAAAGTATCAAGTTCAAATGGTAGGCTATAAATGGTTCCACCTTTTGAATAGCCAATATCAACAAAATTATCACCTGTATAGGAGTATTTAATAGAATCTACAATAATCGGCTCTTTTGAGAGATTTATAAGATATCCCCTTGTAGAAACAGAATGAGTATCCACTGTCTGAAAATATGTAAATGAATATGTGCCGAAGGATGAAAACATTACTTCGTCTTTAGAATAGACATTGAATTGGCGCCTGATAGTAATTGAATCAAAACTATAAGAGCTGGCTTTTCTATAATATATTTTAAGATCGGAAATCAGTTTCTCACCTGATAATGATAACGAATCAAAATACTGAGCATAAAAATAAGTCCGAACAAAGATCGAGTCATTTGGATATAAGCAAGTAAAGTGGATGGGCATCATAAAAATATAATTCCCTTTGTTCTTAATTTCTGTTGAATAATTCGGTGTTTCAGTATAGGAGTAAATATATATTATTTCATGTGAGATATTTTTAATTTTTATAAACAAAGATTTGTATGATTTGTCTTGCGACTGATTCTTTTCAGGTATATACTTAGTAAATCGCAAATTAACACCACCTCCATCAACAATAGATGGATATTCCAAATCTGCTGAAAAACAATAGAAGCTAGATATTAAAAATATTATAGATAACAAAAGGTTTTTTTTCATTTTAAATCCATTTTTAAAATATTTTATTCAAAATTAAATTATTTTTCTTTTAATTAAATAAATTAGTAGAGACACTCTACCGAATGTCTCTACTAATACGTAATTACTCTACAATTGTTATTTTTTCATTTTTAACAATTTTTCCATTTTCGTAAACTTGAATAACATATAGCCCTGGGCTGATTTTAAGATTATGAATAATATTGTTCAGTAGGTATTATTTATTAATTATTTCCAAATTTTAAATATGTAATTATGTAAATTAATAATAATTTTTGAATATCCAAATATTTTTTTGAAAAAATTTAAATTTTAAATAATTATGTTTATGAAAATTGCTTTATAAATAAAAAAGCTTGGCGACAACCTACTCNNAGGGCTTAACTTCTCTGTTCGAGATTATATATATTTAATTATTCCACAAAATAACAGGAGATATACTATATCTACTTATTTATCTACTATAAACCCGGCAACCTTCATGTATCCTTTATATTCAATTTTAGCAAAATATACTCCTATAGGTAATTTTATAGTGTTATAGTTTATTGTGGAATTAACATTATCAGTTTTTTGATGTAATATATACGACAAATCGTCAACTTCGTCACCATTTATATTGCATATTTTCAAGGATGCATCTTTGATATTGATTCCTGCATCCCATAAAATTTTGAATGTAATCGCATCTTTAGTAGGGTTGGGGAATGGTAAGAAAATCCAAACTGGAGGTGCCCCCGATTCAATTCTATTAATTTCATTTTCGCGAACTGATGATTCTGTGGAATCAAGAAATGCAAAATATAATTCATTATAAGCCACTAGAAATATTTTATTTTGAGTAAATTCAATATTTTTTAACATCAGTGGCTGTTCTGCTTGAATTTTTTCCCAAGTTTCACCAAAATCTGTGCTCTTTATTATATAATTATTAAAGTTCGCATTAGTTGTTGTAGCATATCCTAAAGATTTATTTTTAAATTTTACTGCAAGTATATTATCATCTAGTTGATAAACTTGATGCCAATTTTTCCCACCATCTGGAGTTTTATAAAGAAAGCACTTATATGTAGAATCATACCCTGATAAAAAGCCTGTTTGTTTGTCAAAGAAATAAAAACTTAGTATGTTCATCTTGGTTAGTGCATAATCCAAAGTATCATATTCCCATGTCTTTCCGTAATCTGAAGTTTTTAATATAAAGAGTGTGGCGTCGCTTCTTAGTCTTGTATAGCCTTTAGCTGAATCAAAATAAAGTTCATATACTTTGAATTTCTGGCATAAGAAAATATAGACTGAGTCATTAACTAATGTTCCATATATCCTAGAGGAATCTATAATTGTTGTATTAAATGTAATACCTCCATCAAAAGAAAAATTAAGATAACTTCTTGGTTTATCCGGGTATTGACCATAATAATAATTATCAAGATAAGAACTGAGTGCGAAAGTATCTTTTTTATTGCACAGAATGTTTGAGTAATCTGTTAAATACCAATATGTTCCTATTGAATCATAAAATTTACCTCCATCCTTTGTAGATAATAATTTTCGACTATTTCGAAGAAATGTATACCCATCATTAGGATTGATAAATTTAAAACTGCTAACGTAGTCAACAATGTAAGATGTGTCGTTAATATATGTGGAGTAATTGGTCTGCGGAACAAAGGTCGCGCCTCCATTCGAGGTTCTAAAAATGTAATTAAGATATGTAGAAACAAAACCAAGTGAATCACTAAAAAATTGAATAGAGGGATCGTAAATATTTTGTACATTAAAGTATGATCGGATTTGCCAATTACTTCCATCATCTTTCGTTATATAAATCGTTTTGTCATTACCCACTGCAACACCATAATTATTCTTGAAAGATACAGATTGTAGGTTCCAATTACCAATTTTATAAATACTGTCTGTAGTATATATATTTTTTTCAGTGGTCAGTGTTGAATCGTCTAAAATTTTCATTTCGTATGGAATTGCAAAGTCAAAAAGACCCGAATAATATAATTCAATTTTATCTTTATGCTCATATAATAAAACAGGGATAGCATTTTTGGGAGTATCCAGCACATACTCCCGCCAGTTTGTTCCAAAATCAAGGGAATAGTAAACGGATTTTTGGAATAACAAAAATATTTTGTCCTTAATAAACAGAGAAGAAAGGTATTGTGATGAAAGTGGCTGATATTTTCTGGACCAAGTAGAACCGCCATCATTCGATTCGTAAAGGGCACCCGTTCCGCTCACAAAATAATAATGCTCTTCATCGGCAATATAAAAATTTTTGATACTTGCCGTAATATTCATGGTATTTTCAACCCAAGTTCCTCCACCATCTGTTGATTTCAGAAACATCTTGGAACTTGTTGCAATAATTCTCACAGAATCTTGAGAAAAAATGGAGTATAAATTATTGTCTGTAATTTTTGTTAGTAATTCCCAGTGCAATCCTTCATCTGTTGAGTTTAACATAAACCCATTATTTCCTGTTATTAAAACTCCGTTATTGCACAATGCAATATCATTAAATTCACTACGATTTTCTGGAAATATTTGCGACCAATTATTTCCATAATCAGTAGAGCGGAGGATTGTGGAATTAGTCCCGATTATAATTATCGTACTATCATTAACAAAAATTGCTTTCTTTAAATCACTATTTAATTTGTGAAACTTCGATTCAAAAGTCTGTGCACTCATATTGATGAATGCACAGACAAAATTCAAGCTAATTAATGTAATTATTGCGAGTATTCTTTTCATTTGCTAATTTTACGAAACAATCAATTACAAATTGCATTACAAGGTATTGTTTCAATAATTTCAGGCCTGTAAAATACTCTCCATATTAGTTGAGGTTCCTGTTCGCAACTTCCCGGTGAACTTGAGGTAGATATAACACTGATATTGAGAAAAGAACCCGAAGTGTTATAATCCCAACAAACTGAGTATGTTACACTGCATTCTCCTTCACCTTCGCAACTTAAGAGTCTGCACGTTTCCCCCGCATAAAATTCCATACCCCAACAAGTGTTGTTAGTTGGTAATAGGTGAACTGGAAAACTTGTTGTGTACTGAGTGGCATACTTAGGACATCTTGAAAACACCGTGTTATTAAGATAATAGAGACAAAGTAAATACCACTATGAATGCTTTGAAATGAATAAATTTTTTCATAATGCTAATCCACGTTTTTATAAA
>DIVM01000358.1 GCA_002435835.1 Firmicutes bacterium UBA6132
CTGTATTAATTTTTCATCTATTTCAAGAGGAGTCTTGGAAAACAACATTTTTAAAGCAATAGGCATAAACGGCCTGTCAGAAATTCCTAACAATATCCCATATAACTCGTTACAGTTTCTGAACGGACTTAAAATAACAATTGCAATCTGTTCTATTGGTGTATCCTGATTGCGCATAAAAATATTTGAACTGGTTGCATGCTCCTCAAGTTTGCCCCAATAAGAATATTCACAATTTGTATAATTTTTATAATCAGAAATATTCATATATAACGCTACACTTGTTTCTTTTCCATCTTGCTCAAAATCAAGTACGGAACGATTTATTGTATTGTTTCTGCCATCGTAAAAATATGAATAATATTGTCGCTGGCTGGCAAAAAAACCATGCGAGTTTCGAAAGGAATTCTTTTCTTCAGGTTGCACAGAAATATCATATAGCAACTGTTGCACTTGGATCCTGAGCGCGGTGGCAATATCATATAATGTATTGATATCTATTGTGATTTCTCCGCTCTCATATTTACATACAGTTGCCTTGCTTTTGCATATCAAATCGGCCAGCTGTTGTGCGGACATTCCTTTCGCCTTTCGAAACGATCTGATTTTGCAACCGATTTGTTTACTTATGGAAAACATTCTTATCACCTCTAATGGTATCGTAATAATATACAGACAAATAAAAATAAGGCGCTCTGAGCAACATTATATATATATTATAATAATATTGCGAGCTTTTGTCTATTAAGAATTTACTTTTTGGATATATTGTTTCATTTTGCGCAATAGCTCTGAATTTGAAAGAGTAATGAAAATATGCTATAAATGAATTAACTCAAAAATTATTTTAGGAGGTTTTATTATGGCTTATTCAGCAACAAAATCGCAATTGGAAGCTTTTAAAAAAGAACATGAGTATTTAATGAGCAAATTGAATTTAGGGAAAGAAATTCTTTGGCTTACAAAAGACGAATGCATCAAAGCAGGGCCAAATGCAGATGAAACATTGGAGTTAGTTAGACAGGCTCTAATTGCACACGGAAAAAAAGAATATGAAATGCCTGCAAAAATTGGTATTCATCCTTTTAGTGATGTATTTTTTCATGCAATGCCGGCATATGTCCCAGATAACCTTGCATGTGGTGTTAAATGGATTGAATGTTTTCCAAGAAATCCCAAGGAATTCAATTTACCACAAACAACAGGTCTATTAATTCTGAATGATATTATGACAGGTATTCCTATTGCAGTTATGGATTCAGCTTGGCTTACGGCTATGCGTACGCCTGCTGTGACGGCACTTGCGGCATCGGCATTGCATTCTGATGCAAAAACATTCGGTATGTTCGGTTGTGGGGTTCAAGGTATCGAACATGTTAGATATATTGTAAGAACATTAAAAGAATTAGAAACAATATATATTTATGATGTTATTGACGAAAAAATGGATCATTTAATTTCAGAGATTCAGAATGATATTAGTATTCCTATTATTAAAGCAGCAACTCCAGAGGAATTGGTAAAAAGCTGCGATGTAATGAGTTCTGCTACCATTATCCTTTTAGAACCGTTGAAAATTGTAAAAAAAGAATGGGTAAGAAAAGGACAAACAATTCTTCCATGCGACTTAAACACTTTTTGGGATCCTGAGATATGCAAAATTGCGGACAAATATATTGTGGACAGCATTGATGAACATATGTTATTTGAACATATGGGTTATTTCCCTGATGGTTTGGTTGATATTACTTCTGAAACAGGTGAGGTTTTAGCCGGGTTAAATTCAGGACGCATAAGTAAAGATGAATTAATTGTATGCAGCAACATTGGCATTTCTGTAACCGATGTCGTTATGGGGCAGGCAATCTTATCCAAGGCTCTTAAAATGGGAATCGGAACTAAAATGTCTTTATAATCATAATAACAATAAAACTCGAAGTTAATTATTGACAGATTTTATTCCAACTGAGTGTTATAGGTAACATTTCAGTTGGAATTATTCTAAGAAATGTGTTATTTAAGTGAGATAATAATATTTTATTTATAAAATCGATTGAGATATATTGTCACTCAAAAATAAAACAAAATAAGATTACTAAACTGAAAGGATGATGGATGTTATGGAGAAAGAACGTGAAACATGGGGAAGTAAATTTGGTTTTATTATGGCTACCGCTGGTTTTGCGGTTGGATTCGGAGCAATCTGGAGATTTCCATATTTGACCGGAAGCAACGGTGGAGGTGCTTTTGTATTAGTATATTTGATATTATCACTATTAATTGGTGTCCCTCTATTTACCGCTGAAATGTCTCTCGGTAGAAATGCTAAAAGCTCTCCTATAGACGGAATGAGACAATTGACTCATAAAGGTAGTCCTTGGGTATTGTTCGGATGGTTTAGTCTTGGGGCTGCATTGTTTATTATGGCTTATTACAATGTTTTGTTAGGCTTTGTGCTGACTTATATAGTAAAAATTGCAAAAGGTGATTTTACTGGTGCTACAGTTGAATCAGTAATATATTCTTATGATGCTTTGACTCAAAATCCGATCTCCATCGGAATATCGTCAATTATCCTTCTCCTGATTATGGGATATATTGTGCAACAGGGGTTAAAGGACGGAATTGAAAAATATTGCAAGGTGTTAATGCCCGCATTATTGATAATGCTTGTTATAGTTGCAATTCGTTCATGTACGTTAAAAGGAGCTTCTGAAGGTATTTATTGGTTTCTTAAACCCGACATTTCTAAAATTACATTTAAAACATTGCTAATGGCATTACCCCAAGTATTCTTTGCTACGGGCATAGGAATGGCGGTTGCTTTTGTATATGGAAGCTATCTGGATGAAAAAACATGCAGTATTCCAAGTTCTGCTGTAACTATAATTGTTATTAATACAAGTATCGCAATTATTGCAGGTCTATGTATGTTTCCGGCCATATTTGCTTTCGGGATGGAGCCTGATCTTGGACCAAGTTTGCTTTTTAAGACTATGCCTCTTGTGTTTTCACAGATGCCGGCAGGACAATTTTTCGGTACAGTGTTTTTCATTCTTGTGCTTGTTGCGGCGGCCTTAACAGCAATCGGATTTGTGGAATCGATTGCGGGTGCTTTGTCGGATGCTACTGGGCTAAATAAAAATAAATGTATACTAATAACGATGGTCTTAATATTTTTACTGAATATACCTGTAATTCTTTCTTATGGGATCTGGGCAGATATAACTGTATTTGGAAAAGATTTTTTTGAATTGATGGATTATGTTTCAGGGAATGTTTTGCTGAACTGTGCAGGAGTGATATTAGTGTTATATATTATATTTAAATGGAAATTTACGGGATTTATGAAGGATTCAAACCTTGGAGCAAAACGTTTTCGAGTAGAAAATTGGTGGAAGCCTGTTGTAATAATATTTGTTCCGTTCATAACGATTGTTGTAGCAGTCGGAAGCCTGTTGTCTGTATTTTAAAGGAATTTAAGAAGTCATTAATGCGGTCATCGCTTTTCGGATGAAAAGACCGGTATGTTTGTAGGTTTGGAAGCATGACGATAAAACAAGGCACTCTACGAAAGGCGTAGGGTGCCTTGTTTTGTTAAGATACAAAAACTTTTTATTTTTTACCTGTCTACTTGACAGGGAGCGTTTCAGTTTGCTGCTGCCTTTATATTAAAATTCAGTTGTATTTCAATGAAGTTATCTTCTAATATCCATCTGCATAGATTTTGATTGAGCAGCTTCCGCAAGAGAACATACAAAGTTATTAAGTTATTTTCATGGGAATAAATGAAAATACATACAAAGGAAACTATTTTATAAATAAATTTATTAAATAAAAATTTTTCAATACCAATTTAATAAATACGCTATATAGTAGTAGGGGCTATAAATTATGGGAATGTATATTGAATAAATATAAAAAATAATAAAAAATTAATTTGCAAAGGTAGGCAGTGAAATGTCGTAAAACGGAATTATACTTTAAAAAAATGAAAATAAAATCCATGTAATGATTTAATTTTAAACAAAGTTTGAATTGCTTAAAATTTACAAATATTTAATCAAGTTATTGTATCAAAATGAAAGAAGGGACCTTTATCTGTTAAAGTCAGATGAAGGTCATAACTTTACTTAACTGATATCGCTATTGTAAAGATTCATTTTTTCTCCTCTTGCAAATCCAATCAATAAAATATTTAATGTTTTAGCCATGTCTACAGCTAAACTAGTTGGAGCTGAACGTGAAATTATAGCGGCAATTCCTCTTTTCGCAGCCTTTATGAGTATTTCAGACGATATTCTTCCGCTTGTTAAAATAATTTTATCCTTTAAATTTAAATTATCCATTAATGTAGAGCCTAAAATTTTATCCAATGCATTATGTCTTCCAATATCTTCTTGGAAATACAATATTTTTTCTGTATCGCATAATGCACAGCTGTGAACACCTCCTGTGGCTAAAAATAGCTCTGATTTATGATTGAACTCTTTCATTAAACGAACTACAGTATCAGAATTTACAGAAATTAGTTGCTCATTTTTTTTAGATTTAAAGGAATCTATTACATTATAAAATACTGTACCCTTGCCACATCCAGAGGTTATTGTCCTTTTATTGAGGAGACTTTCAGTTAATTTTTTACGCTCCTTAAGAAGGACATAACGGCTTCCATTCTTTTCATTTATTTGTATTTTTTTAACATCATCAAGATTTTCTATGATGCTTTCGGAAAGAAGAAAACCTAATGTTAGCTCCTTTAAGCATTTTGGAGTGCAGAGAACAGTTATAATTTCCTCATCATCTATAAAAATGGTAAAGGGATATTCGGTTACAACTAAATCTTCAACATGTTCAGAATTATCACCTTTAACCTTTATTATATTGTAACACTTTGCTGTTTCCATATTAACTGCTCCATTCTGCAGATGTATTTAAGAGATAATTTTTTAAGTCTTCTTGTGTGTTAAGATTTAAAAACATATCCCAATTTAAGCTAAATTTTCTTGCATGTTCTTCTTTAATATAAGTGATTTCCAGATCTTTCAAAAGACCATTTATGGATTTTCTGTCGGTATTCAAATATGTTTCAATATGATCCACCATATCTGCGGAATAAAAGCTTGAAAATGGCTCTATCCAATCTCCGAATTTTGTTACACAACCATATGAATTAGGGTTAATCATTTTTTCCTTCATAAATTTCACATAACCCATATTTATATTTGGCATATCGCAAGCTGCTACAAAGGCATATTTGCTTTGGCATATTTTTAAACCAGCATGAATTCCTCCTAAAGGTCCTTTATCCAATATGATATCTTTTGTAATCTTATTGGATAATCCTATATATAATTCAGGTTTGTTGGTCACAATTATTATTTCTTCAAACTGCTTTTTGAGTTTGTGAATGAGGCTGTACATTAATTTTCTTTCATCTATTTTTAAAAGTTGTTTATCAAAACCCATTCTAGTGCTTTTTCCACCAGCTAAAATAATAGCTGAACCAAATTTCTTCATATTAATCACCTTTTCAAAAATCAACCGCCCCATGGCAAAGACATATATTCTTTCATTCTCTTGTCATATTCACTTTTAAACATAGTTTCATGACCCTGTTCCCATTTAGAAAGCTTTTCAAATATGGCTTTAATATTTTCATCTTCTATATCTTCAGCTGCCTTTTGATAGAATTCCTTATAATCTCTTTCTATTAAATAAGCCATTCTCAAAATGGTTATATCAGGAATATCCGATTCTTTCAATGTATCATCTAAATGTTCTGAATCACCTATGATTTCAAATTCATTTTCATCCTCGAAAAAGTCAAAGTTGTCTACACTTAAATCATATGAATCAGTATGCATATAATTTTTAAATTGATTTTCTAAATATTTATAATGATCCTTTTCAGCTTCTGCCAATGACTGAAACATTTTCACGCTGGTAGGATTGTTTAAGGACGCAGATTTTTCATTGTAAAAGTTGTACCCGTCCAGCTCCATTTGCATTGCATATTTAAATATTTGTTCATATGCTTTCATAATACACCTCCGTTCAATTGCAATGTTTTATTCTCAAATAATTTTTTCAATTTTAACAGCTGCAACTTTCAGTTCTGCAATTTTAGCAGTTGGGTCAGCTGCTGTGTTGGTTAAATAGTTTGCAGCTCCATCTGCAAAATGGAAAGGCATAAACAGCACATCATCGTCTATTATTTCAGTGATTTTTGCAGTTGTTTCTATTTGACCTCTTCTTGATGTTAATTTAACCCTATCACCGTTTTCTATGCCCAACCTGTTAGCAGTTGTTCCGTTTATTTCCACATATGAAGACGGTGCTATTTGGTTAATGCCATCAACTCTTCCAGTCATGGTTCTTGTATGATAGTGATAAAGGATTCTGCCTGTTGTAAATACATATGGATAATTTTTATCTGGCTTTTCTGCACTTTCAGTATATTCTGCTGGCATGAACAATCCTCGTCCTCTTGCAATAGCAGTTTTATGAAGATACTTTGTGCCAGGATGGTTTTTATCCAAACAAGGCCATTGAATACTGCTATTTTCTAATCTTTCATAATCAATACCCCCATAGGAAGGAGTTACCGATGCTATTTCATCCATAACTTCTGACGGATGAGTGTAAGATTTTTTATATCCTAAGAAATTCATGAGCTCCATTAATATTTGCCAATCTGCTTTTGAATTACCAACAGGATTAATTGCTTTTCTAACTCTTT
>DIVM01000302.1 GCA_002435835.1 Firmicutes bacterium UBA6132
CAGATAAACCCTCGACTAACATAAGTCCCCTGCCCGACTCACAGAAATCATATTCACCAAATTTCTTGTGTCTATAATCAACGCCGGTTCCTTCATCTGAAACGCTTATTATTAAACTTGAATTATTTAATGTTACATCTATATATAACAATTTATTTTTATCTTGTGAGTTTCCGTGTATTACACCATTTATCAAAAGTTCATTTAATATTAATTTTGTATTAAAAAAAGTATTATCTGCTAAACAACCTTGAAATTTTAGAAGAATATCATCTACAGTATACTTGACAATATTTATATCTGAATTGATTTTCTTCACCATTTTATAATTCATAACTTGACCTCCTTATGCATAATTAATATACCCTAAAAATAATGCCTTAATCAGACTTGTACATTAATTTGCAATGCTTGTCAAATTATTTTTAATTTAATAAATTTTATTTAGCATATTTTATCATATATTGTCTTCTATTCAATTTCTTCATTTATTTCAGTTATTTCATCCATTTTATCATTATCATTTACTCCTAAAATATCTTCGAATAAAGTCCAAGCTTCTTCCACTCCAGCTTTAGAAGATGATGAAAAAGGCATAATTAAACTGTTATCTTTTATATCAAGGCATTTCTTTATTACTGCTAAGGATTTAATTTGCTGAGATCTTGAAAGTTTATCAGCTTTAGTAGCCATTACATATCCTTTATAATTAAAACTTTTAATCCATTCATACATCTGCTGATCATTTTTACCAGGCTCATGTCTAATATCAACAAGCAAGAAAACTTCTCTTAATTGAGATCTTGATTTCAAATAAGTTTCAATCATCTTTCCCCATTTATCTTTTTCAGTTTTAGAAACTTTTGCATAACCATAACCAGGTAAATCTACAAAATTAAATTGATCATTAATATTATAAAAATTTATTGTTTGAGTTTTACCAGGCGCAGCACTAGTCCTTGCAAGTTTTTTTCTATTTAGCATTGCATTAATCATAGAAGATTTACCAACATTAGATTTACCCGCAAAAGCAATTTCAGGACCCACCGTTTCCGGATACTGTTCTCTTTTTACAGCTGAAATTAAAATTTCTGCTTTTCTTATTATCATATTATATTTTCCCTCTTTTTCTTTACCAAGTTTCATTATAATTGAAACTATTTTTATAAAATATATTATACCATCAATTTAATCCAATATGTTAAATTTCTGTATACTGTCATTTTAATTTATAACCGCAATATCGCTTTAAATTTATAAAACACCTAAACTAACTAACAATATCTACAAACAATGTAGGATTAAATTAGTAAAATTAAAAAATATCTAAACTAACTAATACTACCTACAAGCAATGAAAGATTAAATTAGAAAATTTCAAACCGACTTGCGAAGATTTTTAGAAATTGTACGAAAGAAGAAAAACAGTTTTGGCACACTTAGCGAAGCGGATGTGTGCCTTTGTTTTACTTCTTGAAGTAACAATTTCAAAAATAGTAGCTTGGAGGGATAAAATTTCTAATTTAATCCCCATGCTTTCAATTAACTTATAAACAACAACATATTTATTCTTTATCTTTTATTCTTTATCTTTTATTCTTTATCTTTTATTCTTTATTATTGCCATCAACAAAAGCTTCATGAATAACTTCTTCAATTTTATTTACATAAACAATCTCTAGTGTACGTATAATTTTAGATTCTATTCTTTCAACATCAGCTTTATTTTTATTACAAAGAATAATTTTCTTAATCCCTGCTCTTTTAGCAGCAAGAAGTTTCTCTTTTAACCCACCAATAGGAAGAACCCTTCCAGTAATAGTAATTTCACCTGTCATAGCAACATCTTTTCTTACGGGTCTTTTAGTTAAAGCAGAAATCAACGCTGTAGCCATAGTAATACCAGCTGAAGGACCGTCCTTTGGAATAGCACCTTCCGGAACATGAACATGAATATCAGTTTCCTTAAATATTTTTTCATCTATATTAAATTTTTCATTATTAGCTTTAATATAACTTAATGCTGCCATAGCAGATTCTTTCATTACATCCCCAAGCTGGCCAGTAAGTTGAAGTTTTCCATCGCCTTTCATTGTGTTAACTTCAATAAACAGAGTTTCTCCACCAACTTGAGTCCATGCTAAACCAGTTACTACTCCTATTTGATCTTGCTCATAAATAGTTTCAAAATCATATTTTGGAGCACCAAGATAATTTTTAAGATTACCTGAATTAATTGTAACAGTTTTTTTGCTTTCTTCAACAATTTTAACAGTGGCTTTTCTTACTAATTTACCAATATGCCTTTCTAAACTTCTAACACCGGATTCTCTTGTGTATTTTTGAATTACGTCTATAATTGCATTTTCAGATATATTAACTTGCTTTTCCTTTAAACCATGTTCTTCAAGCTGTTTTCTTACTAAATATTTTTCAGCGATGTTCAATTTCTCTTCTTCAGTATAACCTGATATTTCTATAACTTCCATTCTATCAAGTAAAGGACCTGGTATTGTAGAAGTAGAATTAGCAGTTGTAATAAACATTATATTTTCTAAATTAAAAGGTACTTCTAAATAATGATCAGTAAATGTTTTATTTTGTTCTGGGTCTAAAACTTCTAATAAAGCAGAAGCTGGGTCCCCTTTATAATCACTTGCAAGCTTATCTATTTCATCAAACAAGAATACTGGATTGTTAGTTTTAACTTTAGCTATGGATGAAATTATTCTTCCAGGAATTGCTCCTATATATGTTCTTCTGTGACCTCTAATTTCAGCTTCATCCCTAACACCACCAAGAGATATACGCACGTATTTTCTATTCATGGCTCTTGCAATAGATTTAGCAATAGACGTTTTACCAACTCCAGGAGGTCCAACAAAACAAAGAATAGGGCCTTTCATACTTTTATTAATATGTTTTACAGCAAGATATTCAAGGATTCTTTCTTTAACTTCTTCTAAACCATAATGATCTTCTTTTAAAATTTGTCTTGCTTTTTTTAAATCCGAATTATCTTTAGATTTTTTATCCCATGGTAAGTCCAAAAGCCAATCAACATAAGTTCTTATAACACCTGCATCAGGAGATGATGAAGATATTTTTAAAAGTCTGTTTATTTCTTTTTCAGCTTTTTCTTTAACTTCTTTAATCATTCCTGCTTTAGAAATTTTATTCATATATTCTTCAACTTCTGCTTCAGTACTTTCATCTTCGCCCAATTCTTTTTGTATAGCTTTCATTTGTTCTTTTAAATAATAATCTCTTTGAACTTCATTAACTTGTCTTTTAACTTGTTCATTTATATCATTTTCTATTTGCAATACTTTTATTTCTTTTGCTAATAAACTATTTATTTTTTCAAGTCTATCATAAGGGTCCAATAATTCAAGTATAACTTGCTTATCTCCAGACTTTAAATAAATATAAGATGCTATTGCATCTGCTAATTTATCAGGATTATTTATACCAGAAATAGATGACATAGCATCAGGTGAAATCTTAGAATAAGATTGAATATATTCATTAAATTTATCAGTAGACACTCTGATCATAGCCTCTAATTTTTCATCAGCTATTGAGTTTTCATCATATACATATTCTTCAAGTACTGCCTCAAAATATGGATCTTCTTGAGTAATTTCTTTTATTTTAGCTCTATTTAACCCTTCAACTAAAACTCTTATATTATCTCCAGGCATTTTTATCATTTGCTTTATTTTACAAACTACGCCTATATCATAAAAGTCATCTTCTTTTGGTATATCTATATCGGGTTCTTTTTGAACTGTAAGAAAAATATCAGAATCTTCAAGCATTGCTTCTTCTAATGCGTTTATAGATTTTTCTCTTCCTATATCAAAATGAATTACCATATTAGGAAATATACCAATACCTCTGATGGGAATCAAAGGTAACTTTTTATTTTCTATAATGTAATTTTTTATCATACGATCTCCTCTATTTAAGCAAGACATATTTAAAAACTGCCTACGTTTAGGCAGGCAGTTTTATGATGCGTTTTCTTCTTTATCTACTAAAGCCTTTTTGCTTAACACTAACTTAGGCTCGCTTTTATTTACAATAGTGTCTTTAGTAATGACACATTTTTTAATATCGTTTCTTGACGGTATTTCAAACATGACATCTGTCATAGTAGTTTCGAGAATACCCCTTAAACCTCTTGCTCCAGTATTCATTTGCAATGCCTTGTCAGCAATTTCTTCTAAAGCTTCATTTTCAATTTCTAATTCAACATTATCAATTTTAAATAATTCTTTATATTGTTTAACTAAAGCATTTTTAGGTTCAGTAAGAATTGTTACTAAAGCTTCTTTATCCAATTTATCAAGAGCAACAATTACTGGAAGTCTTCCTATAAACTCTGGTATTAAACCGAATTTCAAAAGGTCCTGTGATTGTACTTGTTTTAAAAGTTTTTCAGTATCTTTTACAACATTTTCTGATATATCAGCTCCAAAGCCTATACTTTTTTTACCAATTCTTTTTTGAATAATTTTTTCAATACCATCAAATGCACCACCAAGAATAAATAGTATATTAGTTGTATCTATTTGTATAAATTCTTGATGTGGATGTTTTCTTCCACCTTGTGGAGGAACATTTGCAACAGTTCCTTCTAATATTTTCAAAAGTGCTTGCTGAACACCTTCACCGCTTACGTCACGAGTGATAGATGGATTATCAGATCTACGAGAAATTTTATCTATCTCATCAATATAGATTATACCTTTTTCAGCTTTTTCTATATCAAAATCAGCAGATTGCAAAAGTTTTAAAAGTATGTTTTCAACATCTTCTCCAACATATCCTGCTTCAGTTAAAGAAGTAGCATCTGCTATAGCAAATGGAACATTAAGTAATTTAGCTAGTGTTTGAGCTAAATATGTTTTTCCACTACCAGTAGGTCCTAAAAGAAGGATATTACTTTTTTGTATTTCTACACCATCACTTTTTGTTTTATAATTAATTCTTTTGTAATGATTATATACAGCAACTGCTAAAGCCTTTTTAGCATTATCTTGTTTTATTACATATTCATCAAGTTTCATTTTCATTTCTTTAGGCTTAGGAAGTTCTGCAAAATCATACTCTTCGAATGACTCCACATCATCATCAACAATATTATAGCAAAGTTCAATACACTCATCACAAATGTAAACATCTGGACCTGCTATTAATCTTCTTACTTGTTCTTGAGATTTACCACAGAAAGAGCATTTTATTTGCTTTTCATTGTTTTTGCTCATTACAACACTCCTTATTTTCTTTTAGCAATAATATCATCTATTATGCCATATGCTTTGGCTTCCTCTGCATCCATAAAATTATCTCTATCAGTATCTCTTTCAACATTTGCCAAAGGCTGACCAGTTCTTTCACTGATTATGTCGTTTAAAGTATCTCTGATTTTAATAATTCTATCAGCATGAATTTTTATATCAGAAGCCTGACCTTTCATACCACCAAGTGGTTGATGGATCATTATTTCTGAATTAGGTAATGCATATCTTTTACCTTTTGCTCCTGACAACAAAAGAAATGCTCCCATGCTTGCTGCCATTCCAATACAAATTGTAGAAACATCAGGTTTAATATATTGCATAGTATCATAAATTGCCATACCTGCTGTTATTGAGCCTCCAGGTGAGTTTATATACAATTGAATATCTTTATCTGGATCTTCTGATTCAAGGAATAGTAATTGTGCTACTATTACACTTGCTGTTGCGTCATTTACTTCATCACTTAAAATTATTATTCTATCTTTTAAAAGTCTGGAATATATATCGTAAGATCTTTCGCCTCTTCCAGTTTGTTCGACTACGTAAGGTACTAATGCCATTTTATGCCTCCATTTATTTATCAAATTTGGTTTTTATATTACTCTTTTATTTTGCTATTATTTTCTTAAATTAAACTTAATAAATTAGTTAATTCCCAATGGCCATTGCACATTATTATTTTTCTTCTTGATTTTCTTCTGTTACAGCAACTTCAATTTCTTCTACTTTATCTACAAATTTAGCTTTTGCAATAACTTTATCTATAACTTTTTTTCTTCTTAAAGAATTTTCGATTTGGCCTTTGTTTGTTTCCATTATTGATTTTTTGAAATTTTCTTTTCTTTCTTCTTCAATTCCATAAGAATCAACTAATTTGTTTATTTCTTCATTTAATTCTTCTTCAGTAATTTCAACTTCAATTACTTTTTCTAATGCTGTAAGAACTAAATCAGCTTTTACGTTAAATTCAGCTTGTTTTTTTGCATTTGGATCTTCTTTATATTGATTTACTATTGAAGTAATTATATCATCATATTCTTTACCTGTAAATCCTTGTTGACGGAATTGTTGCTCATAGTTTTGTACCATATAAGTCAATTCTCTTTCAACTAATACATTTGGAACATCTAATTTTGAATCATTAACAACTTTAGTAATAACATTGTTATTGTTTGTTACTTCTACTTGATCTTTAGCTTTTTGTTGTAATGTTGCTCTTGTATCTGCTTTTAATTCTTCTAATGTATCAAATTCACTTACATCTTTAGCAAATTCATCATCAATAGCTGGAAGTTCTTTTGCTTTTATTTCATGAATTTTAACTTTGAATANNTCTTCTGAATGATATTCTTCAGGGAATGTTACATTAACTTCTATTTCTTCATCTTTATTTTTGTCTACTAATTGTTCTTCAAATCCAGGAATAAATGTGTTAGAACCTATTTCAAGAGTTTGGTTTTCTGCTGTACCGCCTTCGAATTGTTCTTCTCCAACAAAACCAGCATAATCGATAATTAAAGTATCTCCATTTTGTACAGCTCTATCTGTTATTTCAACTATTCTTGCATTTTTTTCTTGAACTATCTTTAATTCTTTTTCAACATCTTCATCAGTCACATTTATTTCAAATTTTTCAACTTCAACATTATTGTAATCACAAAGTTCTACTTCAGGCATAACTTCAACGTCAGCTTTAATTACAATTTCTTGACCTTCTTCAAATTTTTCGATATCTATTTTAGGGCTATCTATAACATCAAGATTTAATTCAGTAACAGCAACTGGATAAGCTTGTTGAATAGCTATATCCATAGCATCATCATAGAATACGCTTTTGCCGTATTTCTTTTCAATTATATGTTTTGGTGCTTTACCTTTTCTAAAGCCTTGAATAGCGATATCATTTTTAACTTTTAAATATGCTTTATCAATAGCCTTTAAGAAATCCTCATTTGAAATAGTAAATTCAATAGTAACTATATTTTTTTCTTTGCTTATTATTTTAGAACTCATTTTTCCTCCATGTTCACTTTAGTTTATGTAAAATAATCAAAATTGTTTCATTGTAATCATCTTATTCATAATTAACCACTCTATTATAACATAATCTTTAATAAAATCAATAATTTATTCTTATTTATTTCTCATTTTATTGTGATATCGCTAACAAATTAAGCTTTATAGTCATAAACACAGCAATCCATAACTAATTTTTCGCTGTTTAAAAAAAATTGTTTTTTATTTTGAACATATTTCATGCCTGATTTTTGCATTACTTTTCCTGAAGCTATATTTTTAACATCATGATAGGCTCTTATATTTTTAAATCCAACTTTAATAGTTAAAAAATTAAGTATGCTTTTTAAAACTTCAGTGGCTATACCTTTGTTCCAATATTTCCTTGATACAGTATATCCAATTTCACAGTAAAGCTTTTTATTTCTTATATTTGAGGCAGAAATAGAACCAATAACTTCTTTAGTATTTTTATCCGTAATAGCCCACAAATAATAATCTTTTTTTTCATATTGTTTAATCCATTCATTTAAATATTCTTTTGTAACATTTATACTTGAATGTACTTTCCATGCATTATACTTTGCAGCCTCAGAATCACTGGTCCAGTTATTGTAAATATCATTTAAATCTTCCATTTGAAATTTTCTAAGAAAAAAACGATCTGTTACAATGTCCTGCGTTCCAATATGTTTTAAAGAAGTTTCATTCTTAAAGCAAAACATAAATAATATCTCCCCTTTTATAACATTATATATTTTTATTTTTATTTTGCATAGAACTTTTTACTAATAAAACCCCATTTATTTGAGTTTTTTACAAATTATTGCAAAATACGATTATATTTTTTAAAAATAAAATATTTAAATAAATATTTTAATGATTTATTAAGAAAAATAATATATAATGTTATTATTATACTTATAAAAATAACATTATATATATTTAAAGGAGGTAATATGATCCACGATAATTACAGCACTGAAAATAATGAAGAACTAATCGACATCGATAGTAACCTTGTTAGAAATAGAAAATTCATTCCTACTATTGAATCAGAACTAAAGAAAAAACCAATACAAATGCCAATAGAAATTTATAATGCAAGCGGTATAAATATTTTTGGTAAAAGGATTAAATCATTAATATTTTCAACTGACTTAGCTATTATAAAAAACAATAATGCAGATGGTGTTATAGCTGTATATCCATATACTCCACAGCTTTCTATTAATCAAGCTATAATAGAAATTTCATCCACTCCTGTGTTTGTAGGTGTTGGTGGCGGTATAACAACTGGACAAAGGTCTCTTGATATAGCAATAAATGCTGAATTAAACGGAGCATTTGGCGTTGTTATGAACGCTCCTACTCCTAATGAACTTATATCTGAAATGAAAAAAAGACTTGATATTCCTATTATTATTACTATAGTTTCAGAAAAGGAAGATTTTGAATCAAGAATAAAAGCAGGGGTTTCAATTTTTAATGTTTCCGGTGGTGTTAACACTGCAAAAATAGTTAGAGCTATTAGAGAAAAACACCCTCATTTTCCAATAATTGCAACAGGTGGACCAAAGCCTGAAAATATAATTGAAACAATACAATCAGGCGCTAACGCAATAACAATCACACCACCAACAACAGGTCAATTATTCTCAAAAATAATGAACAAGTACAGGTCAGAAATGTAAAAAAAGGACAACCAACTATTGGTTGTCCAAAATTTCTTTACATATTTTTCAAAACACTTCTATTCTGATCTATAATATCGTTTATCTCAACAATTTTATTTTGAAGATTTGATAATATATGGTCGCTGTAATTATATGCTCCAACTTTCATATCGTTAGCTTTTAATTCTGCATCCCTTAATATTTGTTCAGCATATTGGTTTGCATGTTTTATAATTTCCGATTCTTCTATAAGCATTTTTTGTTGTTCTTTAATTTTTTGTAGGTATTCATCCGCTTCAGATTGAGCTTCACTTAAAATTCTTTGTCTTTCTTTAGCAACCCATGACGCTCTGTTTATTTCATCAGGAAGCTTTAATCTAATTTCATTAATAACCTCTAATAATTCATCTTTGTCTATCATTACTTTACTTGACAAAGGAAGTTTAGAAGCATCTTCTGCTATATCTTCTATTTTCTCCAATAAATTTAAAATATCCATATCCATAATATTTTACCTCCCTAATTTTTTCCTTAGTGGTTCTGCAACATTTTCTGGTACAAGTCCTTTAAATTTTTCACTATACATTGCGATTTCTTTAACGCCGCTTGAACTTACAAAAGAATATTCATGTGAAGCTACCATAAATACTGTTTCTAATTCTTCAAATATATATCTATTATAAGCAGATAAATTAAGCTCATATTCATAATCAGATACTGCCCTTAACCCTCTTATTACAACTTTTATATCATTATCTTTGCAATAATGAGCTACCATATCACTTGAATAATCAACAGTTACATTCTTTAAATGTTTTACTGCTCCCCTTGCTAGTTCAACTCTTTCTTCTAATTCAAATGTATATCTTTTAGCAACGTTATTAAAAACTGTTACAACAACTTCATCAAACTTTTCAGAGCATCTTCTTATTAAATCAAGGTGCCCACATGTGATTGGGTCAAAACTTCCTGCATATAAAACTTTCATATTAATCCTCCGCTAACATCATAATGCTGATTCTTGTTCTTCCATAAATTTTTTCTTTATATTTTACAATACTTTCAAATTCTTCTTCAAATATTTTTTCTGATTTATCACTTTCAATAATCAACATTCCGTCATTAGCTAATAAATTATTTTCAAAAATAAGCTTAGCTATATTAGTGCTACAATTTAATGCATATGGAGGATCTGCAAATATATAATCAAACTTCAAATTCATATTTGACAAATTTTCAATAGCTTTTTCATATCCACTTTGAATAACTTTTGATTTATTTTCAAATTGGCATAGAACTAAATTCTTCTTTACAAAACTTAAACTATTGTGAGAAGAATCTACAAAATAACACTGCTTAGCACCTCTTGCAATGAATTCTATTCCAACATTGCCTGAACCTGCAAATAAGTCAAGGACAACTGACTCTTCATCAATGTAACCTAAAATATTAAATAATGATTCTTTAATTTTATCACTTGTTGGCCTTACGGACATTCCTTCAGGAGCAAAAAGTTTTTTTCCTTTGTTTATACCTGATATTATCCTCATGTTTCACTTCCTGTCTTTAAATCAATTGAAAATAATATTTTCATCTTGAAATAAATTCAATATTTCTTTTTTTAAATTTATGTAATCTTCACCTTCAAGGTTTGGATTTTCTTGTATTATTTGTTTTGATAGCAGCTGTACTTCTTTTACTACCTCAACATTATTTATTATATTTTTTATTTCAAATTTCGACAATCCACTTTGTCTTGTACCAAAGAAGTCTCCAGGGCCTCTCAGTCTCAAATCTTCTTCTGCAATTAAAAATCCATTGTTAGTATTTTTCAATATATTCATTCTATCTTTAGAATTTTTAGATTTACTTTCATTTATTAAAATACAATATGATTGATGACTACCTCTTCCAACCCTGCCTCTTAACTGATGGAGCTGAGCTAATCCAAATCTTTCAGCATTTAATACTAACATTATAACCGCATTTGGTACATTTACACCAACTTCTATAACAGTTGTTGAAATTAATACATTTATTTTTCCATCATAAAAATCCTTCATAACACTTTCTTTTTCAGAATTTTTCATTTTTCCATGCAGCAATCCAAGATTAAATTTTGCAAATTGGGAAGATTTTAATTCTTCAAAGATTTCCTCTGCAGAATCTGCTTCAAGATTTTCTGATTCTTCTACTAAGGGAGCCACAATATAACATTGTCTACCTTGTATTATATTTTCTTTTATAAAATCATAGCATTCTTGTTTTTCATTGCCTTTGATTATACTTGTTTGGATTATCTGTCTGCCAGGAGGCATTTCGTCTATGATGGAAATATCTAAATCACCATAAAACATAAGTGCTAATGTCCTTGGAATTGGTGTAGCAGTCATTACAAGCAAATCAGGATTTTTTCCTTTATTTGAAAGCATTGCTCTTTGTCTGACACCAAAACGGTGCTGTTCATCAGTAACTACTAAACCTATATTTTTAAATATAACCTTATCTTCAATAAGAGCATGGGTTCCTATTATTATATCTATAAGCCCATTTTCCAAATTAAATAATATTTCTCTTTTTTCTTTTGTCTTTGTTGAGCCCGATAAAAATGCAACATTTACATTTAAATTGGACTTATTTATATGTTCTATTATAGCTTCATAATGTTGCATAGCTAATATTTCCGTGGGTGCCATCATGGACACTTGATAATTACTTTTTACAGCAATCAACATAGCATAAAATGCAACTATAGTTTTTCCTGAGCCAACATCACCTTGAACTAATCTGTTCATAGGTTTATTTAATTTCATATCTTCTTTTATTTCTGATATAACTTTTTTCTGAGCATTTGTTAATTCATATGGTAAACACTTTAAAAGTTCTTTTGATAAAGAATCATCATTAAATTCAATACCTGGCAAATCAGTTTTCAAGTTATTTTTAATGGATAAAAGACCGATTTGCATTATTAAAAGCTTTTCAAATGCAATAGTTTTTTTAGCTACTGAATACTTTCTATTACAAGAAGGAAAATGCAAATACCTAATTGCATTTTTTCTTGAAATTAATTTATATTTTAAACTTATTTCACTTGGTATTATATCTTCAATTTTTTCAAAATATGTTTTTATGGCAAGGGTCGTTAACTTAGTGAGTTCATTATTAGAAAGTCCATATGTTAATCCATAAATAGGCATTATTTTTCCTGCTTTATGGTCATTTTGTATCTTTTCTAT
>DIVM01000109.1 GCA_002435835.1 Firmicutes bacterium UBA6132
ATTGGCTAGATGAACATTTTTATAATTATCAAACTGTTTCTATAATGCTAATTGTATATGGAATTTTATTTATTCTTATTGAAAATCGTAATAAAGGAAAAACAACTCATGTAAATAGCTTTAATCAGTTGTCGTATAAAACTGCATTTTTAATTGGTATGTTTCAAGTATTATCTTTAATACCAGGTACATCTCGTTCTGGTGCAACAATTCTTGGGGCAATCATTCTTGGTACATCCCGTTTTATAGCAGCTGAATATTCTTTCTTTCTATCCATTCCTGTAATGTTTGGGGCAAGTGCATTAAAACTTTTTAAATTTGGATTAAGCTTCACTGGTATGGAAGTAGCAATATTATTAACAGGAATGATTGTAGCTTTTGTAGTTTCTGTAGTAGCTATTCGTTTCTTAATTGTGTACATTAAAAATAATGACTTTAAAGCATTTGGTTGGTATAGAATTATTTTGGGTATATTAGTGATTGGTTACTTTGCTTTATTTAGATAAACTACAAAGATAAAAATTCGGAGGAAAAATGTATTTAAACAAGGATTGGAAAAGAAATATAATACTATTTTTAACAAGCCAGAATTTATCTTTATTTGGTTCCATGATTGTTCAGTATGCTATAACCTGGTATATAACTTTACAAACTAAATCCGGTGTAATGATTACAGTTTCAATTATATGTGGTTTCCTTCCGAATCTTTTTATTGCTCCTTTTGCAGGCGTTTGGGCTGACCGTTACAATAAAAAAATGCTTATAATGTTGTCTGACAGTTTAATCGCTATAGCATCTTTAATATTAGCGATACTTTTTATTATGGGTCAGGAATCAGTTTATTTATTATTTGCAGCTGCATCAATACGTTCGTTAGGAACAGGGATTCAAATACCTGCTGTTGGTGCATTTTTACCTCAACTTGTTCCTGAAAATGAACTTACTAAAGTTAATGGAATTAATGGGAGTATACAATCATTTGTTGCACTTATATCACCCATGCTAAGCGGAGCACTTTTAACTGTTTCAACAATGCAATCTTTATTTATTATTGATGTTGTTACAGCTGCTTTTGCAGTTTTATTGCTTTTGTTGTTTTTACATGAGCCTTCATATGAAAAGAATAAATCATTTGAAAACCAAAAAATTAATTATTATGAAGATATGAGCGAAGGAATTAAATATATTAAAAATCACAAATTTGTTTTTATTCTCTTTGTATATTGTGCAATATATTTTATATTGGTTACACCTTTAGCATTTTTAACACCACTTCAAGTAACTCGCAATTTTGGCGATGAGGTTTGGAGACTTACATCTATAGAAGTAACTTTTTCTTTAGGCATGATGGGTGGTGGAATTCTTATGGCTACTTGGGGTGGTTTTAAAAATAAAATTCATACTATGTGTTTATCATACCTTACCGTTGCTATATGTACATTTTTAGTTGGAGTTGTAACTAATTTTTGGATTTATCTTTTATTAATGGTTGCAACAGGATTAGTCATGCCATTATTCAATACACCTTTTACAGTTTTATTGCAGCAAAAAGTTGAACAGGAGTTTATGGGAAGAGTTTTTAGTGTTTTAGGCATGATATCAAGTTCACTAATGCCACTTGCTATGCTTTTGTTCGGACCGATAGCTGATGTTATTAAAATAGAGAAGCTATTAATTGTGACAGGAGTTTTAATGGTTATTCAAAGTTTTATGATGTTTTTCAATAAAATATTAATAGAAGCTGGAAAACCTGTTTCAAATGATTAAGCTGGAGGAATTATGTATAAAATTATGATTGTGGAAGACGATATTACAATTGCCAAAACTATTAAAGAGCATTTAATTACATGGGGTTATAATGCAATTTATATTACTGATTTTAAAAATGTAATAGAACAGTTTTCAGAATTTAATCCTCAAATTGTACTCCTTGATATTAAACTTCCATTTTTTAACGGATTTTATTGGTGCAGTGAAATACGTAAAATTTCAAATGTTCCAGTAATATTTATATCATCAGCTGATGACAATATGAATATCGTAATGGCAATGAATATGGGAGGGGATGATTTTATCTCTAAACCATTTGATTTAAATGTTTTAACGGCAAAATTAGGAGCTATTATAAGAAGAACTTATTCCTTAAATGGGCAAATAAACATAATGGAACACAAGGGGGTTGTGTTAAATTTAGGCGATACTACAATTACATATGACAACAAAAAATTAGAGCTCACTAAAAATGATTATAAAATTTTGCAGATACTCATGGAAAACGCATGCAAAATAGTTTCCCGGGATGATATTATGCAAAGGCTTTGGGAAAGCGATGAATTCATAGATGATAATACATTGACAGTTAACATAACCCGCCTACGAAAAAAACTACTACAAATAGGCCTTGAAAGTTTCATTAAAACAAAAAAAGGAATTGGTTATATGGTTGAGTGATATGAAAGAATTAATAAAAATTTTTTGTTCATATATTAAAAGCAATATTATTACTTTTGTAGTTGGAGTTATTTCCTCATTAATATTTTTAGTTGTATTTAGTTTATATTCACTGCCCTTAGAGCCTGTAATATATGCCATGTGCTTATCGGCTTTTTTCTCATCAATAGTTGTAATTTTAAAATTTATTAAATTTTATAATAAACATATGATGTTAAGAAATTTAAAAGCAAACACAGCAGAGGTTGAAAATGAAATCATGTTTTCTAATAATTTAATAGAAAATGATTATGTTGAATTAATTAAAATATTAAATAAGGATCTATCAGATCTTATAAATGAAAAAAATAGAGCATATGCTGATATGATGGATTATTATACCATGTGGGCTCATCAAATTAAAACTCCAATTGCAGCCATGCGCTTAATTTTACAGACAAATAAAACAGAAAAAAACACAGAGCTTTTAGAACAGCTTTTTAAAATAGAACAATATGTTGAAATGGTTTTGCAATTTTTAAGAATGGAGAGCATGAGCTCTGATTTGATGTTTAAAAAATATTCCCTTGATGACATCATAAAACAAGCAATACGAAAATATTCTAAATCATTTATTTATAAAAAAATAAAGCTAAATTATAAAAATGTTAATTTAGAAGTGTTGACTGACGAAAAATGGCTTGTTTTTGTTATAGAACAAATATTATCAAATGCGTTGAAATACACTTTTTCAGGTGAAATTTCAATTTATATGGATGAAAAATCACCTATGACATTAGTGATTGAAGATACGGGTATGGGTATTTCTCATGAAGATTTGCCCCGAGTATTTGAAAAAGGCTTTACAGGATATAATGGCAGACTTGATAAAAAATCAACTGGAATAGGGTTATATCTTTGTAAACAAATTTTAAACAAACTCTCCCACACTATTTTCATAGAATCAGAAGTAGAAAAAGGCACTAAGGTTAAAATAGATCTAAGTGTAATGGATATTTTAAAAGAGTGAGCAACTTACTAAGCTATGTGTGAGATGCATTTTAAGCAATAAAAATGAATCTTACTAAAATGTAAGTTTTGAGGAGAAAATGTAAGCCAAATCTATGGTGACCATTTTCTCTTTTTGCTATTATTGTAAATATAACAAGGTTCCCGGAACCCAACAGCAATCTTGTTTTTGATTGCGTCGTTGGGTGGGGTCCTTATTGCGAAGCAACAAGGTTCCCGGAACCCAACAGCAAGCTTATTTTTTGATTGCGTCGTTGGGTGGGGTTCTTATTGCGAAGCAACAAGGTTCCCGGAACCCAACAGCAAGCTTATTTTTTGATTGCGTTGTTGGGTGGGGTTCTTATTAATATATAATTAAAATTTATTGGAGGAATTATGTTACTACTACAAGTTAATAATTTAAAAAAAATTTATACAACAAGATTTGGGCAAAATTCTGTTCAAGCACTTTCAAACATATCATTTACAGTGGAAAAAGGAGAATATGTTGCAATAATGGGGGAATCTGGCTCAGGTAAAACAACTCTTTTAAATATCCTTGCATCCCTTGATAAACCTACAAGCGGTGAAATAATATTAAATGGAAAAAATGTTGTGTCAATTAAAGAAAAAGAAATCTCTGCTTTTAGAAGGGATAATTTAGGATTTGTGTTTCAGGATTTTAATTTGCTTGATACATTTTCCATAAAAGATAATATATTTTTGCCCTTAGTTTTAGCAAAAAAATCATATGAAGATATGAATGAAAAATTAAAACCAATAGCTAAGAGATTGGGAATTACTGACATACTTGAAAAATTCCCCTATGAAGTTTCTGGGGGGCAAAAACAAAGGACGGCTATTGCAAGGGCCTTAATAACAGAGCCTCAAATAATACTTGCTGATGAACCTACAGGTTCCCTTGATTCGCGAGCTTCTGATGGAGTTTTAAAATTATTTAACGATATAAATGATGAAGGACAAACAATTTTAATGGTTACACACAGTATAAGAGCTGCAAGCCATGCAAAAAGAGTGCTATTTATTAAGGATGGTAATATCTTTCACCAGCTTTACAAAGCTTCTAAATCAAATGAAGAAATGTATCAGTTAATATCAGATACCCTCACTTTGATTGCAACAGGTGGTGGTAGAAATGAATAAATTTTTTTATGTTAATCTTGCCATAAATAATATAAAAAAGAACTCTAAAACATATATACCTTATTTATTGACATGCATCGGAACTATTGCAATGTTTTATAACATGATTTTTTTAGCTGTAGCTAAGGATATAGGAAGTGTAAGCGACAGTGGATCCGTAAGGCAGATATTATTTCTTGGGGCTATAATAATAGGAATTTTTTCTTTAATATTTTTGTTTTATACAAACAGCTTTTTAATAAAAAGACGTAAAAAAGAAATTGGTCTTTTTAATATTCTTGGGATGGAAAAAAAGCATATTGCAAAAATAATGTTTATGGAAACCATAGTTATAGCAGTTTTAAGCTTTTCAATAGGATTGTCTTCAGGAATTATTTTAAGCAAGCTAATGATTTTGCTTTTATTAAAAATTATATCATTTGATGCAACTTTTGGATTTGAAATTCCTCTTATGGCTGTTTTAGCCACAGTTTTATTATTTTGCACTATATTTATTATAAATTTAATTTATAATATTTTTCAAGTGCATTTAGCTAAGCCAATTGAGTTGTTAAAAGGCGGAAATTTAGGAGAAAAAGAGCCAAAAACCAAGTGGATTTTAGCCTCAATAGGAGCTATTTGTTTAGGCATAGGATATTATATTGCAGTAACTACAGAATCACCAATAGCAGCATTAAATTTATTTTTCATAGCAGTAGCTTTAGTAATTGTGGGAACATACTTTATATTTACAGCAAGTAGCATTGCGATTTTAAAAATGCTTCGCAAAAATAAAAAATATTATTATAAAATTAATCATTTCATATCTGTCTCAGGTATGATTTATCGCATGAAGCAAAATGCAGCAGGCCTTGCTAACATCTGTATATTATCAACAGCAGTAATCATAATGATATCTACAACCGTATCGCTGTATATGGGTGTTGAAGATGTTTTAAGAAATGCATTCCCAAGAAATATTGTTATAAACTCCTTTAATGTTTCAAAGGAATATGAGGAGTTCATAGAAAATTCGGTAGAAAAACATACAACTAATGCAAATTTACAGCCAAAAAATATAATAAAATATCATTTGATGAACTTTGTATTAAATCAGGATGAATCAAATTTTGATAAATTTCAAGAGGATTCTTTTAAAGTTGATAATTATAGTAAAATGTCCACTTTAAAATTTATCATCATAGATGATTATAACAGATTGGAAAATAAATCAGTAACATTATCAAAAGGGGAAGTGCTTTTATATGAACAAAAAGGAGAAATATCTGAAGATATAATAAATATAAATGGTTTAAAACTCTCTATTAAAGAGCATTTAAATTCACTTAATTCTATGAATGCTACAAATGAGAATTTAACAAATAATTATGTAATAGTAGTTGATGACATAAATACGATTAAACAGGTTCACAACGCCATTTATTCGGGTACGGATTATGAAATGGAAATGGAGGAACTGTCATATTATTATGCATTTGATCTTGATGGCAGCAAAGAAGAACAAATAAAAATTGTAAATAGTTTGCAAAAAGAGTTTGTAAGTGATGACTTGGATGGAGATAGTCGTGTTGAAGGTGCAGAAATTTCAAGAGATAGTTTTTACACCATTTATGGCGGTTTATTTTTCCTGGGGATATTTTTAGGTGTATTATTTATTATGGCGACGGTATTAATAATTTATTACAAACAGATTGCAGAAGGCTATGATGACAAGGAAAGATTTGAAATCATGCAAAAGGTGGGCATGAGCCATGACGAAGTAAAACATGCTATTAAAGCCCAAGTGTTAACAGTATTTTTTCTACCTCTTATAGCAGCTGTAATTCACATAGCATTTGCTTTTAAAGTCATAACTAAATTGCTTTTATTATTTAAGTTAACAAATATTTCTTTATTTTTAGTATGTACAATTGCAACAATTTTAATTTTTGCATTGTTTTATTCAATTGTTTATGCTTTGACCGCAAGAACTTATTATAAAATTGTTAGTTAAATATAAATTATTATTAAATATTGGGGATTTCCATTTGAGTAATCTCCAATATTTTTTTATGGAAATTTCATAAACTCATTATTATTTCTGTCATTAAAAATCCTTTTGATTAATATATTTATTATGATGACATCGTAAAATGCACAAGTTTATAATTTGTTTTACGTATATCAAGGGGGAAATGCATATGGCAATTCAAAATTCTTTTTATAATCCCACTAATGAACAAAGACATCAAATATTTTACGAATCTTTAAATAGAGCAGGAAGAGTGGAGGACTTTGAAAATATAATAGATTTATTAAGCCCACCAGCTGATATTTATAGATATTCACACCCAATGTCTCTAAGTAATTTGAATATTGGTATTATAGGTGGTGGTTTAGCGGGTTTGTGCTCTGCATATGAACTAAGAAAATTAGGTGCAAACATTACGATTTTTGATGCTGAAGAAAATAGGGTAGGTGGTAGGGTTTATACACATTATTTTGATAATACTAAAAAATATTTTTCAGAATTTGGTGCAATGAGGATTCCTGTATCCCATGAGACTACTTGGCATTATATAAATTTATTTAATTTAAATACAGAATCTCTTACATCACCACGGTCAAACAATTTTATGTATATGAATAATATTAGGATGAGACGGGATTTTAGTGGTCGAAACATCACTGAAAATTTATATCCATTTTATAGTTTAACAGAAACAGAACGAAATACTCCATGGAATGAATTAAGTTCTTATGCTTCTGAAACTGTTTTAAACAATATGAATCCGCAGCAACGAACAGAAATTTTGAAAATTCTTCCACAATATTCGGAGCAATATACTTATCTAACAAAATTAAGTGAAAGACAAGTATATGAAATATTAGGATTAAGTCAAGGTGCGATAAATTTAATATCTACAGTGGAACCTTTTACAAGTTCAGGTATGAATTTAGGTTATAACAATGCGCTTAGTGGCTTATATTCTCTTGATTTTCTAAACACTTATAGAATACCAGGAGGTATGGTTAATTTCCCATTAGCATTTATTAATTCTCTTGAAAGTAATAACCCTAAAGAATTTATTTATGACCCGAGTTTACTTGGGAAGGTACAAATAAAATTAGGTTATGCAGTGAATGGAATTTCGAAATCAGATAACAATGGAAAAGTAAATATTAGTTATATGGACCATAATAAAGTGGAAAATATGGAACAATTTGATTTTGTAATATGTGCAATTCCATTTTCTACATTAAGAGAAGTAGAACTGTACCCACAGTTTAGTGATCAAAAAATGCAAGCTATTAAAGAATTAAATTATTTAGATGCACAAAAAACTGCATTTTTATGTAGAAGACGTTTTTGGGAAGAAGATGAACCTTATGGGCGAGTTAACGGAGGAATTTCTTTTACGGATCTTCCTATACAATCCATTGTTTATCCACCTGACCATATTAGATGTAATATTGGTCAAAATTGTTCATATAATGAGCCAGGAACCATATTGGCATCATATAATTTAGGTCAGGACTCATTAAGGGTTGCAAATCAAAATCCTGAAAGGCGATTTGAGTTAGTAAAAAGAAATGTTGAATTAGTACATGGCACACCGGAAGGTTACTTAGGGACATTAATAGAAAATCACCTCACAGTGCATTGGAATAGTGAGCCATGGGCGAGAGGAGCTTTTGCAGAAGGATATCCTGGACAAAAATTATTTTTTTCTTACAATATGCTTTTGCCAGAATATAATAACAGAGTATTTTTCGCAGGAGAACACGTATCAACAAAACCTGGATGGATGCAGGGAGCACTTTATTCAGGTAAATTTGTTGCAAATCAGGTTGCGTTGCAGCTAAGGAATATATAATATTGTAAATAGTTTTATATAAAAGATGATTTCTAAGTTAATCAGGAATCATTTTTTTAAATGTAATTTTTAAAATATTAAAATAATATATTGTTAAAAATTTATTTTAGTATTATAATGAATTATGTGACATTATATGAGTCATGGTCAATTGTGACACGCTTATGACACATAATACTCTTTGTTATAACTGTTAAAAAAAAAACAAAAAATAACAAAAAATTAATTTATTTAAGTTGATTACTAACAAAATATATTCTAAATTAAATATTTGTGTTTAATAAAAATCTTTTTATTAAAGAATTTAAATAAATTAAGGTAATATTTGAAATGTGGCATGAGATTTGCATTTAAAAAATGTCATAAAATAATCAATCAATATTAATAAAAATATAAAAAAAAGTAGGAGAAAATATCATGGCATTAATGACAGGAAATGAATATATCGAAAGTTTAAGAAAGTTAAAAACTAAGGTATATATTATGGGAGAAAGAGTTGAAAATTTTGTTGACCATCCATTGGTAAGGCCATCAATTAACTCAGTTGCAATGACTTATGATTTAGCACATGACCCTCAATATGAAGATTTAATAACAGCTACATCGAATTTGACAGGTGAAAAGGTAAATAGATTTTGCCATTTACATCAAAGCACAGAAGATTTAGTTAAGAAAGTAAAGATGCAAAGACTTTTAGGTCAAAAAACAGGTTCATGTTTTCAAAGATGTGTTGGAATGGATGCTTTTAATGCAATTTATTCAACAACTTTTGAAACAGATAAAAAATACGGAACTAATTATCATGAAAATTTCAAAAAATATTTAATTTATGTACAAGAAAATGATTTGACAATAGATGGAGCTATGACTGATCCAAAGGGTGACAGAGCTTTATCACCAAGCCAACAAAAAGATCCTGATATGTTTGTTCATATTGTTGAAAAAAGAGAAGACGGTATCGTTGTTAGAGGGGCAAAAGCTCATCAAACAGGTTCAATAAATTCTCATGAACATTTAATCATGCCTACTATAGCAATGAGAGAAGAAGATAAAGCATATGCTGTAGCATTTGCAGTTCCATCAGATGCAGAAGGTGTATTCATGATTTATGGAAGACAATCATGTGATACAAGAAAATTAGAAAAAAATGCAGATGTTGATTTAGGAAATAAAAAGTTTGGTGGACAAGAAGCATTAGTAGTGTTCGAAAATGTTTTTATTCCATGGGACAAGGTGTTTTTATGTGAAGAATATGATTTTGCAGGAATGATGGTTGAAAGATTTGCAGGATACCACAGACAAAGTTATGGCGGATGTAAAGTTGGAGTTGGCGATGTTTTAATTGGTGCAGCAGCATTAGCAGCTGATTATAACGGTGCAGCAAAAGCTTCTCATATTAAAGATAAATTAATTGAAATGACTCATTTAAATGAAACATTGTTCAGCTGCGGTATTGCATGTTCAGCAGAAGGAAGCAAAACACAAGCAGGAAATTATTATATAGATAACTTGTTAGCAAATGTGTGTAAGCAAAATGTAACAAGATTCCCTTATGAAATAGTTAGATTGGCAGAAGATATAGCAGGCGGTTTAATGGTAACAATGCCGTCACAAGCAGATTTTGATTCTCCTGAAATAGGCGAGTACTGTGAAAAGTATTTTAAAGGTGTTGATGATGTTCCGACTGTTGACAGAATGAGAATATTAAGATTAGTAGAAAACATGGCATTAGGTTCAGCTGCAGTTGGTTACAGAACTGAATCTATGCATGGAGCAGGTTCACCTCAAGCACAAAGAATTATGATAGCAAGACAATCTAATTTAGAGCATAAAAAACAACTTGCAAAAGAAATTGCAGGAATAAAATAATCCGATAAATAAAGATAAAGTGGCGGATTTTATAAAGATGGAATCCGCCATTAATTAAGGAGAATTTTTATGATTGCAGGCGTAAAATTTTGCGGTGGCTGCAACCCAAAGTATGACAGAAAATTTTTATACGAAAGTTTGAAAAATGAATATAAAAGTATTGAATTTCAGACTGTAAGCAGCAATTCAGATTCATTTGAATATGATTTTATTATTGTATTTTGTGGATGTACAGTTAAATGTGCTGAATATAAAAAGTATAAAACTAAGACTAAATATATAGTGATAAGTTCAAATGAAGATATTCATAAATTTAGAAATGAAATAGAAGAAATTTACTATATTCAAGAAAAGAGTTGATATTATGGATTGGAAGGAATTGTATAAACAAAAGTTAACAACAGCACAAGATGCTGTTAAACATATACCATCAAACTGCAGGGTTGTTACAGGACATGCAGCAGCTGAACCAACAGTGGTAGTGGATGCAATGATAGATAATTATGAACAATATGAGAATGTAGAAATAGTTCATATGGTTGCTATGGGAAGTTGCGGATATTGCAGACCTGAAATGAAAGGACATCTTAGACACAATGCTTTATTTGTGGGCGGTGGAACAAGGGAAGCTGTTAATGATGGAAGAGCAGATTTTTCGCCTACATTTTTTTATGAAGTGCCAAAATTATTTAAAACTAAATTGCCTGTGGATGTTGCTTTAATTCAGGTATCATCTCCTGATGAACATGGATTTTGTAGTTTTGGGTTATCATGTGATTTTACAAAGCCAGCTGCAGACAAAGCTAAAATAGTAATAGCACAGGTTAATGATCAAATGCCAAGAACATTTGGCGATAATTTCATACATGTATCTGAAATGGACTATATTGTTGAAGTTTCAAGACCTTTATTGGAACTTCCATTACCTAAAATTGGAGATGTAGAAAAAGCAATAGGTGAAAATTGTGCTAAATTAATTGAAGACGGTTCAACATTGCAATTAGGAATAGGAGCAATTCCGGATGCTGTTTTATTATCTTTGAAAAATAAAAAAGATTTAGGAATTCATTCTGAAATGTTTTCTGATGGTGTAGTTGATTTGTATAATCTTGGTGTAATAAACAACAGCAAAAAATCAATTCACAAAGGAAAAATGATTGTTACATTTTTAATGGGATCTAAAAAATTATATGACTTTGTCAATGATAATCCATCAGTTGAAATGTATCCGGTTGATTATGTTAACAATCCAACAGTTGTAATGAAAAACAGCAATATGGTTTCAGTTAATTCATGTTTACAAGTTGATTTAATGGGACAGGTTTGTGCTGAAGCTATTGGTTTAAAACAATTTAGCGGCGTTGGAGGCCAAGTTGACTATGTAAGAGGGGTTAGCATGTCTGAAGACGGAAATGGTAAAGCAATTATAGCTATGCCATCAACAGCTTCAAAAGGAAAATTGTCAAGAATAGTTCCATTTTTAGATCATGGTTCGGCAGTAACAACATCAAGAAATGATGTTCAATATATAGTGACTGAATATGGAATTGCTGATTTAAAAGGAAAGTCTTTAAAACAAAGGGCAGCAGCATTAATATCAATAGCTCATCCTGATTTTAGAGATGAATTAGCAAAAGAATATGAAATGAGATTTAAAGAATCTTTATAATAAATAGCAAAAGGGAGAGGCAAAATGAGGCAATTATCAATTAGAACGGAAATTCATAAATTAAATACATTTGAAGAATTTTATAAGGAATTTAATGTAGGTGAAAATGATTTAATATTAACAATCGATCCAGTTTTTAACACATATTTAAAAGACAGAGATGAAAAATTAAATGTAATTTTTCCAGAACATTACGCTTTAGGTGAACCAACTGATGAAATGATAGATAAAATATTAACAGATATAAAGGCTATTGATTTCAAAAGGGTTATAGCAATTGGTGGAGGAAGCATTGTTGATATAGCAAAAATATTTGCTTTAAAACAGGCAGAACGTACAGAACAATTGTTTTTAAGAGAAGTTCCAATAGTTAAGGAAAAAGAATTAGTAATTATACCAACTACATGTGGAACGGGTAGCGAAGTTACTAATATTTCAATAGCTTTACTTACAAATAAAAAAACTAAAATGGGCTTAGCTGGGAATGAACTTTATGCTGATTATGCTGTAATGATTCCTGAATTATTAGTTAAATTGCCTTATAAAGTTTTTATAACAAGTTCAGTAGATGCATTAATACATGCAGCGGAATCATATTTATCTCCAAATACAAATAGCTATTCAGAACTTTTCAGCATAAAAGCCATGGAAATGATATTAAATGGTTATATGGGAGTTGTTGAAAAAGGACAGGAATATTTTAGAGACATAATTGAGGATTTTCTTGTAGCAAGCAATTATGCAGGTGTTGCGTTTGGTAACACAGGAGTTGGAGCAGTACATGCTATGTCATATCCTTTAGGTGGAGTATACCATGTTCCACATGGTGAAGCAAATTACCAATTTTTCATAGCAGTATTTAAATATTATGATAAAAAACAACCTATAGGAAAAATTGAAGAATTAAAGAAATTATTTGCGAAAATAATTGGTTCAACTGAAGAAAATGCATTTGAAGACTTAGGAAAATTACTTAATAATTTGTTAAGTTTAAAACCTTTACGTGAATATGGTATGAAAGAAGAAGAAATAGAAGGATTTTCAGAATCGGTTTTAGAGAAACAGCAAAGATTATTAAAAAATAATTATGTTCCATTCACGAAAGAAGATTTAGTAAATATTTATTCAAGTTTATATTAATTATATAAAGAATTATTAGAATGCAAAAAATAAGGATATTGACGTAAGTCAATATCCTTATTTTTGATTACCTGAAATCAGATATTACAATATTATATTTTTCCATTTTTCTGTAAATTGTTTTTCTGCTGATACCTAAATATTCTGCAGCTTTTGTAGCGCTGCCATTATTAATATAAAGTGCTTTTTCAATTTCATCTTTTTCTAAAAATTTCTTTTTGTCCAGCAAATCCATATTGCTTAAATTATTATCATGTATTGATTCCATAAGTTTGTTGTTTTTTAATTTAGTGTTTGCAATATTACTATCAGAAGTCAAATGTAAAAATTGCATAGGCAAATCGTTTATTGTTATTTTATCTGCATCTACAATATTTATGGCTCTTTCAATGACATTTTCCATCTCTCTTATGTTTCCAGGCCATGAGTAATTTTTAAAAGCTTCCAAAACTTTATCGTCCATAACTTTTATATCTTTGTTTAAAGTACGATTATAGTAGCTAAGAAAATGATTGGATAATAACTTTATGTCAGCTTTTCGCTCTCTTAATGGAGGAACGTTAATAGTCAATACATTTAATCTATAATATAAATCTTCTCTGAATGAATTTTGACTGATTTCTTCTAATAAATTTTTGTTAGTTGCAGCAATTATTCGTATATCAACTGGTATTGGTTTAGTTCCGCCAATTCTTATCAAACTTTTTGTTTGCAACACTCTTAGTAAACTTACCTGAGTATCTAAGGGCATATCTCCTATTTCATCAAGGAGTATTGTACCACCATCGGCCAATTCGAATTTTCCGGGCTTTCCTTCTTTATTTGCTCCAGTGAATGAACCGCCTTCGTAACCAAATAATTCACTTTCTATAAGACCTTTTGGCAATGCACCGCAATTAATTGCAATAAAAGGTTCATTACAGCGTGAACTTGCGTTATGAATTGATTGTGCCATTAACTCTTTACCAGTTCCACTTTCTCCTAATATTAAAACATTAGAAGTACTTTTTGCAGCTTTTAAACATAAATTTTTAACATAAGATATTTGAGATGAATTTCCAATTATGTCGTCAACTGTATATGAAGCTGAAAAACCGCTATATTTATTAACTAATTTGTGGATTCTTTTCATCTCCCGAAAAGATATTACTGAACCTTCTGATTGATCACTTTTGTTATTGTAAGTGGCAGTTGTAATGCTGAATTTCTTGCCCTGTATTTCTAATTCAGTGTCCATGTAATTTTTATCTAAATATTCTAAATCGATTTTAGTTTTATCATAATCCAATACGTCATTAATTTTTTTGTTAACGGTGATACTGTTAATATTAAATAACTCGGCAGCAGATTTATTTATATTTAATATGTTTCCATCTTTAGAAATCACTATGAGGGCTGTATTAATGGAATTCAAAGTTGTGTATGTTTTGTTGTTTTCAATAAATAGCTTATTATATGCATTGTTTAATTTTAATTCTTTTTCTATACCGTCTACAGCAGCTACAACCATGCCTAAAGTATGGCTGTGTACATTTTCCATGGCGCCGGTAACATCCAAAGAACCTATTATATTGTTTTCTATATCATGAATTGGAGCAGCCGAACAAGTATGCTTATGTTGATACTTAACCCAATGTTCCGGTCCATACATTTGAATTGGTTTATCTAGCGCAATACATGTACCCATAGCATTAGTTCCTGAGTATTTTTCGCTTCTGTCAACTCCAACTTGTAAACTTGAAGAATCTTTTGCCTTAGATATAATGTCGTCATCGCCAACCAAGCTAAGTATTATTCCGTCCTCATCAGTTAAGAATACAACAAAACCTGAATTTTGAACAAAAGAATATATTTTATTTATATATGGCATTGCAACTTTTATTAATTCACTTTTCTTCTTCAATTTTTTTTCAAGTTCGGTTTTGCTTAAAACTTTGTTTTTAAGAGTAAATGGATCAACACCATATTCTTTTGACCTTTTCCATGATTCATATATTTCAGACCTTGTAATACTTGGGTTACAATTATCATTTGTTATAAAGTTATTCCATTCCTTTGCAACTTTTAATACCATATTTTCATTGAACATGTCGTTTCCTCCTTACTACGCTAAGTAAATTATAATTGATTGTGTCAATTAAGTCAATTTTGATATTTTTTTTCTATGAATAGCATTTGATTGATTATTAATCAAAGTTTCAAGGAAGCATGTTTAATTGTTGCTGAAAATCCTTATTTGCTTTATTTTCTTTTATCCAAACATAAAGCAATAGGGAATTATTGGCGTTTTATTGTGACACGTTTACGGCTGTATTTTATATGAATGTCATACATGACACATAAATGTGTCAAGACATATATAAAATTACTACATTTATTTATAAATTGAAATTAATTATTGAAATTTAAGTGTTTTATTATTAATTCACATATTGGCACCATTTATGCAAGGAATTATTATAATAAATTTATATTTTAATTGTAGTAACAACATAAAGGCNNAATTAATTCAAGATTTAATTGAAAAAGCAAGGATTGCTCAACAGGAATTAGCAACATACTCCCAGGAAGAATTAAATGCAATAGTAAAAGTAATAGGTAAAACTGTTTATGATAATGCAGAAGAATTGGCTAAAATGGCTGTTGAAGAAACAGAAATGGGAGTTTATGAAGATAAAGTTGCAAAAAACAAAGGCAAATCAAAAGCTATTTACAATAACATTAAAGATAAAAAATCTGTAGGTATAATAGATATTGATGAAGAAAAAGGTCTTACTTTTGTAGCTAAACCAATAGGAGTAATAGGTGCAGCAACACCCACAACAAATCCAATAGTAACACCAATGTGTAATTCAATGTTTGCATTAAAATGCGGAAATTCAATAATAGTATCACCGCATCCAAGATCAAAAAAATGCAGCTCATACACAGTTGATTTAATAAATGAAGAAATGAAAAAACAAGGAGTAAGATGTCCTGAAAATGCAATTCAAATATTAAGGGAACCAACAATTGCTGCATCTGCAGAGCTTATGAAATCAGTTGATGTAGTTTTAGCAACAGGTGGCGCTGCAATGGTTAAATCTGCATATTCAAGCGGAAAACCATCATTTGGAGTAGGTCCAGGAAACGTCCAAGTTATTGTGGACCGTGATGTTGACTTTAAAGAAGCTACAGCTAAGATTATAGAAGGAAGAAAATTTGATAACGGTATTATATGTTCTGGAGAGCAATCAATAATAGCACCTGCGGACAAATATGATGAAGTTATTAAAGCTGCTGTAGAAAATGGAGCTTATTATATCGATGACAGTAAAACAATCGAAATTTTCAGAAAGGTTCTTTTCGTAGACGGAATAATAAATAAAGACGTTGTTGGCCAGTCAGTTCAAACAATTGCACAATTAACTGGAGTAAAAATCCCTGAAGGTACTAAAGTAATAATATTAAAAGCTGAAGGCATAGGTACAGAAGAAGTATTGTGCAAAGAAAAAATGTGTCCTGTTTTGATTTCTCTTAAATATGATACATTTGAAGATGCAGTAAAAATAGCGCAAACTAATTTAGATTATGAAGGAAAAGGACATTCTGCTGCAATTCATTCAAACAATAAAGAACATATTGAATATGCAG
>DIVM01000036.1 GCA_002435835.1 Firmicutes bacterium UBA6132
TATTGACAATTCTTAGCTGGACTTTTTTACTTGTGAATTTAAAACATAATTTTTATATGCAATATCAATATGTCGCTGATATTTTATAGACTTTACTGAACAAAAATATACTGTTAAATATTTTGAAAAATTAGGCAAAATTCGCTCTGATATAGACATAACATCATCTCGGCTATGATCTTGTTTAACAAGTTCACGAATCTTAAGTTCCATAACATTTAGCTGACTGTCCTGACGAATAGCAATTGTTAAGTCTGCAATTACATCTTCAAAATATACACTGTCATCAAAGACAAAAATCGGAAAATTTTCACGATTTGCAAGCTCGATAACATTTTTAGGCAGTTCTTTAAAAATTACATCCTTGTATGCTAATCCACTGACATTCATTTCAATTAAAACTTTAATTGCATGATATAATTTATCAGAATCACCATGAGCAAACAAAAGGCTGCTTAACACAAAACTATCTTCATCAAAAACTGCGGGTCTACTCAATACTAAATTTTGAACAAATTCAAAATCAACAATTCCCGTGCGTCTGACAAATCTGTCTAACCCACCCTCTCCTGCTACTAATTTAAAGTTTTTTAAATTTTCAAATTTTATAATTTCTCTTATTGTCAATGACATAGCAACACCTCATATAGTTTATACCTATTTTTCAAACTGAGTTCTTTCTTTCATTTTACAGCATATAAACTAAAATGCACTAATTTTTCATAATAAATTTTTACAACTGTACATCAGTTCCAATATTGTTTATATTTGCTCTATCAAGTGCAATTTTAGCAACTGCCAAATCTTGCAATGCTATTCCTGTACTGTCAAAAATAGTAATTTGTTCATTGTCCGAACGGCCTATTGTTTTACCTGCTAATATATCTCCTATTTCACCTGCAATATGGGATGCTGATATAACACCTGATTTTATAGGAATCTCTGTTTCTCCTACTTCAATGCATTGTTTTATGTCATCATTAAATATTCGAGCATCTTTAAAAATTTCAGGATCAATTTCTTCCTTTCCTTCCATATCAGAACCTATACAGCTAAAATGAGTTCCTGGTTTAACCCACTCTTTTTTTATTAATGGTTCATATGAAGGAGTCACAGTAATAATAATATCACTGCAAGAAACTGCCTCTTTAAGATCTGCTACAGCCTCAAATTTCACTTTAGATGCATCAATACCAAATTGTTTTGATAATTTTTCTGTAATGCTTTCTACAAATCTATTTGCATTGTCAAATGAAATAACATCAGCAACCCTCACTGTTTTTATTTTTGGTATTAATGTCAACGTGGCACCGATCTGAAATACAGCTTGATTTCCAGCTCCTAATATCATTAGATTCTCCGATTCAGGTCTTGCAAGTAGCTGAGCACCAATTGCACCTGCAGCTCCTGTTCTCATTCCAGTAATATATGAACCTTCAACTAATCCTATGGGCATGCCTGTTTTTCCATCAAAAACAGTTATTAAACCATTCAAGGCAGGTAAATTTAAATCTGTGTTATTTCCAAACCAACTTACGGTTTTAGATCCATATACTTCCACACCTTTAATATAACCCGATTTAATATCCATATCAGCTTTTCCATGCTCAAAATCATAAAATAATGTTGGCCAAGTTACGGCCTGTCCTTCAGTTTTTTTGCAATATACATTTTTTACTGAGCTAATTACTTCTGATAAATTTAAAACTTGCTCAACATTCTGTCTGCTCAATATTTTGATGTTCATCTTTATTCCTCCTATTATTAGCAATAAAACTAAAGCATTTTTGACTTCCTCTATATTATAAAACCAATATTAAAATAATTGTTTGTTTATATAAAAATTTTTTCACGTTTTATTGTAAAAATTACAAATCATCCTTGGTCTTAGATTTGGGTAATAAAAAAGAGAAAAAATCAGGATTGATAGTCATCATTTTTACTCTGTATTTTGAATGAGTTTGTTTTTAGGGTACAACTGTTTCCCAACAACTAAGTTGTTAAATTTATTGGTATTATTATACATTTTTTAGTTTTCTTACAATTTTTGCTTAATTCAATAAAAAATTACTTAAGCAACAAAATTAAATCTTGTGGAATTTTTATATATAAGTTTTCTTTATTTTTTCTGCACTCCCATTCGTCTTTTCTTACTTTAAATATCATTGCTGAATTTTCATTTAAACTTTGTTTATTTTCATTTTCAAATAATACCGAATATTCAAACATTTCTTCTGAAATTTTAATTACTCTGCACTTCATGATGTTTTGTTCTTCATCTAAGTCGCTAAAATTCTCCGCTTCGGAAATTTTAAAGCTGTGTGCCTGGATTCCGACATGAGTTGCATCATCTGAAACTGCCTTGTGTGTTTTAAGTTCAATGTCCCAGTCCACTACATAAATGCTGTGGGGAGACATAATTTCGCATTTTGAAATATTCTTACATCCAGTTATATTGGCAGCCAATAGATATTGAGGTTCTTCAAATATTTTTTTTGTGTCTCCGAAAACAACAGACTTTCCTTCATGAACTATCAAAAGATTTTTGCATAATTTATATGCTTCATCTCTGCTGTGAGTTACCATGAGCACTTCGCCTTTATAGTATTTGAGTTGCTCTAATACTTCAGCTTGAAGTTTTTCTTTCAAATGCGAATCAAGGGCAGAAAACGGCTCATCAAGCATTAAAACATCCGGTTTATATGCAATGCATCTTGCCAATGCGACACGCTGCTGTTGTCCGCCGGAAAGCTGTGAAGGATATTTTTTTTGAAGACCACTTAAATGAAAAGTCTCAATCATTTCTTTAATTATTTTCTGGTTTTCTGTTTTAGATAATTTCAGCCCTGCACCTATATTTTCTTCAACAGTCATATTTGGAAATAAAGCATAATCTTGAAACAAATATCCAATATTTCTTTCTTGAGGTTTTAAATTTATTTTTTTCTCAGAATCAAATAATACCCTGTCATTAAGGACAATCCTTCCTTCATCAGGCGTTTCGATTCCTGCAATACATTTTAAAGTCATGCTTTTACCGCTACCAGATGCTCCCAAAATACTAAGATATTCCTTGTTTGTGCTAAAACATACATTGAGGCTGAATCCTTTAAAATGCTTTTTTATGTTAACTGACAAACTCATCTTTCATCATCCTTATTTAAAAATTTTCTTCCCTTTAATGTAAAATAGTTCATTAAAATTATTACTACAAATGATATGGCTAAAACAATTAAAACATAATCCTTTGCTGCATCCATATTACCAGCTGCTACTTCTGAATAAATTGCCATGGGAAGTGTCCTTGTTTTATTTTCAATATTTCCTGCAATCATAGCTGTAGCACCAAATTCACCTAAACCTCTTGCAAATGCTAATACTCCTCCTGATGCAACACCAGGTAGTGCAAGAGGCATTGTTACATGCCAAAAAATTTTTCTTTCTGACATACCAAGAGTTCTTGCTGCCATAATTAAATTTTGGTCCACTTGTTCAAATGCACCTCTTGCTGAACGATACATAAGAGGATAAGAAATTATGACAGCCGCTATTACAGTGGCTGTCCATGAAAAAACTATTTTTACGCTAAATAGTTGTAGCAGCATTTTACCCAAAGGTCTTTTTACACCCAAAATAAACAGTATGAAAAAACCCATTACAGTTGGAGGAAGTACTAAGGGCAATGTCAAAAGTCCGTCTAAAATCATTTTTACTTTTTCAAATTTTATTTTTACAATCCACCTTGCTGTAAAAAGTCCAAGAAAAAATGTTATAACAATTGCTGCAGATGCAGTTTTCATAGATATCCAGATTGGTGAAAAATTCATGTTTACTCCTTGTATTATGAAAATATAATTTCATAATAATATTTTATTAAGTTATTTACCACTTACCTAAAGTTTACACTATTTGTTGTTAGCTGTAAAACCATATGTTTCATATATTTTTAGAGCTTCATCACTTTGTAAAAATTCTATGAATGTTTTTGCTGCTTCTTCATTTTTAGTTACTTTTACTATTCCAACAGGATAAATTACTTTTGATACACTTCCTTCAGGAACTTCTTTTACAACTACAACTTTATCATTGCTTGTTGCATCTGTTGCATAAACAACACCTGCGTCAGCGCTTCCTTCTGCAACCCAGTTTAAAACTTCTGTTACATTTGTTCCAAAACTTGCTTTTTGTGAAACTTGATCCCAAATTTTAAGATTTTCAAAAACTTCTTTTGCATATTGACCAGCAGGTACACTTTCAGGATCACCAATTGCAATTTTTTCAGCTTTCAAAACATCTTCAAATGTGCTCATGGCAATTTTACTTTCCTTTGGTGCAATTAAAACAATTTTATTTTCAAGTAGTTCAACAATAGAATTTTCTAAAATTAAACTTTTTTCATTTAATGCTTTCATTTGTTTCATTGCTGCTGACATAAATACATCAACTTCAGCTCCTTCTTCAATTTGAGTTTGGAGTTTGCCTGAGCTATCATAAGTTGCTTCTACTTTAATATTAGGATATTTTTCTTCAAACATTGGAATTAACTTTTCATCCATAGTGTTTTTCAAACTTGCTGCTGCTGCAATAAGAATTGTCGATTCTGTAGCTTCTATTGTTTCTGAACTGCTTGTTTCTTTCTGTTCATTATTTGCATTATTTGCATCATTTGAATCATTTTTGCTGCTACATCCTACTAAAGAAAATA
>DIVM01000204.1:0-172 GCA_002435835.1 Firmicutes bacterium UBA6132
ATTCAGGTTTTATGATAGTTCAGTATTCTGCAGCTTCATTAGTATCTGAAAATAAAGTTCTTGCTCATCCAGCAAGTGTTGACAGCATACCATCATCAGGAAATCAAGAAGACCATGTATCTATGGGTACAATTGCTGCAAGAAAAGCAAGAGAAATAATGGAAAATGTAAG
>DIVM01000204.1:204-11591 GCA_002435835.1 Firmicutes bacterium UBA6132
CATTAGATGAAGACAGACCTTTATATGAAGATATAAATAAATGCGAGCAGTTAATAATAGATGAAACAATAATCAAAGAATGCGAAAAACAAATTGGTGTTATAGAATTTTAATTAGCTAAGTAAGAACATTTGACTTTCAGTAACAAGTGAATTTGTAATAAGTTTAATTTTTAATGTAAAGCATTAAAAGTGGTATAAATAAGAAGACAGAATTTCATTAAGAACTGCTGTCTTCTTTTTGCTAATGCAACAAGGTTCTTATTTTTTAAATTTTATAAAGGTTAATTTAAAATTTACTAAAAAATTTAGAAAGGCAGTAAATATTATGAATGAATATGATGTTATATTAGCAAATCCTGCAGGCAACATAACTGCAATAGTTTTAAACGAAGATGTAAAAAAAGAAAATTATATTGAAATATCAAATAAGCTTATGGAATTAAAGCAATATAATATTGAGCAAGTTGGTTTTGTAAAAAAACCACTAATGGGCGGATATTCAAGGCTTGAAATGATGGGCGGAGAATTTTGCGGTAATGCTACTAGGAGTTTTGGATTATACTTAGCAAAGCTTAAGGGTGAATTTGACGATGCCAAAACAGAAGTGGAAGTAAGCGGATGTTCTGATTTGCTTATTGTAGAAACAAATTTAAAAAACAAATATGCCAAAACCCAAATGCCAATTCCACTAAATATACTTGAAATTACTTTAAGCGATGGAAAAAAAATAAATGTAGTTGAGTTTGAAGGGATTTTTCATGCAATATGTGAAGAAAATTTAAATGACAATCTGTATGACAGTATTAAGGAAGTAATATATGAAAAGTATAATCCTGAAGCAATTGGTGTAATGTTCTTAAATAAAGACGGTATAGAAATAACACCAATTGTTTATGTAAAAGAAACCAACAGCAAAGTATTTGAACAAAGTTGCGGTTCAGGATCAATAGCTGCATCCGTATATTTATCTAAAGACAATAATGACGGCATATATACATATAATATTAAAAACCCTGGTGGTATAATAGAAGTAATTTTACATAAATTAAATGGTAAATTTATAATAGCTTTTATGGGCGGTACCGTTGAGCTATCTGAAATAATAAAAATTATCTTATAATTATTTAATTAATGACTCAACATAAAAAATTATACTAAAAATGAAAAATTATAAGAAAATTTATTATTTATACAAATAATTTAGTTGGGTTTTTTTTATTTATTTGTTATAATGACATATAACATTATCATTTTAAATTTATTTTAGAAAGGATAAATATGAATTCAGAGAATAACGGCATAGGAAAAATTTCAATATTATTGGCACTTTCAGATGATTACGAAAATTTAAAAGAAAGATATGAAAACAAAGGTTATATGATACTTAAGGGTAATGCAGGTAGCATGGATGTAAAAAAAATATATGCTGCTATTGAAACAGCAGCTTTTAGAGAGGACATGATAAGAGAAAATTATCATGACGAACATGCGCTGTATCATGCAATTCAGGAAGCTTTGATGGGTTATTGCAGAGGCCAGGTTGTTCTTGGTGATGTATTAAGAACTGCAGGACTTATTTATGTTTTAGTAAGAGGAAATTTAATTGAAGGTGATAAATCTAACGGTGACTGGATTTCTTTAGTTTTATTCGGACAAATTGGTTCTCCAAGAAAAGGATTTGAACATGAAGCAATAGGAGTGGGTATTCAACCAATATGATATTAACATTAAAAGGTTAGGCGTAAGCTTAGCCTTTTTTTTATTGCATATATTATGTGGGTTTAATAAAAAAAGAACCGAAATATAAAATATTTATAATATTTTATGTAAATTAATGCAATGATTCTTGCGCTCTTTGCAGCAAGAATTTTTGCGTTTGGTTGATAATTATAAAACAATTTGTATATTCCAAGGAAAAAAATACTTTCAAATTTTGGCACAATTTATGCTTGTGATATTAATATAAATATGATGAGGAATAACCTGTAATTAACATTTTAAAATATTGTAGGAAGGAGTGATTTTTTGAAATTAGTTAACGAAAGGCTAAAAAATATTGAGATGACGGGAGGTTTATATGATATTTTCCAAAAGTCATTGAAGATGGAGGCTGAAGGCAAGAAAATTTATCACATGGAAATAGGCAAGCCTGATTTTGATTCCCCAATAGAAGCTAAGGAAGCTTGTATTAAAGCTTTAAATGATGGATTTGTACACTACACTGAAATGTCTGGTATTTATGACTTAAGAACTGCTATTGCACAAAAAGAGTTAATGGATAACAATATTAAGGCAGACCCTAATACTGAAATAATAGTTACTGCTGGAGCATGTGAAGCACTGCTATCCATAATGATGGGAATATTAGATCCTGACGATGAAATAATTATACCGAGCCCTTATTTTTCAGCTTACAATGATATGGCTGTAATATCGGGTGTAAAAATAATCCAAGTACCTTTAAAATTTGAAAATGGGTTCTCATTAGATGTAAACGATATTAAAGAAAAATTAACAGATAAAACTAAGGCAATATTAATAAATACGCCAAATAATCCAACAGGAGCAGTTTTAGGAATAGAAGATTTGAAAAAGGTTGCTGAATTGGCAGTAAAAGAAGATTTGCTTGTGATATCGGATGAAACATATGATCAATTTTTATTTGAAGGCAGTCATGTAAGTATATCAAACTTAGATGGTATGAAAGAAAGAACAATAATCATAAATTCAACATCTAAAGCTTTCTCTATGACAGGATGGAGAGTTGGATATGCCATAGGACCTGCTCATTTAATAAAATATTTAAATAAGGTTCATCAAAATATGTCTACTTGCGCAACATCATTTGTACAGTGCGGAGCAGCTTATGCATTTAGGAATTGCAAACAATTTACTTTAGATATGGTTAAAGAATTTAAGCAAAGAAGAGACATTGTAGTTGATGGATTATCTAAAATAGAAAGAATTCAATTTGTTGTTCCCAAAGGTGCATTTTACATATTTCCAAGAATTAAGGATTTAAATATTACTTCTGTTGACTTTTGTACAAGGCTCCTTGATGAGACCGGCATTGCAGGTGTGCCTGGAAATGCTTTCGGCGACAGTGGTGAAGGTTTTATGAGACTTGCATATGCCAGATCACAGGAAGAATTAAGTGAATCTATGCAAATTTTAAAAGAATTTGTAGATAAATTATAAAAAATGGAGGATATTATGAAAAGAAAATTAAGCTTTTTATTGGTTTTAACAATGATAACAACAATGATTTTATCAGGTTGCGGCAAAAAAGAAGAATCAACAACAGCACCAGCACCAACTGATACAGGCAACAAACAAGAATATTTAATAAGAGTTGCTCACGTTCTTCAAAATGACCATCAAACTAATGTAACATTAGAGCAGGTTTTCAAAAAAGAAGTAGAAGAAAAATCTGGTGGAAGAATTAAAGTAGAAATATATCCAAACGGACAACTTGGAGGAGACAGACAAACAATTGAAGCTTTAACATTAGGAACTCTTGAAATGTGTGTTCCAGGTGGAACTGTATTGTCAGGTTTTGTTGAAGACTTTATGGTTTTTGACCTTCCTTTCTTATTTAGTTCAAAAGAAGAAGCTTTCAAAGCTTTTGATGGTGAAGTTGGAGATAAATTAAATTCTAAGCTTGAAGAAAAAGGAATTATTAATCTTGGTTTTGGTGAAAACGGATACAGGCATATTACAAACAACACAAAACCTATTATAACACCAGCTGATTTAAATGGAGTAAAAATAAGAACAATGGAAAATCCAATACATATGGCAGCATTTAAGTCGTTCGGCGCAAACCCAACACCAATATCATTTAATGAATTGTTTACAGCATTGCAGCAAAAAACAGTTGATGCACAAGAAAATCCTGTAGCAATTATTAGTTCTGCTAAGTTTTATGAAGTTCAAAAATATTTGTCTTTGACAGGCCATGTTTATACAAACTGTCCATATTTAATTAGCAAATCTTTTATGGAAAGTATGCCTGAAGATTTACAGCAAGTTGTAAGAGACGCAGCTAAAAATACAATAACAACTCAAAGAAAAGCATTAAATGAACAGGAATCTAAGACTTTAGAAGATTTAAAAGCAAAAGGAATGATAGTAAATGAACTTACGCAAGAACAAAAAGCAGCATTTGTAAGTGCATCTAAATCTGTTTATGACGAATATGTTAAACAATACGGATCAGAACTTCTTGACTTAATAAGAAAATAAGCAGAAATAAGGATATTGTTTAATTTATTTAAGCAATATCCTTAAATAAAATATTGGAGGGAGATTATTGAAGATATTAAAATTGTTAGATGATAAATTTGAAGAATATTTTCTTGCAATCACTTTATCTATTTCAGTAGTAATAATATTTTTGCAAATTATTATGAGATATGTAGTAGGTTCATCATTATCATGGAGTGAAGAGCTTGCAAGATATTTGTTTTTATGGCAGATTTGGGTTGGAGCTTCTTTTGCAGTAAAAAGAAATAAACACTTAAGAGCAGATGTTCTTCAGGTAGTTGTTCCACAGAAGTTAAAGTATCCCGTAGAAGTTTTATATACTGTAATTTGGCTTGCATTTAGCATTTTCCTTGCTTACCAGTCTTCAATACTTGTATCTAAAATAATTAAAGTAGGTCAATTATCTGCTGCTCTGAGGCTTCCTATGCAGTTTGCATATGCATCAGTTCCAACAGGCTGCATATTGATGACTATAAGGCTTGTGCAGAAAATAATATTGGATTATAAAAAATTTAAAAGTGGAGGTGCTTTCTGATGGCTGTTATAATGTTGTTTTCACTTTTATTTTTGTTCATTGCACTTACCGTTCCTATTGGTATAGCACTTGGCTTATCAACTGTACTTACTTTAACTTTTTCAACAAATATTAACACTATGATGGTTGCTCAAAATGCATTTACAGGGCTTGATTCATTTCCATTAATGGCAATTCCATTTTTTATCTTAGCAGGTAATTTGATGGAACATGGTGGAATTTCAAGAAGAATTTTAAGTTTTGCTGACAGTTTGGTTGGATTTATAACAGGTGGTCTTGCAATGGTAACAACTCTTTCATGCATGATTTTTGCAGCAATTTCAGGCTCTGGACCTGCAACAGTTTCTGCAATAGGCTCATTTATGATGCCTGCTATGAAAAGAAAAGGTTATGATGAAGGTTTTGCAGCGGCATTGTCAGCAGCAGCTGGTTCCATAGGAGTTATAATTCCTCCTAGCATTCCTTTTGTTATTTATGCAGTTGCAACTGGTTCATCAATATCCGATTTATTTTTAGCAGGAGTAATACCTGGAATATTGGTGGGAGTTGCTTTAATGACTATAAGCTATTTAACTTCTAAAAAGCATGGATGGAAAGGAAGCGGTGTAAAACCGAGTATAAAAAATGTAGGGCAGCAATTAATTAAATCTTTCTGGGCACTTTTAATGCCCGTAATTATTTTAGGAAGTATTTATGCAAGTATTTGTACACCAACAGAAGCAGCTGTTTTAGGTATTGTTTACGCAATAATAGTAGGAAAGTTTGTATATAAAGAACTTGAATGGAAATTTATATACAAGGCTGTAGTTGATGCAGCATTAATAAACGGAGCTACATCTTTTATGATTGGACTTTCAACATCATTTGCTGGATATCTCACAATGGCGCAGGTTCCTGTTACGGTAGCAACAATGCTTACTACTGTTTCAAACAATCCTATAATAATAATGATAATAATAAATATTTTCCTTTTAATAGTTGGATGTTTTATAGACAATATTTCATCTTGCTTAATATTAGCTCCTATATTTTTACCAGTTGTAAAGTCATTTGGAATAGACCCTGTTCATTTTGGAATTATAATGACTTTGAATTTAGCAATAGGCTTTGTAACACCTCCTTATGGAGCAAATTTATTCGTTGCTTCAGCTGTAGGAGATGTTCCATTTGCAAAGGTTGCTAAAAATGCAATTCCATTAGTTTTAACTATGATAGTTGTTTTGCTTTTAGTGACTTATGTAGAACCGCTTTCAATGACCTTAGTAAGATTGGTATCAAAATAATACAGGAATGAATGGAGGACAGATATGAATATAGCAGTATTAATTAAACAAGTTCCTGATATGAATAAAGTAAGATTTGACTCAGAAAAAGGACTTGTAGACAGAACTAGTGCAGGTGTTGAAATTAATCCTTTTGATTTAAATGCCTTAGAGGCAGCTGTTAATATAGGAGAATCTACTGATTCTAAAGTAACTGCAGTGACAATGGGACCTCCAAGAGGCGAAGAGTCTTTAAGAGAAGCAGTTGCAAGAGGAGCTGATTACGGCATACTTTTATCTGATAAGTTCTTTGGAGGAGCTGACACAAAAGCAACATCTATTACTTTAGCATCTGCAATTAAAAAAATGGGAAAGGTTGATTTAATTTTTGTGGGAGAAAAAACTGTTGATGGTGATACAGGACAGGTTGGTGCTGAAGTTGCAGAATATTTAAACATACCTCATATTTCATATGTAGATGAAATTTTAGAAGTAACAGATGAATACATAAAAGTTGTTTCTGACATATTTGACGGAAGATTTATAAAAAAAGCAAATTATCCTGTTTTGATAACAGTTACAAAAGACATTAACACGCCAAGGATTCCTACATTTAAAAATAAAATGAAATCAAGAAAAGTAGTATTTCCTGTATGGGGGGCTGAAGATCTCAACGAATATGTAAGCGTAGAAAATGTAGGTTTAAAAGGTTCTCCAACAAAAGTAAAAAAAATTGAAGTTCCTAAAGCAACAACAAGGGAATGTAGAAAAGAAAAGGAAAATATCGAAGAATTTTTAGACATTATTATATCTGAGCTAAAAATTTAGAAAGGAGGTTTATATGAAAAAAGATATTTTAATATTTGCAGAACAAAAAAATAGCATAATACATAATGTGACTTATGAACTAATTGGAAAGGCTATGGAGCTTTCTGAAAAAATTGAAGGAGATATTAATATTGTTGTTTTAGGTGATGATAACATGGACCTTTCCGAACTATCATATTACGGTGCTAATAAAATTTACCATATAGTAGGCACATGCTTTAACAAGCCCCATGAATTACTTTACAAGGAAAATATAACAGAATTAATAAAAGAAATAAAACCTGAAATATTTTTAATAGGTGCAACAAGTTTTGGAAGATCACTAGCTCCGAGAATAGCAGCAGCTTTGAATACAGGGCTTACAGCTGATTGTACGGAATTAAAAATAGATGATGACTTAGAGCTCGTTCAGATAAGGCCAGCTTTTTCCGACAATATCTTAGCTCACATTAAAACTACAACATCTCCAAAAATGGCTACTATCAGATATAAAGAGTTTGAAAAATCAAAACGCGATATAAATTTAACTGCAGAAATAGTAAAAGTAATGCCATATAAATCCTCAAATAATTTAGTAGAAGTACTACAAGAAATTGAATCTAAGGAATTTGATATTTCGGAAGCTCAAATTGTAGTGTCTGCAGGTAAGGGATTTAAACATAAAGATGATTTAAAAATTATTTATGAACTTGCTGATATATTAGGTGGAGAAGTAGGTGCATCAAGGGCAATTGTTGATGATGGATATATGGACAAAAAGCATCAGATAGGTTACAGCGGAAATAGAGTAAAAGCGAAATTATATATTGCTTGTGGCATATCAGGTGCTCCACAGCATTTAGCAGGAATGAAAGAATCGGATAAAATCATAGCAATAAATTCAGACCCATCAGCTCCAATATTTAATATTGCTGATTATGGAATTGTAGGTGATGTTTATGAAATTCTTCCTATGTTTATTCAAAAATTAAAAAATAAATAATTTTTTACGGAGGCATTATGGATACTATAATAATTGAAAAATTATGTTCAATAGCAGGCAATGATTATGTCATTAGCAATAAGGATAATGTGGCTGGATATTTATATGATGAAACAGAACCTACCATAAGACCTAAAGCTAATGAAGACTGTGTTGTTGTAAAGCCTGCAAATACACAGGAATTATCGGAAGTATTAAAAATGGCAAATGAAGAAAAAACAACCGTTGTTGTAAGAGGCGGTGGCACAGGTCTTTGCGGTGCAGCTATTCCTATTGAACCAAGCATAATTATTTCTATGGAAAGATTTAAAAAAATAATAGAACTAGATGAAAAAAATTTTATAATCACTCTTGAAGCAGGGGTCACTCTTGGAGAAATGACAGAATTCTTGGATAAAAATGATACATTATATTTTCCGTGTCATCCTGGAGATGACAGTGCTCAAATAGGAGGACTTGTTGTTGAAAATGCTGGAGGTGCAAGAGCTGTAAAACATGGAGTGATGAGAAATCATATAAAGGGATTGGAAGTTGTGCTACCTACTGGAGAAATAATAAACCTGGGAGGAAAACTTACAAAAAATAATGCAGGATATGATTTAATGCAACTTATAATAGGTTCAGAAGGGACTCTCGGTGTTGTTACAAAAGTAATGCTTAAAGTTTATCCTGAAAGCAAATTCAGCGGAACACTGCTTGTTTCTTTTAATGAATGTGATCAGGCTACGGAAGCTGTTACAGAGGTTTTAAAAGCAGGTATTATTCCTTTATCAATTGAATACCTTGACAGAACAATAGCTCTTTGTTCAGCAGAACATTTAAAAGAAGAGTGGCCTCTTAAAGAAGGAAATGTTGATTTAATGTTTATGTTATCTGAAGAAAATGAAGATAGTCTTTATAATGTAAGCAGTACTATAGAAGAAATCTGTAGTAAAATGGGAGCTCTTGAGACTTTAATTGCAGACAATGCTAAAGATCAAGCCAGGGTACTTTTAATAAGAAGCAGTACATATGCAGCTACAAAGCACATATTAGCAGACACTCTTGACATTGCAGTTCCACCTGCATTCATACCTGAACTTATGAGAAATTTTAAAAGTATTGCAGCAAAATATAATGCAACAATAGATACTGTTGGACACATTGGTGATGGCAATGTTCATAACAATATTTATTTGGTGGATGGAAAACTTCCGATTTATTATGAAGAAATGAAAGAGGAATTGTATAAGATGGCAATAAAAGGTGGTGGAACCATTACAGGAGAACATGGTATAGGTAAAACAAGAATTAAGAATTTTCCTCTTAAATTTGATGATGTTCAAATTAATTTAATGAGAGGAATAAAAAAATTGTTTGATCCAATTAACATTCTAAATCCAAAAACAGCTATATATTGATAAAATGTTATGTTATAATAGTTAATCATAATAACGTAAAAATCGGATGTTTGGCTATTATAATATCAGGAGGCTTATGTGGATATAGAACAACTACTGACTAAAATAACTAATTTAATTAAAGATGGAGTTCACGTAATTGATGATAATGGTGTTACAATTTTATACAACAGAAAAATGTCTATTATACAAAATCGCGAAGTATCAGATGTAATTGGTAAAAGGATTTTAGATATATATGAAACAACCGACGGTGAGCTAATGCTTTTAAAAGTTTTAAATTCAGGACTCCCTATTATCAAACAAATTTACAAAGGTATAAACAAATTTGGAAACCCAGTTATTACAAGTAACTCAATTTGGCCAATATTAGAAAATAATAATGTTGTTGGAGCAGTTGAAATAGCTACTGATATTACAGAAATCAGAAGATTGTCAGATAAGGCTTTAAAATATTCTAAGCATATAAATAGCATGGCTAACAAAAAATTAACTGAGCATCATGGGAAATATACTGTAAGTGATATAGTAGGTGAAAGCAAATCCATTGAAAATGTTAAACGTCTTGTTATTGCAGCAAGCAAATGTAATGCTAATGTAATGATAATAGGCGATTCTGGCACAGGAAAGGAACTTATTGCACAAAGCATTCACAACGAAAGTAGAAGGCAGGATAAACCTATTATTGCTGAAAATTGTGCAGCGATACCTGAAAACTTATTTGAAAGTATTTTGTTTGGAACTACTAAAGGTGGCTTTACTGGAGCTATAGATAAAATGGGGTTATTTCAACTAGCCAATGGAGGTACTCTTATACTTGATGAAATTAATTCAATGCCTTTATCCATGCAGGCAAAATTATTAAGAGTTTTGCAGGAAGGCTGTTTTAGACCAGTTGGAGAAAGTAAGCTTGTCGATGTTGATGTAAGGCTTATTTCTATAACAAATGAAGACCCTCTTTTATTGATTGAAAATAAAAAGCTTAGGGAAGATTTGTTTTATAGACTTAGCGTAATAAATATATATATTCCTTCCCTTGCTGAAAGAAAAAGTGATATAAAAATATTAACACAGCACTATTTACAAAAATTATCATACAAAAATAACAAAAGAGTAAATGGAATAAATCAGGATGTTTTGAATTTATTTAGTAATTACGACTGGAAAGGTAATGTTAGGGAGTTAGCTAATGTTATTGAATGTGGAGTTGATTTAGTCGAAGATGGAAAAACAATTGAGTTATGTCATATGCCATATTATTTTTTGAAAAAAGCTGAAATATCTCAAAAACATCATAAAGAAAGTGAAATACAAAATGAAGTTTTATTAAAAGATAACATAAATTTGATTGATTACATTAATGATGTAGAAAAATCATTAATTGAAGGTGCCTTGGAAAAATACGGCGGCAATATTTCAAAAGCAGCAGAATCACTGGGGATAACAAGACAGGCATTGCAGCATAAGTTAAAAAGCAGGCACTTTAATTTAAATGTTTAATTAAAGTTTCACTAAATACCTATAATAGTTATCTTAAATAAAATATTTTAAAAATTATTATATATAAAGGAGAATAATTATGTCATTAAATTTAAAAGGTAGAAGTTTTTTAACATTAATGGATTTTACTCCAGAAGAAATCAGATATTTGCTTGATTTAGCCCATGATTTAAAAGTAAAAAAAAGATCTGGTATATGTAATTATTTATTACAAGGCAAAAATATTGTACTTTTATTCGAGAAAACGTCTACACGAACCAGATGTGCATTCGAAGTTGCTGCGTTAGAAGAAGGAGCACATGTAACATTCCTTGATTCAAATTCATCACAGATAAACAAAAAAGAATCGTTAGAAGATACAGCAAAAGTTCTCGGAAGATTTTATGATGGAATTGAATATAGGGGATATAAACAAAGGGTTGTTGAAGATTTAGCAAAATATTCAGGAGTTCCTGTTTTTAACGGACTTACAGATGTTGATCATCCTACACAAATATTAGCAGACTTAATGACTATTGAAGAACATATTGCTAAACCTTTAAATAAAATAAAGATTGTATTTGTGGGAGACATTAGAAATAACATGTCATATGCATGGATGTATGGATGTGC
>DIVM01000005.1 GCA_002435835.1 Firmicutes bacterium UBA6132
AAACTAAGGGCATAATTGGTATTAACTTAATGGCTGCCATGAACAATTATGAATTATATGTAAAAGAAGCAGTTAAAGAAAAAATAGATATAATTATATCGGGAGCTGGTCTTCCAATAGCATTGCCTAAATTGGTACAAGGAACTAATACAAAAATAGCTCCTATAGTATCATCAGCTAAAGCTGCAAAAGTAATAATAAACAGTTATCTTAAACACGACAGGCTTCCTGATGCAGTTGTAGTTGAAGGACCTTTAGCAGGAGGACATTTAGGATTTAAATACGAAGAACTTATAGAAAAAAGCTATAAATCGTTAAAACAAATAACTATAGAAGTAAAAGAATTAATAAAAACATATGAAGAAAAATATGATGTAAAAATCCCAGTTATATCTGCTGGTGGAATAAGAACAAAAAAAGATATTGAAGAAGTAATGGAAGCAGGTGCTGATGGAGTTCAAATTGCAAGTTTATTTGTACCAACAGTAGAATGTGATGCTCATGAAAACTTTAAGCGTGCATATCTTGAAGCTACAAATGATGATGTAATGATAATTAAAAGTCCAGTTGGAATGCCAGGTAGAGCTTTAAAAACAAACTTTTTATTAAATTCAATAAATGGTGAAGGCGAACTTATAAATAAATGTTACCTATGCATTAAAAACTGTGATACAAAAAACATTCCATATTGTATTACTACAGGCTTAGTAAACTCAGTTACAGGTGGCGATGGTTTGATATTCGCAGGAGCTGACATTGGAAACATTGAAAAAAGGTTAAAAACTGTAAAAGAAGTTATAGATGAATTAATTAATTAAATAATTAAACAAAAAGTTATTGGACCTGCTGTTGAAACATATAATTATTATATGTAAGGACTGCAGGTCTTTTTGTTAAATAATGTTTATTTGCTCTTGACTTTATAATATTCAGGTACTATACTGTTTTTATATGGGAAAACAAAAATACCAGGAAATCGTTAACTAATTAACAAAATAATGTAATTAATGTAATGATTTTAATTTAATGAACCTTACTATAAACTTGACAAAATTTATACAATTCAGAAAGGAGGCCATAAGCTTGTCAAATTTAGTGAGATCAGATAAATGCAATAATCTGTGACTAATCTTTTTACTTGCCTTTTGTTTTACTGCTTATTATAATTGATTATTTATCTATATAAGGCAGAGTTCTTATTATTTTAATTAGTACAATTGAGGGAGGAATACAATGAGTGGAGAAGCTTTAAGAACGTTTGTTGCCATGGTAGCTTACATGGCAGTAGTAATTGGTATTGGATTGTATTTTGCAAAGAGAGCAAATGAAAGCAGTGAGAACTTTTTTATTGGTGGAAGGTCTTTGGGGCCGTGGGTTACAGCAATGAGTGCAGAAGCATCGGATATGAGTGGATGGCTCTTAATGGGTCTTCCTGGTGTTGCATATTGGGTTGGTTTAAGTGATGCTATATGGACTGCTATAGGTCTTGGTTTAGGAACTTATATTAACTGGTTAATAGTAGCTAAAAGGCTTCACAATTATTCAGTTATTTCAGGAGATGCAATAACTATTCCTGATTTTTTCAGCAATCGTTATAAAGAAAGTAATAAAATTATAATGACTATTGCAGCAGTATTTATTTTAGTATTTTTTACTGTTTATGCAGCAAGTTGTTTTGTAACTGTTGGAAAACTTTTTAGTACATTATTTGGATTTTCATATCATTCAATGATGATATCAGGAGCATTGTTTGTTGTTTTCTATACATTTGTTGGTGGATTTTTAGCAGAAACTGCATCCGATACAATGCAAGGTGTTGTAATGTTTTTTGCACTTGTAGTAATTTTATTTACAGGTACTTCAGCTGCAGGTGGTATTTCAGCAGTTATAGATAATGCAAAATCAATACCTGGATTTTTCGAGTTTTTTGGTATAGCTTCTCCTACAGTGGTTGATGGAGTACAACAAGTTGCAAATAAAGCACCTGTATTTGGTGAAGCTGGAAAATATGGATTATATACAATATTATCTACTATGGCTTGGGGACTTGGATATTTCGGAATGCCACAAGTATTAACAAGATTTATGGCTATTAGAGATGCAAATGAGTTAGCATTATCAAGAAGAATAGCAACTATATGGGTATTTATATCTCTATTAGCAGCAGTTGCAATTGGTTTGATAGGAAGAACTTTATTTCCTACAGAACTACTTACAGCTGGTCAAGCTGAAAGTGTATTTATAGTTTTATCACAAAAGCTTCTTAATCCATTATTTGCTGGTGTTGTAATGTCAGGTATTCTTGCAGCAACAATCAGTTCATCGGACTCATATTTATTAATTGCAGCTTCAGCTTTTGCAAAAAACATATATGAAGGATTAATTAAAAAGGATGCTACTGATGCTCAAGTTATGAATGTATCAAGGATAATATTAATTACTATATCTGTAATTGGTGTTATTATAGCATTAGATGAAACAAGTATTATATTTAAAGTAGTTTCATTTGCATGGGCAGGATTCGGTGCAACATTTGGACCTTTAATGTTATTTTCTTTATTCTGGAAAAGAACTACAAGAGAAGGTGCCATTGCAGGTATGCTTTCAGGTGGAGCAATGGTATTTATTTGGAAACTAATTCTTAAGCCAATGGGCGGAATATTTGGTGTTTATGAATTATTACCAGCATTTATAATTTCTGCTATTGTAATTTATGCTGTTTCATTAGCAACAAAAGAACCTTCTGCTGAAATTCAAGATGAATTTGAAAAAGCTAAAGTAGGAAATATAAGCAAAGTAAATAAATAATAAATAGTAATAATAAAAAGTAAAGAAGCTGAATAAAAAGGCTTCTTTATTTTTTAATTAAATATTCATTAAATTATTATATATTTACATTTTTAATTATTTGATCTACTGCAGTTTCAATAGTATCCTCATTTATAATTTCTATGTCACAATATGATTTATATAGTTGTATTCTTTCATTATAAAGTGTATATAATCTTTCTTTTCCATCAGCTAAAAGAGGTCTTGTGCTTGCATCTATGTCTTTAATAATATTTTCAACAGGTCTATTTAAAAATATTATAATAGAATTTTCTTTTAATGCATCTATGTTTTCTTTTCTTTTAACTAATCCTCCACCCGATGCTATGACAAGTGAACTTAATTTTCCTAATATAACAGAGCATTTAGATTCAATATCTCTAAAATGATTTTCGCTAATAGAGAACATTTCTTTAATGCTTTTTCCATCATAGCTAACCATGTAATCATCCATATCAATGAATTTTCTATTAAGTTTTTCAGCAACTAATTTTCCTGTTGTAGTTTTCCCACTACCTGGCATGCCTATTATCACAATATTCTTGCTCATAAAAACTCCTTACAATTATATTTGTTTTATTTATTCAAAGTTCGACATAAAATAATTTTAAATTCATATATAATATAAACTTATCACATAAGATGCTTATGTCAATAGATTTTTCTATATGAGCTTAATTATTTGCGGAAAAAAATATAGTGTGATATAATTTCATTATTCCATAAAGAATAATAAAATAAAAAACTAAAGGAAAACATGGAGGAATTTATGAAAATAAAATTACTGAGAAAAATTTTATCATTGACTTTAGTACTTACAATTGTATTTAGTTCAGTTGCTAGCGCTGTAACATTTACTGATATATCAAAACACTGGGCAAAGGATTATATAGAAAGAGTTGCAGAATATGGAATAGTGCAAGGTTATAGCAATGGAACATTTAAGCCTGATGGTAATGTTACAGTTTTAGAAGCATTAGTAATGATGTCAAGACTATATAAATTAGATGATGATGTTAAAAACCAAATTGTTGAACAGTACAAGCCTATTCTCCAGGAAATGGATAATACAAAATATCGAGAGTGGTCTTTTGATTATTTGGCCATAATAATAGCTTTAAATATTGTTTCAGAAAATGGCATAAGAACTATGTTTGAAAAAAATGCTAATGGAGTTATACCTATTACGCAACCAGCCAGCAAAGAAGAAATTGCAATTTTATTAACTAAAGCGATGATGCTTGGGGATGAAGCGAAAAATTTAAAAGTATATACGCTTCCATTTAATGATGTTTCTCAAATTTCAACTGCTGCTAGACCATATATATATTTAATGTATGAAAATGGAATTTTGTTAGGGGATACTAAAAAGAATATTAACCCAAAAAGTAATATTTCAAGAGCAGTTATAAGCACTATGTTGGACAGGGCATATACATATATTAGTGAAAATGATGTTAAGCCTGATTTAAGTGAATATGATCAATTAACTGAAATAAAAGGAACTGTAACTCAAGTAACTATGGGCAGCGCTGAATCTACTATATATGTTAAAACAGGGGACTCTACTTCCATAATAAAAGTAAATGAAAATTCAAAAATATATCTAAATGATGCAGTTACAAATATTTCTAATATTAAACTTAATATGTTAATAACATGTTATGTAAATGATGAAAAATTTGCAAAAACAATTGAACTTGATAGTTTAACTAAAACCATTAGTGGCACAATTTCAAATGTAGCATTTACACCTCCTGCTAAAATTACGATAACCGATGAAAATGGTTATAATAAAATATATGATGTATCTGAAAATGCAACTGTTTATTTAAACGGTAAAACAACATTGCTTAAAAATTTATTAAAAGATGATTTAATAACTGCTTTAGTAAAAGATGGAGTAATAAGTGATATTAAGTCAACAAGTAAAACTCAGATTTATACTGGTAAAATAACAAATATAGATTATTTTAGTTATCCTGTTAAAATAACTATTAAAACTGATGTAGGTAGTTTAATGACATTTGATTATACAAAAAGTGTTATTATAACAAGAAACTTATTGCAGTCAAGCTTTGATCAAGTAAGGGCGAGTGATATAGTAACTTTAACTGCTGAATATGGTAAAATGGTTGAATTAAATATTGTTGCAAAAGAAGCAGAAATAAGCGGTGTAATTAAAGAAATATTAATTGGACCATATAATAAAATAAAAGTAGAAGACATAGATGGAAATATAAAAGAATATTTAGTAAGTAGTAATGTTAATATTAAAATAGGAGAGAGTGTATCGACTATTTATGATTTACGTATTGGTTATAAAGTAAATATAAATACATTTGGAGATGAAATAGTAACATTACAAGCAGAAGAAACTCAAACTGTTAACAATTTAAATGGCAAAATAATATATGTAAATTTAAATGAAAACTTAATAATGATGCAAAATATAAAATCAAATGGTCAAAACGAGCTTATATATTTAACAGTTACAAATGCTACAAAAATATTTAACACTGCTGGTGAAACAAAATATATGAAAGATATTACAGAAGGAAAAAATATTATTTGTACTGCACTTTTACAAGATGGTGATAATGTAGCAGTGAGCATTTTAATTCAATAAACTTAATTATAATATTAAATGCATTAGTTTAATAACTCTAATGCATTTTTATATTATAGGAAAGTATTACTTTCCTATAATATAAAACAATTGCTTTAATAATTTTATTAAATGTTGTATAATGTATAATAAATAAACCTAGGATAAATTCAATTTTTAAAGATAAATTGGAGGATTTATGAGAAAAACAGCTTTTATATTATTGATAACATTAGTGACAGTAGTTGGTTGTACAAAAATTCCTGCATCAGAGGAAACTGGCATTAAACCTGGTGAATATGAAGGTCAAATGAAGACTGAGGAATTAAAATCTGAAAATGATAAATTGAAGTCAGAACTTGAATTAACAAAAGAACAATTAAAAAAACTTGAAGAAGACTTAACAGAACTTACTACTAATAATAATGTATCTACAAAAAAGTTAACTGAAGCAGAATCAATTATAATGATGTTTCAAGATACAAAAATACCTAAGTTTACTATAGAGAAGGCAGATAAAAACAATATAGTAAATTATCTTACTGAAAAAAGTAACTTTTTAAATAACAGTTATAAAAATATTGTTATTATACCTTTGAATTCAATAGAAAATAAAGTTATGTTTTATACTTCAGGCTATGGTGAAAACCACAATCAAATATTTTTGTGGGATACTGCTAAAACAGAACCAGTTATGATAGATGGTGCTAATTTTAATGAAAATGGAAATTGGAAATGGCTATTACAGGATAAATATTTACTTCTTTCATCGACCGACAACACAAATAAAGTGTTAGATATGAGCACTTTGAAAGTGTCCAATGCATTTAAGGGAATAAATGAAACTATGTATTTCTTTAAAGAAACTACAAGTGTATTGATGAAAAGAAACGCTGCAAGCGCAGAATCACCATTTATTGTATATGATTTTTTAACAGGGGATCAAAAAGAAGTTCTTTTAGATAATAAAAGTAAATTTAATAATTTTAAAGTAGATGAAAATAATAATGAAATAATATTTACTGGTATTTATGAAGAAAATGATATAAGCTATGCAGTTGAAGCATCCTTAAAAATAGATAAAATAAAACAAAAATATATCACAAAAACTGCTACCACTTCTTCAACAAATTAAGGTGAATTTGTAAATTTATATATGTACATAAGAAAGACGGATATAATATGAAAGAAAGTTCAAAAGTATATTACGATGTTATAATAATAGGTGGAGGTCCTGCAGGACTTTTTAGCGCTTTATCAATCAAAAACAAAAGCGTCTTATTAATTGAAAAAAATGAAACGCTGGGAAAAAAACTGCTTATAACAGGATTAGGTCAATGCAACTATACTAATTTTTGTAGCAAAGATGAATTTTTAACTCATTATGGTCAAAAAGGCAGGTTTTTAAAACCTGCCTTATATAAATTTACAAACAAGGACTCCATGAAATTTTTCGATGATGCTGGAGTAAAAAGCATAGTGAGGGAAGACAATAAAGTTTTTCCAAGTTCTTTTAAAGCAGGAGATATATTAAATGCCTTAATAGAAAAGTGCAAGGAAAACCATGTGAAAATAATGTGCAACACAAAGGCAAATTATGTTAAATATCATCAAGACGTAGATTGTTTTAGTATAAAAACTGATGATAATGTGTATGAATGTAAGTATCTTATATTATCAACAGGTGGTAAATCTTATGAACATACTGGTTCAACAGGGGACGGCTATAAATTTGCTAAAATTTTAGGTCATAGCATAGAAGAAACACAGCCATCCTTAGCTCCTGTATTTATAGAAAATTATAATTTTAATGATTTATCAGGCATATCATTTGAAAATATTAAAATAACATCTTGGAGAAACAATAAAAAAATAAATGAATTTACTGGTGATATGCTTTTTACGCATAAAAATATTTCTGGACCTGTGATAATAAATAATTCGCGTTATATTGAAGCAGGTGATATATTAAAATTTAATTTTACAGAGTTTAAAAATTCAGAAGAATTTAAGAAATATTTTGAAGAAAAGTTATCTTCATCTGGTAAATTGAATGTAAAAACATTAGTTAAAGAATTAAACTTACCGAAGCGTTTTGTGGATAAAATAATGAATTTAGCTAATGTGAGTGATGATTTAATTTGCAGCCAGCTAAGTAAAACAAGCCGTAAAACTATTATTGATTTATTATCAAATTATGAAATGGTCGTTGAGAAGTTAGGTAATTATAATGTGGCTATGGCAACAAGAGGTGGAGTTTCAACAAATGAAATAAACTCTAAAACTATGGAGTCAAAAATAATTAATAATCTTTATTTTGCTGGAGAAGTTATGGATGTTGATGGGGATACAGGCGGTTATAACATACAAGCTGCATTTTCAACTGGAAAATTAGCAGCAGATTCTATTAATCTTAGAAAATAATGCGACATAATAAACTAAAATATTTCAAATAATTATTAAAATGAAGGGCGTTTTTTATAATTATTTGAAATAAAATATGTTTATAGTGAAATTTAAGTTTTATTAAGTCGATATGATTGTTTTGACTTTATATTATTAAGTGTTTATAATAATTTCATAATCCAATCATATAGAAAACGTTTGGATAACACTAAAATATAAAGGAGAATTTTTAATGGGTGATAAGAATCCTAATAAACCGGCAAAACAAAAGAAAGATTCTAAAAAAGATGCAGCTCCTTCAAATAAAAATTCGAACAAGCAAACGAAAAAACCAAAGCATTAAGTTACAAAAGGCCCAAAGCAGTTATGCATTGGGTATTTTTTTTACTCAGTAATTTCTTTTTCTATTTCTATTTTTATTTCTTCCACATTATTATTTTTATCCTTTGCAATAGTTATTATTAAAACTCCAATTAAAATCAAAGAGCAGCCTATTACACTTTTTAAAGTAAATGATTCTCTTAAAAATATAATTCCTAAAATAACGCTTGTTATAGGTTCAAACATGCCCAGTATTGAAGTTGCTGTTGCTCCAACATTTTTAACTGCAATGGGCATTAATGTATTTGCTAAAATAGAAGCAAAAAATGAAACTAAACCTGTATATATCCAACCCAATAATGTCATTTTAAAAACTAATTGATTTGTAATAGTGCCATATATAAATAAGAAAATAGCTGCTATTAAAGATGTGTAAAATGTTATTTTAAAAGGATACATAACATTTATTTTACTTTTATCCATAAATAAAATAAATGCACCATATACAACCCCTGATAAAAGAGCTATTATTACTCCAATTACACTTCCTGTAAAATCACCTTCAAAAAACATTAACACTCCCATAGTTGAAAATATAAGTGCAATGACTTTTTCTTTACAAATTTTTTCCTTGAATATTAAAATGCATGTTATTGTAACTAAAACAGGGTATACATAATGTATTGTTGAAGCCATTCCCACTGATATGTAATTGTATGATCCATATAGTGTTATTGCAGTAAGAGCAGGACCTAATATTCCAAGAATGGATAATTTGCCCAGTTCGGTTTTTGTTATTGTTAATGGTATTTTTTTATATTTTAATATTACTAATAATAATGGTAGTGAAAAGAAGCTTCTATAAAATGTAAGAGAAAGTGTATTGCTACCTTCAAGATATGATAATTTTCCTAATATAGGTGTAAATCCATAAATGAATGCTGCTAAAACAACGCTTAATATTCCCTTTGTCTTATTCATTTCCCCTCCTAATTTCAATGACAAATTAAACAGGGACGTACTGCCGTAACTTGTATGACAAACGTCCCATTGACTATCTTAATTAAAAATTATTTACCGCAACATTTTTTGTATTTTTTACCCGATCCGCACGGGCAGGGATCGTTGCGGTTCACATCCTCGTATTTGGGCGCGGATTGGCGCGGGGCGGCGGCAGACGCGGGCAAAGACGCGGCCGGCGCGTTTTTGTTCACTGTGACGTTGAGCAAGTTTTGCAAAATGTTGGCGTCCACGGTTTCCAGCAAAACCCGAAACTGGCGGTTGGCTTCGCTTTTGTATTCCACCAGCGGATCGCGCTGGCCATAGGCCCGCA
>DIVM01000074.1 GCA_002435835.1 Firmicutes bacterium UBA6132
TGAGCACTGACCTTCTTGTTCAAAGGGCTGTAGGACGAAGAATATGTAAAGACTGCGGTCAAACATATCATATGACATTCAACAAACCTGAAAAAGAAGGCATTTGCGATAAATGTGGTGGTGAACTCTTACAAAGAAAAGATGATACTGAAGAAACAGTATCAACAAGAATAAGTGTTTACCAACAACAAACTGAGCCTTTGATTGATTATTACACTGCAAAGGGTATAATAATAAACGTTAATGGTGAAGAGCCTATTCCTGAGGTTGGCAAACAAATTGTTGCAAAAATGAGGGCAATATAATATGATTATCCTCAAGACCAAAAGGGAAATAGAAATAATGAGAAAAGCAGGGAAATTAGTAGCTGAGTCACATGATCTTGTGAGAAAGTATATTAAGCCCGGTGTAACAACTTTAGAACTTGACCAGCTTGTTGAAGATTATTTAAGATCACAAAATGCAATACCAACATTTAAAGGTTATAGTGGATTTCCATTTTCAATATGCGCTTCTGTAAACGAAGAAGTTGTACATGGATTTCCGTCTACAAGAAAGCTTGCTGAAGGTGACATAGTAAGTATTGACATCGGAGCAACCTTTGAAGGATACGTAGGAGATTCTGCAAAAACATTTATAGTAGGAGAAGTTGATGATGAGAAAAGACGTTTAGTCGAAGTAACAAGACAATGCTTCTATGAAGGAATTAAATTTGCAAAAGAATCATATAGACTGTCTGACATATCTCATGCAATTCAACAGTATGCTGAAAGCAATGGATTTTCAGTTGTAAGGGATTTTGTAGGTCATGGAGTAGGAAGAAATATGCACGAATCACCGCAAATTCCTAACTTCGGAAAACCTAACAAAGGCCCGCGGCTGCAAGAAGGAATGGTACTTGCAATTGAACCTATGATAAACGCTGGTACGTATAATGTTAAAGTGCTTGACAATGATTGGACTGTAGTAACCATAGACGGCAAACCATCAGCTCATTATGAGCATACAGTTGCAATAACTGATGGGGAACCACTCTTGTTGACTACTTTGTAGAGGTGACTTATGGAATTAACAACAGATATAAAAATTGGGCAAGTGGTAAAATCTAAAGCTGGAAGAGACAAAGGTAGAGTATTCGTTGTTTACGATGTAATAGATGAATGCCATGTGTTAGTATGTGATGGTGATTTAAGAAAATTAAATTTACCTAAACGAAAAAAAATGAAACATTTAAAAATTAATAATACAGTATTAACAGAATTTGCTGAAATGCTTAAAAGCAACAAAAATCTAAATGATGCATTAGTTAGAAAGCTCTTAATGCCTTTTAATGAGAATGCATCTAAAAGAATGGAGGTTGAGTGATCAATGTCCAAAAAGGATGTAATTGAAGTAGAAGGAAAAGTCCTTGAAGCACTTCCAAATGCGATGTTTCGAGTAGAGCTTCAAAACGGGCACCAGGTTTTAGCGCATATTTCTGGAAAACTGAGGATGAATTATATAAAGATTCTACCTGGAGACACGGTAGCTCTTGAATTATCACCATATGATTTGACAAGAGGAAGAATAACCTGGAGGAAAAAGTAAGGAGGGATTACAATGAAAGTAAGACCATCAGTAAAACCTATGTGTGAAAAATGTAAGATTATCAAAAGAAAAGGCAAAGTAATGGTAATCTGCGAGAATCCTAAACACAAACAAAAACAAGGTTAATGATTGACATAAAAATCGAAGTAAGATTTAAGTAACTGCTGAAGTAGGAGGTGTAACTTAATGGCCAGAATCGCTGGAGTTGATTTACCAAGAGATAAAAGAGTTGAAATAGGGTTAACATATATATTTGGTATAGGAAAACCAACTTCTATTAAATTGCTCAAAACAACAGGAATTAATCCTGATACAAGAGTTAAAGACTTAACTGAAGATGAAGTTCAAATGTTAAGAAATGAAATAGATAAACTTCCTGTTGAAGGTGATTTAAGAAGAGAAGTGTCTTTAAACATAAAAAGGTTAAAAGAAATTAACTGCTATAGAGGCTTAAGACACAAAAAGGGATTGCCTGTTAGAGGACAAAACACAAAAAATAATGCAAGAACTCGTAAAGGACCTAAGAGACTTGCGGGTAAAAAATCTAAAAAATAAAAGGAGGGACTTAAGTGGCAGCTAAAAAACAACAAAAAACGACAAGAGTAAGAAGAAAAGAACGTAAAAACATTGAAAAAGGCCAGGCACATATTAAGTCTACTTTTAACAATACTCTTGTAACTTTAACTGACTTGCAAGGAAATGCAATTTCTTGGGCAAGTTCAGGACAATTAGGTTTCAAGGGTTCAAGAAAATCTACTCCATATGCAGCTTCAATGGTAGCAGAAGAAGCAGCTAAAAAAGCCATGGAACATGGTTTAAAAACAGTAGAAGTTTATGTTAAAGGACCAGGCTCAGGTAGAGAAGCTGCAATCAGATCTTTACAAGCCGCAGGACTTGAAGTTAATTTAATAAAAGACGTTACTCCAATACCACACAATGGTTGTAGACCACCAAAACGTAGAAGAGTATAATTGTAAAGTAGAATTGAGGTGAAATAATGGCAAGATATACTGGACCTGTATGTAGATTATGCAGAAGAGAAGGTTTAAAATTATATTTAAAAGGTGATAGATGTTATACTGACAAATGTTCAATCGGCAGAAGAAACTATGCACCAGGACAACACGGACAAAACACTAAAAAACTTTCTAACTATGGAACTCAGTTAAGAGAAAAACAAAAAGTTAGAAAATATTATGGAGTTTTAGAAGGACAGTTCGCAGAGTACTTCAATATGGCTGATAACATGGCTGGTAAAACAGGTGAAAATTTATTGAAATTGTTAGAGCTTAGATTTGATAATATAATATACAGATTAGGCTTTGCAAGTTCAAGACCAGAAGCAAGACAATTGGTTGTTCACGGTCATTTTACTTTAAACGGTAAAAAAGCTGATGTACCATCTATGATTCTTAAAGTTGGCGATGTTGTAGCAATTAAAGAAAAAAGTCAAAGTTCTGATAAATTCAAAGCATTGATTGTAAATCACAAAAGAACTGCACCACAATGGTTGCAAGTAGATCCTGATAACTTTACAGGAAGATTAATTGCAGAACCAACTAAAGAAGATATAGAATTACCAATAGAAGAACATCTAATTGTCGAGTTGTACTCTAAATAATAAATGATTAAGAATTATTACCCTCGGCAAAAAAAATCACGTAAGGAGGGTTTGGGATGATAGAAATTGAAAAACCGAATATAACATTAATCGAAAAAAATGATGAAAATACTTATGGAAAAATAGTAGTTGAACCACTTGAAAGAGGTTATGGCACTACCCTCGGAAATTCACTAAGAAGAATACTTCTTTCATCGTTACCAGGAGCAGCTGTTACATCTATTAATATTCAAGGTGTTTTGCACGAGTTTTCTACAATACCAGGAGTAAGAGAAGATGTTACAGAAATAATTCTTAACATTAAAAATCTTGCAGCAAAAATGAACGTTTCTGGACCTGTTCAACTATTAATAGATGCAAAAGGTCCTAAAGAAGTTACTGCAGGAGATATAATAACAGGCGGAGATGTTGAAATCATCAATGAAGATATGCATATTGCTACACTTGATGAAGGTTCTGAGCTCATTATAGAGATGGAAATGGAACAAGGTAGAGGTTATGCAATTGCTGAGAAAAATAAAAAAGATAGTCAATCAATTGGTGTTATTCCAATAGATTCACTATATGCCCCTGTTAAAAAAGTTAACTTTACTGTAGAAGATACAAGAGTTGGTAACAGAACTGACTTTGATAAGTTAACTATAGAAATATGGACTAATGGAACTATTGAACCTGAAGAATCAATTTCATTAGGCGCTAAAATATTAAGTGAACATCTTAACTTATTTATATCATTAACAGACCACATCAATGATGTAGAAATAATGATTGAAAAAGAAGAAGATGAAAAAGAAAAAGTATTAGAAATGACAATAGAAGAACTTGATTTATCAGTTAGATCTTACAACTGTTTAAAGAGAGCTGGTATTAACTCAGTTGAGGAACTTACATACAAATCAGAAGATGATATGATGAAAGTTAGAAACCTCGGTAAAAAATCTTTAGATGAAGTTGCAAAGAAACTTGAAGAATTAGGTTTATCTTTAAGAAAAAATGATAATTAATAATTAGTTGTAAAGGAGGACGAAGCATGGCTAACCACAGAAAGCTTGGTTTCAAAACTGACCACAGAGTAGCAATGTTGAGAAACATGACTGCAAGCTTAATTAATAATGGAAGAATTGTTACTACAGTAACAAGAGCTAAAGAATTAAGAAGAGTTGCAGAAAGAATGATCACTCTTGGTAAAAGAGGAGACCTACATGCAAGACGTCAAGCATTAGCTTATATCTATGACAAAAATGCCGTATATAAGTTATTTGAAGAAGTTGCTCCTAACTACAAAGAGAGAAATGGTGGATACACTAGAATTCTAAAAGTGGGACCTCGCAAAGGCGACGGAGCAGAAATGGCTATAATCGAATTAGTATAGTACACTGTAAAGTGTTTGTATTGAATAAATTCAGCAGACGTGCTGAGTTGCGAAACTATAAATTTATAGAGCTGACTTTTAGGGATTAAGATTACTTAGTCCCTTTTAGTTTGCTCTTTATTTGTGTATGCCCTAACCCCATTTTCAGTGTTTTTCTGAAAATGGATGGTAGGTCAACCGCAATGAGCTCCAAATTTGCGTGAGCGATAGCGAGCGAACAAATTTGTGATGCGAAACTGCGCTGTCAAACATGAGAAAAATTTTATAACCCCATTTTCAAAAATTAAATTGGGTAATAGCAATAATAATTGATTCGAAATTTATTGAATTTGGCTTGAAAATTTAGAGATTAATTTTTAAAATTAAGAATTTCCTGGGAAATAATAATATTATTTAAAAGAAAACCTGAATAAATTTTACCAATCCAAAAGAAGAACGTAACGTTCATTTTTAGCGAGGGTTATTTGATTTTTAAACTGATTTTTTTGTATCATGATTTTTAAAAATTTCTGTATTATGAAAAAATAGAAAATATGTTGAAATATAATTAAATTTCTAATATATTTTCCTAAAAACTCATTGAAAAATTTGTAAAATGTGGTAAAATACATATATAAATTTTCAGGATGAGATAAATATGACGACGAAGATTGCAGTTTGTGATGATTCAAAGGATTATGGAGAAATAGTAGCAAATGTTATAAATAAGATAACCTGTAAAAACAATATAAGATGTAATATTAATTTATATTGTTCAAGTAGAGATCTTATACAAGCATTTGGACAAATTAAATTTAATATAATTTTTTTAGACATGGAGATGCCTGAATTAAATGGAATCGAGACAGGGCTTTTAATACGAAAAATCAGCAACGATCCTATTATTATTTATTTAACTTCATTTAAGGAATATGCATACGAATCTTATCAAGTAAAAGCTAAGGGCTATCTTTTAAAACCTTTAAATCCTGATGCTTTGGAAAATGTTTTACTTGATTGTATAAAAGAAAATATTGAACCTAAGAAATTCCTTGATGTAAGAGATATAGATGGAGTATTACATAGGATTCCAATAAATGAAATCACGCACATACTCAGGAAAAAAGAAGATAGAAAAATACATATTTACTGTCTCAACAAAAATGAAATAAAAGTTGTACAAGCTCTTGAAATATTAGCAAAAGAGTTAAGTGCAAATAAATTTATAATTAAATCAAGCAAATCTTGTTTAATAAACATGGAAAATGTAAGAGAAATTAAGAAAAATATAATTTATTTTAGTAATGATGCATCAGAAGAAGCAAGCAGGCGATGTTTAACAGAAATAACAAATATGTTTAAACTAAAAAATAGGAGATGACATTATGAATTGGCATATTTTAGAAATCGTAGTTAATTTTTTTCAAATATTTATAATATATAAAATATTTGATATATATTACGAAAAAAAATTCAAATTTAAGTATTTAATAGAACTTGTTATAGTTTTCATGACCATGTTGCTGAGTTCTCTAAACGATATTATTTCTATAAATTCAAATCCTTTTGCTTATTTATTATTCTATTGCCTTATTTATACTACAACACTAATCATATTTAAAGGTAGTGTATTTTCAAAAATAGTAGCACTTTTTCTTAATTTGACTGTATTAGGCATTTGTGAAATGTTATCAGCAGTTTTTGTATCCGCTGTAGCAGGGATAAATCTTAATTCAATACAAGAGCAAAATTTTGGAAGATTAGAGACAATGATATTGTCACAAACAATTTTTTTATTTATTTACTTGATATTGAAAAGGAAAAATAATAATAAAAGTATTACAAATTACAATTTTAATATAATTGATAAAAAGTACTATTTATATTTAGGATTCATTTTCTTTTTAACAATTTTTACAATTGTTATTGTTGTATTTTTATACGGAAAATATACTGATTTAGATTATGTTAATTCTTACTTAGTATTACTTACAATATTAGTTATTTTGCTTTCCGTTTTATCAATCGCATTAACAAACAGTATATTAAAGGATATGACACAAAAACATAGGAACGAAATAGAGCTTCAGCAAATTAAAATGGAAAATATATATTTTTCAGATGTAAATAAGGCTTTAGAAGAAATAAGAATTATAAGGCATGACATGAGAGGTGAACTAGCAATAATTCACGGATATAATGAGCTCAATCAAAAAGATAAAATCAGAAATCACATAGAAAAAAAGCTTAGGGAAATGGATGTGCAGCTTGTACCACAAATAGACGAAGATAGTATAATTACATCATTTTTAAATTTTAAAGTTAACGAAGCTCATTTAAAAGGAATCAATGTAGAAATTCAGTGCAATATTAATGAAGATTCAAAAATAGTAGTGGATAAAGAAGATATATGTAGAATTATAAATAATATTATGAATAATGCCATTGAGGCTAACGACCAGTGTGACGAAAAATATATAAAAATTGAGTTTATAGTAGAAGATGATTATATATACATAGGATCTGAAAATACTTTTAATGGAAATATACTTAAAAAAGATAATACTATTTTAACTAAAAAAAGTGATAAAACAAGACATGGGTATGGTTTAAAGAGCATTAAAGCAATTGCAGAAAAGTATAACGGTCATATAAGTGCTGACCATGATGATAATATGTTTTATGTTGAAGTTGATGTGTTAAATAAATCATTAATTTAAATTAAGTAATCTATTACCACTGGTGCAACGAAATTAACCGAATAGACAAAATGGATAAAAACTGTTGAAAATTGTATAAATTTAATGTAGAATTTTGTTAACAAATAAAAAAATACATTAATGGAGGAGAAAAATGAAATTATTTTCAAAAAATGAAAAGAAATCTTTAATATCACTATTTGCGATGTTTTTAGTAGTTACTGCTCAGACAACAATGGGAACAACATGTTTAATATTGGTTAACCAGCCACAAGTTCCACAGTGTTTGCTGCAAAATGATAAGTAAAATCTCCATATTGTTATCAGAAGAAATAGGGTTAAAGCTTAATTCTTCAGATAATGAAATGCAAGTTTATGCTTATAGCATCGAAGTATTGTCATCTTTGTTAATAAATTTAATAATTTTATCAATTACAGCACATTTATTGAATAAATGGATACAGCTCATAACGTTCATTATATTTTTTTCTGGTCTTAGGATTTATGCTGGGGGGTATCATGCAAAAACACATATAGAGTGCATGTCAATATCATTTATTATTTTTACTATTTCAGCTTTGAGCAGTACATATCTTAAACAATTCGGTGAATTTATTTTAATATTTGGAGTTTTATTTTCTTCACTTATGGTTTTTGTGTTTGCACCTAGTGAAAGCGATAACAAGCCTTTGAGTATCAATAAAAGAAAAAAATATAAGATATTTAGCAGAATAACAGTGATTATATTAAGTTTAGCAGTTGTGTTTCTATATTTTGTAAAAGTTAAAACAGATTTTATTTATATAACTGCAGCAGTAGCTATGATAATTGAATCTATTAGCCTATTAGTAAAGTGAAGCGTAATAAAAGGGATTTAATTTAGTAAAGCCAGTTTTGAGATTTTCTCAAACTGGCTTTTTGTGTGTTTTCATCTTAACATACTGATTTAAGTGAAAGGTAGAATTAGTAGTACTATTTGAAAAATACAATTTTATTGTTGAAATGTCTTGACAGAAGTGGTATTATCAATAAGTGGAAATTAGACTTATGAAATACACAAAAAATTAAATCGAAGGTGATTTATGGAAGATATAATTAAAATAGAAAATGTAAAATTTAAATATAGTAATGATGACACTAAATATGCTGTTGATGGAGTTAATTTAAATATAAAAAAAGGTGAGTTTACAGCTATAATTGGTCATAATGGTTCTGGTAAGTCAACTTTGTCTAAATTAATTAACTCAATTTTACTTCCTACAGAAGGAAAAATATTTGTAAAGGGCATGGATACCACCGATGATTCTAAATTATGGGATATAAGACAATCAGCTGGTATGGTTTTTCAAAATCCGGACAATCAACTTGTAGCAACCATAGTTGAAGAAGATATTGCATTTGGCCCTGAAAATCTTGGAGTTGATGCTGTTGAAATAAGAAAAAGGGTTGATGATGCTTTAAATACTGTTGGTATGTATGAATATAGAAAAAGACCTCCTCATTTATTATCAGGAGGACAAAAACAAAGAA
>DIVM01000304.1 GCA_002435835.1 Firmicutes bacterium UBA6132
ACGAATTATGAAAAAATATAGCTAGGAGTGTAATAAATTGGCTCAGTAAAACACAACCAACAAATTCATAGTATGTAACTTAATAAGCAATTAAAATACCCCCTTTTAAATTCGATTATAATTCACATTCACTTCATCAAATAATCGTACATTTTAAGAATTTGGCCGTAAAGCATTTTTGAAATAGTAAGAATATTCAATTGCAGTTTCGTGGAAAGCTTAAGTCGAGTATCGTATTTTAAAATTTTATTGATATCATATTCAATATCCGGATACTCCACTGCTATTTCATTAAATAACACATTTACACCGTTATTATTTAAATTTTTATTTTTATATAAATAACGTATAGAATTATTAACATTCCCTAAGTAATTATTTACTATCCTTTCACCCTTTAAATCATTAACTATTAACTGTATTTTAGCACTACTGTTTTTTTCCAAATACTCAAACATTCTCCCAAGCGCATAAATTGAATCAAATCTTCTAATATTATGACTTTGTGTTATTGAACCTTGTCTCAGAACATACTTGGTTAATGATTTTCGAATGCCTACACAAGTGTCTGTTTTACAAAGTAATTTTTGCGTAAACTCTTGATCCTCCCCGTTTACACAACCATCATAATAATTTATGTTATTATTTATTAAGATTTTCTTCTTGATTGCAATGCTTCCAGTACATATTTTTATTTTATTTATTAAGTTTGCTTCTAGTATTTTTTCACCCGATATAATTTCTCCATTGCTAATTGAATATTGAGAGAAATAATCCTTAATTACAGTCTTATCTTCATCAATATAATCAAAACCCCAAAAAACAAGATCATACTTCTTACTCAGAGAATCCCTAACAGACATCACCAAATCCGAAGTGATGATATCATCGCCATCTATAAAAATTACATATTCACCTTTGGCTGAGTCTAAGCCTAAATTCCTTGCCGAACTTACGCCTCCATTTTCTTTTTTAATAATCTTATAATCAGACAGTTTACTTCCCTCTAGTAAATCTCGAGCAATGTTGTATGAGTTATCTGTTGATCCATCATCAATGACAATTAATTCAAATTCTCTATCTGACTGGTTTATAATTGAATTTAACGTCGCTGAAATATATCCTTCTAAGTTATAAACGGGTACTATTATACTAATTTCAAATGCCATAATATTCTCCATTAACTGTATTCTTATACGAATGAAATTTGAGTCACTAGTGTGTATTGATTAAGCTTTAGGTTGAAGATATTTATTATTACTTGATTTTAAAGTAATAATTGACAAAAATAGAATCATCCAAAAAAATCTGCTAATGTGGATATCTAGTAATGCCCCTCCAACTATAGCACCTACAATAGACGAAAACATTAGTCTATTCTTTGATTTTAATAAGTATTTTAATGTTGATAATAGAGTGCTAAGCAAAACTGTGAGGCCAATAATACCGCCTTCAATGATTGCTTGAATATAAATACTATGCGCAGCATTAGGCGTCCCCATCGTCTTCATTGAAACGGCAGAAAAGGTAGCGAAGCCAGTCCCAAATAGAATCCTTAATAAAGATTGGCCTTTAAAATAGGATAAATTATTTGCCCAAATTTTTGTTCTTCCACTTCCACCCTCTTGCAGAATTTCATTTATTGTAAACCTACTTAATACCCAATTGGGAATCAAATGTTGAAATTTATATAATAGTATTAAAAAAACAAATAGTAACAATAAAACTAACGGCAATTGCTTAAACTTATTATTTTTATCCAATATAAATGCAACGATTATTACTGAAAAATTCGCTAAAAATCCGCCTCTAGAACCAGTCATAATAACTATAAATACTAATGACACTAAAATTACTACGTTAATTTTTAAATTATGTTTCTTAAGTATGTTATCTGTTAAAACGGCAGTTATTAATATAAAGCCAGTTGAAAAATAATTAGGATCCATATATCTCCCAATATTTAAATTAAATCTTTTCCCAGATCCTAAATCAAGACCAAATAGGGTAACACCTATAACAATTAAACCACTTAATAAAATGATATTTTTTAATAAAGTAAACTCATCATCAGAATAAGTATCTAGCGAAGCTAAGAAAAAAAAGAAAAATGATGCTAATATGGAAAAAATATACCATTTATTTAGTGATAATGGTAGCGACCAAACCATAGTAACCATAAAATAAAGAAAATAGACTGTTATCCATTTTGTTTTTTTTAAAGGTTCGATTTTAATCTTTTCAAACAACAAACTTATTGTTCTAGTAGTAAAATATAAAATCGCAATATAATTTACAATTGAAATTGAGCCAATAATATTACCGAGAGTTGCATCTATGGGTAGCAACAATAAATACAAACCCAATATATAAATTCTAAACCTAATATTTTTCTTTTTTTGCATAAGAGAACTCCCTTGATTTAATTTTGCTCGATACCTAAGTCTCCATATTGGGTTTAATTACTTAACTAGCTATATCAGATATTATTTAAATTAATATTAGTTTATGATTATTTAACTCTTATATATTTTAAATATACTGATTCTATTTCCTTAACGGTTTCGCTGATGTCATATCCATTATCAATTATCATCTGAGATGACAGTTCTCTATTCTTGTTCCTCAAATTCAGTCGAGTGTATTCTATGATGGTATTAGCCCATTTAATTGGAGCCTCATTTATATCAAGGAAATTTACATCTTCAGTAATAGCAATTTCTTTGGAGACAGAACTCGAAAAGAAACATGGTAAGCCAGCTGCTTGAGCTTCTATACCTACCAAGGGCATTCCTTCAAATTTAGAAGGCAAGATAAACAAATCTAAAGCTTGCATTATTTGATTTACATCTTGTCTTCTTCCTAAAAATCTGACAGAATCATTTATTTCTAGTATGCTCACTTTTTTCATAATAGTATCAACTAATTCTCCATCTCCAACTAGAATTAATACTGCCGTAGGCTCAATCTTATGTATTTCAGAAAATATTTCAACTAAGTACTCATGATTTTTCACTGGAACAAATGCACCAACATGTCCTAAAACAAGTGATTCACCTAAATGCAATTCTGATCTTTTATCATCTCTAATTTTTCTGTTAAATGAGTACCGTTCTACTTCAATACCATTCTTTGCGATATTTACGTCCCCATTGATCGTAGCTTCCTTACCATACATAAATTCTGAACTAGCATAGTTACAAGCAAACTTTATATCAGTAATTACTTTAATAGGTGCGTGTAAAAAAAAGTTCCGAATGCTATTCAAAGTTTTATCTGAGAATTTTGTGCTATGACTGTGAGTTGCAATTTTAGTAGAGGTATACAGTCGTGAAAAGAAATAATTAAATACAGCAATATTGGGAGAATGAATATGAATTATGTGATATTGATTATTATTTTTATAAAATTCATTTAAAGCTTTCAAATATTTATATGAGGTTCTATAGCTCAATTCAGGTAATATGTATACCTTTGATCCAAGATTATACATTTTTTTATCAAATTCACCAGGAATGTCATCCCCATTAATTAAAAAATCAAATTGAAATTTATCATTATCAATGTATTTAGTCACATTCTCTAAAAAAGTGCCTATACCACCTTTTGGTCTTTTTCCAATTACATGAAGCACTCTAATTCTATTTTCCATTAACATTCACAGCCCTTTAATTAAACTAAATATGTTCTCATAGTGCTCTTCGTATCTTTCCCGCTTATTAATTTTTATACCATTATATTTAATATCTCTTATAATTTCTTCTATTTTTTCTATATCAAAGTCCACTAACTTAATATATTCTAGATGCCTTAACCATTCATATTGCCCAACAAGTTTATGGTTATAGTTGTTAAAGACAATACAGGGTGTATTTGTTATTGCCGCGAAAATCATACCATGAAGTCTGTCCGTTATTACAATCTCAGATGATAAGAATAAATCCCAAATTTTTTGTAATTCATTTTTTCTTTCTATAATTGATATTGGATATTCAGTTGTGGTGTCGGAAATTTTAACTTCAGCATAATATTTTTTTAATAGTTCAGTCAGCTCTGATTTTTGCTCTATAGAATACTTGCCTTCAACATCAGAACGCATAGCAGTCAGCGCTCCAGATCTAGTCAAATCACTTTTAATATCATCTAGAAGAAGAACTGTATCTGGGACCAAAAATATTTTACTGCTTAACTCAACTTTTAATTGGTTGTATGAATGTTCATCTCTAGTGAATAAAAACAAGTTTGGGTTACTCATGAAATTTTCTTTTGTTTTACTAAACTCCATGTTTCCAATTTTATTATCTGGAAAGAAAATCGTTTGCGGAAATATTATTATTCGATTATCTTTGAATCTTTTAATAATCTCTCTCCTGTACAATTCCTCTCTGAAATACTCTAGTCCGATATTCCCTCCACCTTTTAGAGTAATTACATCATTTCCCTTTATTATTTTCTCTAGATAATTTAAAATTTTTAATGTATCTCCTACTAGAACTTCAACAACTTGAGATTCGGGATATCTTTCGGTAAGTTTTAATTTTTGGGTGTATGTCATCGCATGATCACCTAAGTTTGAATAATCAGTACTCAACAATATATAAATAATTCTTTTTTCATTAGATATTCCTTCAATTTCCTGTGGAAAAAACAGATAATATATCTTTTGAAAAAAAACGAGTATTCTTATTAAAACTAGTTTTAAATTGAATGGTAGAGTTGCTTTAATTTTTCTTACTAGTTTAATATGATTCCACATATTCTCCTCCTGATAATATTTTTAACAAATAGTTTGTTTTTTTCTTCGTAATAACTTAAGATATAATGTTTTACGCAGCTTATTAGGTACCAAAAGTCTAGTAACAAAACGGATTGTATTATTATATATGTATTCCGCAATATTAATAAAATTTTCTTTAAACATATAATCGAATAGTTTTT
>DIVM01000068.1 GCA_002435835.1 Firmicutes bacterium UBA6132
TATTTGTATTTCAAAAGGTTCTCCGTCCGGCCCTATAACAGTTGTATGTAAAGACTGATACATATTGGGCTTTGGCATTGCAATATAATCTTTAAAACGACCTGGAATTGGCTTCCAAAGAGTATGAACAGTTCCTAAAGCACCATAACAATCTTTAATATCGTCAACTATAATTCTTACAGCAATTAAATCATATATTTGTTCAAAAGATTTATTTTTAAAATACATTTTTTTATAAATGCTGTATAAACTTTTTGGTCTTCCTGTAATATCAGCTTTAACATTTGCTTCACTTAATTTTTCATGAATGTTTGCTATTATATTTTTAATATATTCTTTTCGTTTTTCGTTTTTTTCTGTTACTCTAATACTTAAATCATTATAACCTTCTGGATCTATATATTGTAAGCTTAAATCTTCTAATTCCCATTTAATAGAAGCAATACCAAGTCGGTTGGCAATAGGAGCATATATTTCTATAGTTTCCAACGCCTTTTGCTTTTGCTTTTCTGGAGACATATATTGAAGAGTTCTTATATTATGAAGACGGTCTGCAAGCTTAATAATTACGACTCTAATATCCTTTGACATAGCTATAATCATTTTTCTTAGTGATTCTGCTTGGCGTTCTTCTTTATTTCTGTATTTAACTTTGCTAAGTTTTGTTACACCGTCGACCATATTAGCAATTTCTTCGCCAAATTCTTTTTTAATATCGTCGTAAGTTATACCCGTGTCTTCAACTACATCATGCAAAAGACCTGCTGCAATTGTTGCAACATCAACATGTAAGTCAGCCAAAATAATGGCAACATTATAAGGGTGAATAAAATATCTTTCACCCGAAAGTCTTACCTGTGCACTTGTATGTGCAGATTCTGCATAATTATATGCTTTAATTACAACACCTATATCTGCATTAGGATTATAAGATTCAATTTGATTTATTATATTTTCTAACATATATATCACCACTGTATAAATAAATAAGAATCTGTTATTTAATATTAATATTTTACAATAGATTCAACTTTGTATTTTGAAAGTTTATTTCTACCTTTCAATTCATCAAGTTCAATTAAAAAACCAAGGCCCACAACTTCTCCGCCTAATTGTTCAACAAGTTTGCAAGCTGTTTCCATAGTTCCACCAGTTGCAAGTAAATCATCAATTATTAAAACTTTTTGACCCTTTTGTATTGCATCTTTGTGAATTTCTAATGAATCTGAGCCATACTCTAAAGCATATTCAGATTTAATCGTTTCAGCTGGTAGTTTTCCTGGTTTTCTAACAGGTACAAACCCAGCACCAATTAAATATGCTATAGGAGTTGCAAAAATAAACCCTCTTGATTCAGGCCCTATAACTAAATCTACTTTTTCATTTTTAAATCTATCAACTAATTGGTCTATACAATTTTTTAAACCTTCTGCATCTTTTAATAAAGTTGTTATATCTTTAAAGCTAATTCCATCAGATGGAAAATTTTCAACTACACGAACTTTTTCTTTTAAATCCATAATTCCTCCGAACCATTTAATATATGTTATATTTTACATTTTTACCTTTTTATATACAAAATATCATTTTTTAAAACATATTGTAGATTATCATCTTTTTTTAATGTACAAATTATTTCTTCAGCAGTAATTTTTACATTATATTGCCTATTTAATTTTTCAGTAAACATAAATAAATCTGTTTTAATAATTTTAGATTTTGATTTGTTTATTAAAGATTTTATTATTTTAGATTTTTGTTCATCTACTTCAAAATTTAAATCATCTTCTATTTCTTCTACTTCAAATAAAATAAGCTGTAAATTTTTACATCCTCTAAATTCATTATCACTAATAGAAACTATGTAGGATGATGGTTTAGTTAAAATTTTATCCAAAAGGTATATTTTTCCAAATCCTATTACAGGCATATCGCTTTTTGAATCTGCTAATCTAAAACTTAAATGGTCCGAATTTTTTCCAACTCTTTTTAAATCTTTTATTCTTACATTTTTAAGAGCAAAAATAGGTTTAGGATTGCCATGACCAAAAGGTTCAAATTTATTTATTTCTTCGTATAATCTATATGTAATATCTTTTATTTCAATAAATGAATCCACTTTTATTTCTTTAAATAAAAATTCTTCATCACGAATAATATTATCAATATATTTATTGAGTTCATTTGCAAAAGTATTAATATTTTCAGCTAATAAAGTTAACCCTGCTGCAAGTTTATGGCCGCCATATTTCACTAAATATTTATCAATATATTCAAAAGCTTCATATATGTCTAAATAATTCAAACTTCTTGCTGAACCTTTACCTATACCATTTTTTACTGAAATGACTATAGTTGGTTTTTCATATTTGTCCGTAAGTTTAGAAGCAACTATACCAAGTACTCCCTCATGCCAGTTTGTCCCATATACTACTAAAATATGTTTTTTATATAATTCATTTATTTCAATTTTGTTTACAGCTTCATTAAAAATTTCTTGCTCAGTTTGTTTTCTTTCAAAGTTTAGCTTTTCAAGATCATCTGCAAGTTTATCAGCTTCAAGTTCATCATTAGTTAACATAAGCTCTATGGCCTTTTTAGCTGAACTCATTCTACCTGAAGCATTTATTCTTGGTGCAATTATATAACCGATATGATACGATTCAATAGTTTTATCTGTTATTCCTGATTTTTCTATAAGTTTTTTAAGTCCAATAATTTTTGAATTATTTATAAATTTTAAACCATTATATGTAATAATTCTATTATCACCTATTAAATCAACAATATCTGCAATTGTACCAAGACATGCAAGTTCTAACATTTCATCTTCAATATTCTCTATATTTAAATAAGTATTTAAATGTCTCAAAAATTTAAAAGAAAGCCCTGCAGCACAAAGTTGCTTGTTTATTGATGGGCAATTTTTTTGTTTTGGATTAATAACTGCATATGCATTAGGTATAACATCACCACACTGATGATGGTCTAATACTATTACTGTTTTACCAAGAGCATTAATTTCTTCAATAGATTTTATTTCAGCTATACCACAGTCAACAGTTATTAGCAAATCTAAATTTATTTCATTAATTTTTAGTTTTTCTATGAAAATAGTGCTTATTCCATATCCTTCCCCTTCTCTTTCAGGTACATAATATGAAATATCACAGCCAGCTTTTAATAAATATTTCATGAACTGGCTTATTGAAGTTACGCCATCAACGTCATAATCTCCATAAACTAAAATTTTCTCTTTATTTTTAATAGCTTCTAAAATTCTTTTACATCCTTTATCTAAATCTTTATAGATCATTGGATCTTCAAAATATTTAAAGTCAGGATATAGAAATTGATTTATTTCATCAAAAGTTTGCAAATTTCTATTTAGAAGAATTTTAGAAGAAATATCTGTAAGATTAAAATGATTACTTATCGAATTAATCTCATTAGTATCATTATTTATTAGTATTGGCTTCACTTTTTTCATTATTTATTTCAAATCCAGAGCCTTCCTCATATTCTCTATATTCTGTTTCTTGATTATTTTCTTCTATATTTATTTCATTTTGTATTTGTTCCGATATTAATTCATCATTTACTTCGTTTATTTCGTTTATTTCGTTTATTTCGTTTTCTTCAAATTTTACACTGTTCAAAGCTACTTCTGCTTGTTCTTTTTGCTTTGCTTCAAGCTCTTTCACTTTCAAAGACAAAACACTATTATTTTCTTTTAAACTTAAAATTTCTGTTTCCATTGCTTTAGCATTACTTTCGAATAACACGTTA
>DIVM01000143.1 GCA_002435835.1 Firmicutes bacterium UBA6132
TTTATTATCTTTAGAAGAATATAAATGTGAAGGTAGCGAACTATGCACAGCTTAAAATTAAATATATAAAAGCCTATGTTGTTATAACATAGGCTAATATTTTGTTCATAGACTTTTTAAAAATTTAATGTTAAAATATAAAAACTTATATACATTGGGGTGATTTTATGGGTGATGAACTTAAAATAAAAAAAATGAAAAAAGAAATAGATGATATATATATTATTTTAGACAGATTAGAAATGGATGGAATAACTAAAAAAACTTTGGAAGAAAAGCGAAATAAAATTAGTAAAATTTTTAATGATTTTATTAATAACTACTTAGATTTTAGAGAAATAAGTGATAATTTATATGATGGTATTTATATTTCAGACGGGTCAGGTAAAACACTCCATATAAATGAAGCTTATACAAGAATAACAGGAATTAAAAAAGAAGATGTTCTGGGAAGAAATGTAAGAGATATTATTGAAGAAGGTAAACTATTTAAAAATGCGGTTACAATAGATGTAATAGATAAAAAGGAAGTTGTAAGCTCACTTGGAAAAAGCTTAATTAATGATAAAGACCTTTTGGTTACTGGTTCACCCATATTTGATGAAAGTGGTAATGTTAAACTTGTTGTTATAAATGACAGAGATATAAGTAATTTAAAGGAACTAGAGCAAAAAAACATAAAACTACAAAATGACAGCCAAAGAGCAAATCAAGAAATTGAATTTTTAAGAAGGCAGCAAACTACAAATCAAAATATCGTATATAAAGGTAAAAACATGATAGCCGTAATGGAGCTTGTAGAAACAATTGCACCAACTGATGTTACTGTTTTAATAACTGGTGAATCTGGAACTGGCAAGGAAGTTATAGCAGATGAAATATATTATAAAAGCTACAGGAAAAATAAATCTTTTATTAAGGTAAATTGTGCAGCCATCCCTAATGAACTTTTGGAATCTGAACTCTTTGGTTATGAGGGAGGTGCTTTTACTGACGCTAAAAAATCTGGAAAGATAGGGATGTTTGAACTTGCAAACGAAGGAACCATACTTCTTGATGAAATAGGAGAGATGAATTTAAATCTTCAGTCAAAGCTACTAAGAGTTTTGCAGAGCAAGGAAATTGTTCGTTTAGGTGGACATAAACCTATTAATCTAAACATTAGAGTAATTGCATCAACAAACAGAGATTTACAGGAAGAAATTAAAAAGGGAAAATTCAGAGAAGATTTATATTATAGGTTAAATGTAGTACCCATAGAACTTAAGCCTTTAAGAGAAAGAAAAGAAGAAATTTATGGATTAGCTAATGAATTTTTGAATAAATTCAATAAGAAATACAATAAAAATATAATTATTGAAGATGATGCAATGAAACTTTTAGAATATTATAAATGGCCTGGCAATATAAGAGAACTTGAAAATTTAATTGAGAGAATGGTAGTAATAAATAATGACGGAATAATAAAATACAGTAGTTTAGCATTGATACTTGGAATGGATAATGGTGATTTACCTATGACCTTGCCGGACAATAAACTTACATTAAAAGATGCTGTACATGTTTTAGAAAAAGACATGATAATAAATTCTGTTATTGAATGTGGTTCAGTAAATAGAGCAGCAGCTAAATTAGGTTTAAGCCAGCCAGCTCTTTGGAAAAAATGCAAAACTTTAAAAATTAATTTTAATTATGAAAGTATAAAATAACTTTATAAAATATGAAGTTTAAAATAAAGTATAAGATTGAAAGCAAGCAGAGCTATAACAAAAATTATAAGAGCTATAACTTTTGTTATAGCTCTGTTTCTATTTATATGTCAAATGTTTGCACTGAAAATGTTAAATGACATAAACTTAAGCTATAACTTTGGTTATAACATAAGTTTAATAAAACTATGTTCAAATTTATATTTTCAAATAAAATATTGTAATTTCAACATTATTAAAAATACACAACATTGGCATGGGTTTTGCTTATTATATAGTTGCTAAAAATAATTAGGAGGTAAAATATGAGTAAAACGATTATAACAGTAGCACCTACTGGTGCTTGGCCATCAAAAAAAGATAATCCAAATATACCATTAACACCAAAAGAAATAGCAGAAGATGTTTTTGAATGTTATAAAGCTGGAGCGGCAGTAGCTCATCTTCATATGAGAGATGATGAAGGCAAAGGAACAATGAGCACAGCAAAGTTTGAAGAAACAGTTGCTTTAATAAGAGAAAAATGTGACATAGTTTTAAATTTAACTACATCAGGAGATCTTAATGCAACTGATGAAACAAGACAAGCACATCTAAAATCAATAAGACCGGATATGGCTTCTTATGATTGCGGATCAATGAACTGGATGCACAACAGTTTGTTTATAAACCATCCAAAATTTTTGGAAGAATTAGGTCAAACTATGCAAGATTATGGAGTTAAATCTGAAATAGAAATATTTGATGCAGGAATGGTTTACAATTCATTGTATTATTTGAAAAAAGGTGTGTTGCAAGGACCATTACATTATCAATTTGTATTAGGAGCTGCAGGCGGAACAGCTGCTACAATAGAAAACCTTGTTTATTTAAAAAGTTTAATACCAGAAGGTTCAACATGGTCAGCATTAGGAATTGGTAAAGGTCATGTGCCAGTAATGCTTACAGCTATTGCAATGGGTGGACATATTCGCGTTGGAATGGAAGATAATGTTTTATTTGCGCCAAAAGTGCTTGCTACATCAAATGCACAATTTGTAACAAGAGCAGCAAACATCATAAGAGAAGTTGGAAATGAAGTTGCAACTCCAGATGATGCAAGAGAAATTTTAGGGCTAAAAAAATAATACGAAAAAATGAAAAGAGGCATTTATAATGATTAGAAATATAGCCGTACTTGGTGCAGGAACTATGGGTCATGGCATTGCAGAAACATTTGCTATATTTGGTTACCCGGTCAATTTATATGAAACAAATGAAAAAATGAGAAATTCAGTAAAAGATATAATTCAAGCTGAATTAGATTTTGCTGCTGAAAACGACCTAATAAAAAAATCTGAAATTGATGGTATAATCAATAATATTAATATATATGATGATTTAAAATCTGCAGTTGAAAATGTTGATTATGTTATAGAAGCAACGCCAGAAATAATGGAATTAAAACAAAACTTATTTAAGGAAATTGATGGATATTGCAAGAAAGAAACTATAATTGCAAGCAATACATCAAGCTTAGCTTTAAACGAAATGATGAAATATGTGAGGGAAGAAAGAAAAGAAAGAATGATGGTTTGTCACTGGTACAATCCGGCACATCTCATGCCGATTTCTGAACTTTCATTTTTCGGCAATATGAAAGAAGAGACATTTAAAGAAGTTGAAGAACTTTACAACAAGATAGGAAAACAAACAGTGAAGGTATTAAAAGACGTTCCTGGACTTGTTGCAAACAGAATACAACAAGGTGTTGCACGTGAAGTATTTTCATTAATTGAAATGGGTGTAGCATCCCCAGAAGATATAGATAAAGCTTTAAAATTTGGTCCTGCATTCAGATATGCTACAACAGGACAATTAGAAGTGGCGGATATGGGGGGATTAGACATCTGGTGCACAGTTGGCGATAATTTACTTTCAGTTATGGACAACAGAATAGAAGCAAATCCAATTTTAAGAAAAAAAGTAATGGATGGCAAACTTGGATTAAAATCAGGTGAAGGTTTTTTTGAATATCCCACTGAAAAAGTAAATGAATTAAAAAATGACTTTAATAAGAAATTAATATTACAATTGAAAACTTCAAAAAATTATATCTAATAGGGAGAGAAAATTATGTCTAAAGAAAGTTCTCAGAGTATAGGAAAAGGATCATTTTTATGGAGATTCAGTAAAAAGTTTAATTTTGCAGCAGAAAATATTATACCTGACCCTTTAGTTTTCTGTTTGTTGCTTACAATATTAGTGTTTGCAGCAGGTGTAATATTTACTGAACATGGAGTTATGGGCATGCTTGGTTCTTGGTATAATGGTATTTGGTCACAAATAGCATTTGCTTTTCAAATGTCATTCATGGTTGTAACTTGTGCTGTTACAGCAAAATCTAAACAAGTAAAAAATATATTAAAGAAATTTGCAAAAATAGTAAGTACACCTACTTCAGCAATTATATTACTTATGGCATTCGGATATGCTTCAAGTTTTTTAAACTGGGCTTTTTGTACAATAGTTACTCCTATACTTGCTATGGAATTGACTAAGAGAGTAAAAGGTTTACACTTCCCTATGCTTGTAGCAGCAGGTTATTCCACAATGAACTTAGGACAGTGCCTTGGACCAAGCGCATCTGTTTATGCATTGTTGGCTGGAAAAGAACACTTTTTAGTTGATAAAATCGGTGTTTTAACTCAAGATGTTACTACCTACAACACTATGAATGTAATTGTATGGTTTATACTTGCAATAGGCACTATTATACTTACTCTTAAAACCATGCCTCCTAAAAATGAAATAGTTGAATATCAGGCTGCAGAT
>DIVM01000017.1 GCA_002435835.1 Firmicutes bacterium UBA6132
AAAGATGTGCTGAAGAAGGAATTGTTGTTTTTAATTCACCAGGTGGAAATTCAAATGCAGTATGTGAACTTACATTTATGGCATTAGTTATGAGTTCAAGAAAAGTTGTTGATAGCATAGATTGGACAAAGAGCATTGAATCAGATGTAGTTAATGAAGTAGAAAAAGGAAAATCTCAATTCGTTGGTCCTGAATTAAAAGGGAAAACCCTTGGTGTTATTGGTCTTGGAAATGTAGGACATCTTGTTGCTAATTTAGGTATTAAACTTGGCATGGAAGTTATAGGATATGACCCATATATTTCTGTAAAAAATGCATTAGGACTTTCATGGGATGTACAATATACTGATGATGTAAATGAATTATTTAGAAAAAGTGATTATATTTCATTACATGTTCCATATAATAATGAAACAAAAAATTATATTAATTCAGACAATATCGATATGATGAAAAATGGAGTTCACATATTAAATTTTGCAAGAGCAGGATTAATTAATGAAGATGATTTAATAAAAGCCTTAGAAAGTGGAAAAGTAGCACACCATGTAACTGACCTTCCAAATGAAAAATTGATTAAAACTAAAAATGTAGACTGTATTCCTCATTTAGGAGGATCAACTCCAGAAGCAGAAAACAACTGTGCTGAAATGGCTGTAACACAACTTACAGAATTTTTGGAAAAAGGAAATATTCACAACTCAGTTAATTTTCCTGAATGTTCTATGGATAGGCAACATGATACTAAAAGAATAGTTGTTTTAAATAAAAACATTCCTAATATGATTAATGTATTTACATCAGTATTAGCAAAATATAATTTAAATATTATGGGTATGGTTAATAAAAGTAACGACAAATATGCTTGTAATATAATTGATGTACGTGGAGATATAGAAGAAGAACAATTAAAAGAAATGGAATTAAATTCAGGTATATTAAGAGTAATGCTTATAAAATAAAAGGGGTCTTTATGAAAAAAGTTAATATATATTCTGATGGTGCTTGTAGTGGCAATCCTGGGCCAGGNNACTGGGCCAGGTGGATATGGGGTTATATTGGAATATAATGGAAAAGAACTTGAATTAAGTGGTGGCAATTTAAATACTACAAATAATCAAATGGAACTAATGGGAGTTATAATTGGTTTAGAAGCTTTAAAAGAAACTTGTGATGTAACTGTCACTACGGATTCCAAATATATTGTAGATGCATTTAATAAACATTGGATTGATTCATGGCAAAAAAAGGGATGGAAAAAATCTGATGGTAAACCAGTTTTAAATAAAGAATTATGGCAGAGACTTTTAAAAGCTATGGAAAATCATAAAGTAACATATGTACATATATTAGGCCATAATGGGCATGAGTATAATGAACGCTGTGACAAAATAGCTGTGAGGGAAAGAGATAATTTTAAAAATTAAATAATATAGTAATATAGTAAACATTCATCACCTTATGAATAATATAAAATAACAAATATTTTTTATGAGGTGATTATATTATGATGTTGAATAATCAAGTTTGTCCAAGTCCGGCCACCATGCCATATACTGTTCAGATAGGTGATACATTAAATTCTATAGCATTTAGGTTTGGAATCAATTTGACCGGTCTAATTGATTTAAATCCTACATTAAGGCTTAGAACTTTAACTGAAGGTATGGTTTTATGCGTGCCAAGAGTACCCGTTACTCCTCCATGTATTAATGGTGCATTGTATGTTGTTAAAGAAGGGGATAGCTTTTATATGATAGCTTTAAGAAATAGAGTTTCTCTTAATGCTTTATTAGAATCAAATCCTGATGCAAATCCATATGATTTAAAAGTTGGTCAAGAAATATGTATACCTGATGTTAGAGAAGAGTGCCCATTTGGAACACTTGTTACTATTCAAGAAAGCACAAGATTAAGTGACATACTTATTAACTATAACTTAAGTGTTAATGAATTGTTAGCTTCAAACCCAGGGTTTAATCCAAATATTTTAGTACCTGGCAATGAAATTTGTATACCACCATATAATTTTCAACCATGTGAAGAAGGCAGTACAGAATATGTTATAAAGGCAAATGACAGTTTATCCACAGTTGCTCTGCAATTTAGTATGCCAATTTCAGAATTATTATTAGCTAATCCATATTTAAGACCTGCTAATTTTATGATTATTGGTACTGTAATTTGTATTCCAAACAGAGAAACTATTGGATAAAAAAATTTTATAAAGGAAGCATTATGAGAAACAAAAGGAAAATAGGTATAGTATTAGAAGGGGGAGGAGCTAAAGGTTCCTATGAAATAGGTGTACAAAGAGCCCTTAATGAGTTAAAAATTAAATATGATTATGTTGTTGGAACATCAATTGGTGCATTAAATGCTGTTTCTTACGTACTTAATGAAAATGAAAAATATTCACACATGTGGAGCAAGATGAATTTTAATTTCAAAAATAACCAAGGTAATGAAAACATCAAACAAAAACAATTAACATTAAAGGATTTAGTCCAAGATATAGAGTTATATGAAAATGAATATCTTAACAGCAAAGGAATAGATCCATCAGGATTAATTGAAATGTTAAAGAATAATATAGATGAAGATGCTGTTAGAAGCGCTAAAATAAATTATGGGCTAACAACATATTGCATAACAGATAAAAAACCATTATATTTATTTTTAAACGACATACCATATGGGCAGCTGCATGAATTTATTTTTGCAAGTTGCAATTTGCCTGTTTTTACCCCAAGACCTATAAATAACAAATATTATGTTGACGGAAGTTATTTTAGCAGACTTCCAATAGATATGTTAATAGAAAAAGAATTAGATGTTTTAATTACAGTTAGGCTAAGGGCAGATAAATTTGATTTTAGCAAATATAAAAATATAAAAATAATTGATATTGCACCAAATGAATTTTTAAGCGACACTTTAAAAGCAGATCAAGACAGAATAGTTTGGATGATGAATAAAGGTTACGAAGATGCAATTAAAATTTTAAATGAAAATATAAGCTTATTATAAAAAATACCCTTTTATGGGTGTTTTTTATTTGTAAGAAAATATAAACACAATAGTCATTATTTATTAAATTAGCATATCTTATAATAGGGGGGATGTGCAATGGCTATTTTAGTTAAAAAAAAGATATTAGAGGAAAATTTGTATTATCAGAATAATTTACTATTGAGTTATAAAATAGAGTATCCTCAATTATTAACTTTAGAAAATAAGAAGAATTTAAATAAATTAAACAAATATTATACTGATGAAGCTCTTCTATTACAAAAGCAAATTAAAACAGAATATTATAATAATGCATTAGAAGAATACTTATTTTCAATAAAAAACAATTATCCTGTAAGACAACATGAAATTATGTCTGATTATAAAATAACTTATAACGAAAATAATATATTTAGCTTATATTTTGATGAATATCAATATTTAGGTGGAGCACATGGAACCACAATTAGAAATTCTGACACATGGGATTTAAATAATATAAATAAAATATATTTAAATGATTTATTTAAAAAACCAATTGATTACCAGAAATATATTATTAATGAAGTAAATCAACAAATAAAATATGAAATGAAAAACACAGAGATATTCATGTATTTTAGTGATTTTAGAAAAAATGTCACAACAAAATTTGATAAAGACAATTTTTATTTAGTTCCCCAAGGAATAAAGTTTTATTATCAACTTTATGATATTGCACCATATGTATTTGGAATACCTGAATATTTAATTATGAAAAATAAAAATATGAATTGGCCTGATTAAATTTAAATATGCAATAAAAATATTAGTGATTGTATTTTTGTTGTATATTTAATAAATGTTTTCACCACTTTAGATGAGTTACATAGAATATATGGAGGTGATCATATGGAAATTATTGATAAAGTTGCTGTTACAGGGAATAGGCAAAGTAAGTATTCTTTATTTTTTTTGGATTTAAAAAATGATGGCACTTATCAAACAAATGAAGAATTATATTTAAGCTTATTAGATAATATATCAATTCATAGTATTTTACTTAATAAAAATATAGTTTATATGGCTGACTCAATTAACAACAAAATATATAAATATGATTATGACAAGCATATGTTAGAAGAAACAAATGTAGGTAGGGACCCAAGACATATGTGTACGGATAATGATATTATGTATATTGCTAATTTTGAATCTGATAATATATCAACTATTGATTTGAACAGCTTTTCACTAGTTGGTTCTATTCCTGCTGAAATAAAACCTCATGATGTAAAACTATTTGGAAGTAATTTATATACATCATGTTATGAAGAAAATATTATAATTGAAAATAATTTGCAAAATGGCAACAAACAATATTATAATACAGATGGAAAACCAATGCATTTATTTGTTAATGATGAAAAAATCATCGTTATGACTTATTATGTAAATGGAACAATTTCGTCAAAAATTAATTTTATAGACAGAAAATCAAACAAAATTAATAAAATTATAAAAATACAAGGACTTTCTTCAGACATAGACTTTGATGAAGAAAATAATCTATTATATTTAATAAATATAGAGGATAAATGTTTATACATAATGGATACGGAAAAAATGAATATAATAAAAAAATTATTTTTAGGCGGTTATCCTGAAAGTTTATGCTTTAGTAAAGAAAATATATATGTTACAAATTCTAAAAAAAATCAAATAGATGTTATTGAGAAAAAATCCTTAAGTATTGTAAATAACATAAAACTTGATTTTGCACCTGATTTAATTAAAGTATTAAATAAATAATTACTCTGAAGAATTAGAGGTAAGTGTTTTTATAATGTTTCCAAATATTTCTTCTGGATTAGAATCCCATTTTTTACAAACATTTTTAGCTAAATTTTCAGTTGGTACGTTTACACTTAAATTAAATATGACACTTTCATTTTCCATAACTTGAAGAGTTACTATATATACGTCATCTGTTTTTTTGTAATAATGACCTATTAATTCTCTTTGTCTTTTTAACTGTTTTTTTAAATAAGTACAGTTTGAATTTACTTCATTAGTAAAATACTCTGGAAGCTTATCTCCAAACATATCTAAGGCAGCTTTTCCAGCTTCTGAAATTAGGTAATACTCATTGCCATTTTTAGAGTTTAGTTTTAAAAATTTAGAATCACATAAATCAGATAAAAGTTGTTGTAATGAGAAATAATCCATGTAATTATTTTCTAAAATATAATTTGTTATTTCAATATTTGTTAGAGGTATATTAATATAATCTAAAATATATAAAAGTTTTAATTTATCTTGTGCAACTTTATTTCCAGTTTTCATTTTCAAGCCTCCTTAGGGTTATTGATAGTTTAATTATACCAAATTATAAATATTATACAATACTAAATTCTCAAATTCTTCAAGTAGACTTTTGTAGTACTTTATTATAAAATAGTATGTATACATAATTTAAAACATATCAGGAGAAATAATGAAAAAACTTAATTATTTTTTTATTTTAACTTTAACAATATTTATATTAACAGGGTGTTCTAAAAGTACAGTGATTGTACAAAATGAAGATGTAAAAGAAACATCAACAAATCAAGAAAATGAAATAAAGGAAGTAGTAGAACCTATAAAAGAAATTAATCCTATTGATGCAATTGATTTATCTTTAAACCCTAATGAGTTGGGTGAAATAATGATTTTAATGTATCACGGAATTGGTGATGAAGAAAAAGATTGGCAAAGAACACCTGATAATTTTAGAAAAGACTTACAATATATGTATGAAAATAAATACAGTATGATAAGTTTAAATGATTATTCTAAAGGGGAAATAAAAACAAAAGCAGGATATACTCCTATTATACTAACATTTGATGATGGAAGACAAAACAACTTCAATGTAGAAAAAGTAAACGGAGAATATATTATTGATAAAAATAGTGCAGTTGGAATATTAGAAGAATTCAAGAATAACCATCCAGATTTTAATGTTACAGCAAGCTTTTTTTTAGGAACTAATTTTTTTGGACAAGATCAATATGCAGATTATAAATTAAAATTTTTAATAGATAATGGATATGATATAGGAAATCACACTTATAGCCATAAGGAAATAGCTAATTTAAATAGTGAAGAAATACAGTTTGAAATTGGTAAAGTTAATGCTTTAATTAATAAAATAGTGCCTGATTATACTGTTGAAACTTTAGCTCTACCACATGGAAGTAACCCAGAAGATATTTATTTAAAATATGTAACTGATGGTTTATACGAAAATAAAAGTTATAAAAATTTAGCAGTACTTGATGTAGGTTGGAGACCGTCATATTCTCCATATGACTTAAAAATAGATTTCACATCTTTATATAGAGTAACTGCAAGTGAAATTAACGTGGACAACTGTGGTATGTATGATTATTTTAAACAATATGAACAAGGAAGCCGTACTAAGTTTATTAGTGATGGAAATCCTGATGTAGTCACTATAAAAAAAGAAAATGAAAAAGATTTAAATAAAAATATGCTTAGAGATAGGGTTTTAAATATTATTGAATAATGATGTTTTTAATATGTTTTAATAAAAAATAATCACTATAATTTGATCAAGAATTATAGTGATTTTATTTTATATATTTAAAAAACTAAATATAAATTCTGTACCTTCTTCTTTAGTACTCTTAACAGAAATATTAATGTTGTGCCTATAAGCTATTTCTTTAGCTATAGAAAGGCCTAACCCTGTTCCTGTTTTATTACTTTCATTTTTTGATTTATAAAATCTTTCAAATATAAATGGTAGTTCATCTTCATTTATTCCAATTCCATTATCTTTTATTATAACTTCATTATTTCTAAAGAATATATCTATATAGCTGTTATCAAAAGAAAATTTAATTGCATTATCTACTATGATTAAAAACATCTGTCTAAGTCTTCCGTAATCTCCTTTAATCATAAAAATATCTTTATCAGTATTAAAATTAATTCCGATATTTTTACTACTTGCTATTTTTTTACCGATTTTTATTATATCAGAAAGTACTTCTAATAAATTTAAATTCTCTATTTCTATTTTAAAATCGGTATTCTGTAGCTTTGATAAATCAAGAAGGTCATTTACAAGTCTTTGTAGATATTTGCTTTCATTAAGCATTTGGCTATGGTATTCTTTAATTTGGTCTTTATTTGTAACAACTTCATCACAAAGAGCCTCTAAAGAACCTCGTATTACTGTTACTGGAGTTCTAAGTTCATGTGATATATTCGCAATAAAATCCTGGCGAAGCTTATGAAGTTTTTTACTTTCATTGCTGGCAATGGTAAGCCTATCACTTAATATATCCATGGTAGAAGCAAGTTCACCAATTTCATCATTTTGCTTTATATCAGTTTTAGCGTTATAATTTCCTTCTACAAGTGCAGAAGCAGTATTTTTCATTTTTTTTAAGGGATTTGTGAAGGAAACAGCAAGAATAACTGACAAAATTATAGATAATACAAGAGCTGCGATTATACTCAAAATTAAAATTTTAAAGCCTTCATTTACTGCGTCATCCATACCAGAAACAGGTGAGTGCAAAAGTAATGCACCAATTACTTGTCCTTGAAAATAAACTGGAGCCCCTAATGTAAGAGTTGGAGCATTTAATAAAGAACTAAAACGCTCTGAAAATGTTGTTTGACCTTTAAATACTTCTTTTACAACTAAATCTGCATCTTCAGGTAAATCTGAGTAACTATACTGCGCCATTGCCATATTTCCTATGGTTATAAGATTTAAGTTTTCATCCACTATCCAAACATCGGTCATTGCAATATCATCTAAATTTTTAATATATGAGCCCATACCGCTTTGCATCATACTACCTTGCATGTAACCTTTGTTACTTATATTGCTTGAGGAATCAATAAAGACTGATAGCGTATCTGCAATTGTTGTTGCTCTTTTTTCTAAATCAGTTTTATAAATATTTAATGTATGACTTTTAAAAAGTGTCATAAAAATACTTCCGATTATTATAGAAAACAAAATAAGCGTAACTGAAAAATACATTATTAATTTAAATGCGATTTTGTTTTTCACATGGATTATATTACTCATGTTGTTCACTTTTTTCATCTTTTTTAACATCGAATTTATATCCAACTCCCCAAATTGTTTTAATTTCCCAGTTTTCATGTTCATATTCATCAAGTTTTGCCCTAAGGCGTTTAATATGGGAATCTACGGTTCTGTTATCTCCAAAATAATCATAGCCCCATAAACTGTTAAGTAAATTGTCACGGGTGAATACTTTATTTTTATTTGTGCATAGTGTCCACAAAAGTTCAGTTTCTTTTTTTGTAAGAGAAACAATTTTATCATCAATTGTAACTATGTAGTCATCCATATTTATTATTAATTTATCGTAAGAATAAATTTGAAGCTTTTGTCCATCGTCATGGGATATCCTTCTCAAAACAGCTCTCACTCTTGCCATAACTTCACTTGGAGAAAATGGTTTTACAATATAATCATCAGCTCCTATATCTAAACCCATTATTTTTTCAAAATCTTCACCACGCGCAGTAATCATTATTATAGGCACATTTGATGTTTTTCTTATTTCCCTACAAACTTCAAATCCGTCTATTTCAGGCATCATGACATCAAGAAGAATAATATCAGGATTATGTTTTCTGAACAAGTCCAATGCATCTCGTCCGTTTAAAGCGATTTTGGGTAAAAAATTTTCTTTTTTAGCATATTCCTCTAATATTGATGTAATTTGTTTATTATCATCTGCTATAAGCATAATTGACATAGTCACACCTCATTTTTATTTTATTATACCATATTAACAATATTATAAAATAATATTGTGACAAAATTATGTTTTTAAAATATAAAATTACACAAAATAAAAATATAAAAAACATAATTTTGACATAAAGCTTTTGTATTATTTATTTAAGAAAGAAATAAATAAAATAAATGGAGGAAATAAAATGACAAGATTAAAAAAAATAATAGTTTTAGGAACAGCAGTATTAGCAATAGGTGCAACAACAATTACAGCTTTTGCAGCTGCTGATTACCAAAGTCCTGCTGAAATAATTGCTGGATTGACAGGCAAAAGTGTTGATGAGATTGTAGAAATAAGAAATACAACAGAAAAAACTTACGGAACAATAGCAAATGATGAAGGAAAACTTCAAGACTTCCAGAAAGAAATGCTATTAAACAAAAAAGCGATATTAGACCAAAGAGTAAAAGATGGTATATTGACACAGGCTGAAGCAGATGAAATTTATGAAGCTATTGAAAATAATCAAGTAAACTGTGACGGTTCAGGTAGCAACGGTTCAGGCAAAAGAATGGGAGCTGGATTTGGAAAAATGATGGGCAATGGAAATGGTCAAGGATTTGGTAGAGGACAATGTAACGGTTTTGGCAACGGATCAAATTTGAATGTACAAACTAATTAATAAGCTAATAAAATACAGGGCAATTTAATTGCCCTGTATTTTATATTATTTTTCTTAATGCTTTTTTATCTATAAGTTGCAAACCGCCTCTAAAGAGCTTTACATAACCTTCATTTTCAAAATATTTAAGCATTCTTGATACAACTTCTCTTGCAGAACCTATATATTTAGCTATTTGCTCATGTGTCATTTGTATTGTATCACTGCTGTTTCTATTAACTTCATCAAGAATAAAAATTGCAAGTCTTTTATCAAAACTCATGAAAAGTATTTGTTGCATTGCCCACATAACATCAGAAAAACGATCAGCTGTTGTTTGGTTTGAAAAATTTTCTGCGTAAATATTATCCTTGCAAATTTTTGCAAAAACTGATGAATTTATAATAAGAACTTCACTGTTTTGTTCTGCATCAATAAATACATCAAATGTAATACTTTTTAAAATACATGATGCAGATAAAATACATACATCACCACTTGTTAATCTGTAAAGAGTAATTTCTCTTCCATCTTCAGAAAGTATGTAAGTTCTAAGTTCTCCGCTTTTTATTAATAAAATACCTACACAATCATTTTCTCCACTATGAATATTATCACCTTGTTTATAATTTACAACATTTGTATTGTTTAAAATAAGATTTTGTTCCTGTAAATTTAGTTTATCCCAAAATGTTAATACTTCACAAATAAAATCTTTATTTTTGCCTTCTAACATAGTTTACCTCGAATTATTATATAATAAATACTATCAATGATACAAAGACTAACGTCTTTATCTTTAGTGTATTTATTGTATCAGTGTGAAGAAGCCGATTTGCTACTTTCACTTTTGATATAACAAAAATTATATCATAAAATCTGAAGTAAATAAACTGTTATTATTCGACGAATAATTTAATTAATTTAAGTAATACATATTGACAGTTATCTATATAATGAATATAATAGATATAGATAGTTATCAATATATTACAGGAGATATTATGGAAAAAAATTATAAAGATTATGCTATGTTTATGAAAGCTTTGGCAGATGAAACAAGGGTTGAAATATTTGAAATGCTTTCTAATGGTGAATTATGTGCTTGCAAAATTTTAGAAGAATTTCACATAACACAGCCGACATTATCTTATCATATGAAAATTTTATGTGAGAGTGGTTTAGTTGACTCAAGAAAAGATGGTGTTTGGATGAAATATACAATAAATGATTTTAATCTGCAAAAGTTAAAAAATTTTATTGATGATATAGGTGTAAATATTAAGATCGAAAATAATTAAAAATTTAAAAAGGGGGAATGAAAATGTTTGTGTTTCAATGGATAAATACGCAACTGTTAAAAATGCAGTGGCTATCTGATTTGATTAAACTTTTAGTTGAAAATGTATTTAAACTAAATGTAAATGAACGTGTTGGAGGTAGTATACACTTTTTTATATATGATGTAGTGAAAATATTTATTTTATTATCAATTTTAATTTTCACAATTTCTTATATACAAAGCTATTTCCCACCAGAGAGAACTAAGAAAATATTGGGTGGTTTTAAGGGAATAAAGGCAAATTTATTTGGTGCTTTACTTGGTACTGTTACACCATTTTGTTCATGTTCATCCATACCATTATTTATTGGATTTACAAGTGCTGGATTACCACTTGGAGTTACATTTTCATTTTTAATATCATCACCGCTTGTTGACTTAGCATCTGTAATACTTTTAGCAAGCATATTTAATTGGAAAATAGCAATTACATATGTAATAGTAGGACTTTTGCTTGCAGTTACTGGTGGAACAATAATTAGTAAATTAAAACTTGAAGAATATGTAGAGCCCTATGTATATGGAAATAAATCTGTTGATATAGAGCAAGAAGAACTTACTGTAAAAGAGAGATTAGAATTTTCAAAAGAACAAGTATTAGCAATAATTAAAAGAGTGTGGAAATATGTTCTAATAGGAGTAGGTATTGGTGCTGCAATACATAATTGGATTCCAGAATCAATAATATCTGCAGTATTAGGTCAGGATAAATGGTACTCAGTATTAGTTGCTTCGTTTGTTGGGATACCAATGTATGCAGATATATTTGGAACTTTACCTATAGCAGAAGCTTTAGTTTTAAAAGGTGTAGGATTAGGTACCGTATTGTCATTTATGATGGGAGTGACTGCTCTTTCATTACCTTCATTAATCATGCTTAAACAGGTTGTCAAACCTAAATTGCTATCAATATTTTTTGGAATTGTGACAGCAGGAATTATAATAATTGGATATACTTTTAATGCTTTTGCGTATCTTTTCATATAGCCGAAAATAAATATTTATTTAAATAAATATAATAAAATAAAAATTTAAAAATTAAAAGGAGAATAATATGATAATTAAAATTTTAGGATCAGGATGTAAAAATTGTTTAACATTAAAGGAAAACACAGAAATAGCTTTAAAAGAAAAAGGTATTGAAGCAGAAGTTATAAAGGTAGAAAATATGAAAGACATAGTTAGCTATGGGGTTATGCAAACACCAGCATTAGTGATTGATGAAAAAGTAGTATCTTACGGAAAAGTATTAAAATCAGCAGAGATAATTAAGATTTTAGAAAAAATAATTTAATTAAATTTATTGAGTTTTATAAAACGCTATTATTATAAAGGAGAGTAAAATGGAAAATAGTTGTAATGAATCTTCTTGTTGTTCATGTAGTTCAGGGTGCTGTGACTCAACATCTGAAAGTAAAAAGACAAAAGTGAACATTGATTTTTTATATCTTGATTTAACTGAATGTGAACGATGTATAGGAACGGATTTAATTCTCTATGAATCACTATTAGATATTTCAAAATTACTTGATGCAGCAGGAGTAGAGCTGATAATTAATAAAATAAATGTAAATAGTGAAGAACTTGCTATAAAATATAAATTTGTAAGCTCTCCAACTATTCGTATAAACGGTCATGATATTCAAATGGAAGTAAAAGAAAATTTGTGCAAGTCATGTGGAGATTTGTGCGGTGATGAAGTTAACTGTAGAGTTTTTATATATCAAGGAAATGAATATGAAGTTCCTCCAAAAGCTATGATAATTGAAGGGATTTTAAAAGAAGTTTATGGTGTTAACCAACAAAAAAATGAAGCGGTTGATTATATATTGCCTGAAAATTTAAAGAAATTTTATGATGCCATGAAATTAAAAGAAATTTAACTTTACAGCAATTTTACAAAAATTTTGCAAAAAACACATTGACAAATATCTATATAATATTTATAATTTTTATAGATGATATCAATATTAGAAGCCATGAAAATGGCTTTTAAAAATAGATGTATATGAGTATATAATCATATGCGCATAATGATAGGAGGAAAGTTTGATAGATATATTAAAAGCATTAGCAGATGAAACGAGACTTCGCATAATATCTCAAGTGTTAAAAGGAGAAATGTGCGTGTGTGAAATTGAGGAATGTTTAGAGCTTACACAATCTAATGTTTCGAGACATTTAAATGTACTTAAAAGAGCTGGTATTTTAGAAAGTTATAAAACAGCACAATGGACATATTATAAAATCAGCGATGAATTTATAAATAATAATAAAAGTTTATATGATTACTTAATTATAAAGATAAAAGAGTTACCATTTTATGAAAAGGACTCTGAGAAATATAGTGGTTGTAAATTAATAAATATGTGTGAAAAATAAGAGGAGGATATTATTATGAGTAATGAAAATTCACAAGGTATAGGTTTTTTTCAAAAGTATTTATCACTTTGGGTAGCTTTATGTATGGTAGTAGGAGTATTAATAGGTAAATTTTT
>DIVM01000292.1 GCA_002435835.1 Firmicutes bacterium UBA6132
GTATTCTATACTTTATTATATTATATGCTTAAAAGTTATTCAAGTCAATAACTTTTAAGCATATTTATGAAGCGGAACACTTTTTTTAGATCGCAGTAATTAAAAATAATAAAAAATATAAAAAAACACTTGACTAATATTCTATACGATTTTCAAATGTTTTAAACATTTTTCTAAAATAGATAGATAAAAATAGAAAATATACATGTCAATGTTGTGGTTATAAACAATTAGAAGACTAACATTATTAGTCTATGTTTTTGGAAGCTAATTATTGCAGTTTAAAGATATTGATTTTGAAGGCGATGCTAATGTTAAATCATTAAAACAAGCACAGAAAAATTACATTGAGGTTGGAACTTGTGAAAATACGTAATTTATTACAATTCCAAATTACCACTATTTTTATAGTGCGACAAGTAGTCGCTGATTTGTAGTGTTTCGTGAGAAACTGTAAATGTCAATATCAAAATGTACAATTATTAGAATCTCAAAATGTACAAAAATTAGAATTAATTATTGCTACTTTTTTTATTTTCTATAACATCAATTTTTCCTTTTAATCTATATGATGGACCAGTAATCTTAACAATACTTGAATGATGAATTAGTCTGTCCAAAATAGCATTAGCTAAAGTAATATCCGAAAAAACTTCACCCCATTTACTAAAAGGCTGATTAGTAGTAATGATTGTTGAATTCTTTTCATATCTTTTATTAATTAATTGAAATAATAAGTTTGCTCCCTGTTTATCAATAGGCAGATATCCAATTTCATCAATAATCAATAACTTGTATTTTGAGAAATGCTTTAACTTGGCTTCTAACCGGTTTTCTGCATGTGCTTTATTTAATTGAGTTATTAAATCATGACAAGATATAAAATAAGTAAGATACCTTTTTTTAGCTGCAGCAATTCCTAATGCCACAGCTAAATGAGTTTTACCAACCCCTGAGGATCCAAAGAAAAGTATATTTTCTTTGTTTTCTAAGTACCTTAAATTTTGAAATTCTAATATCTGAGATTTATTTATAGATGGCTGAAAATCAAAGTCAAAATCATCTAATGTTTTTTCAAATGGAAAGGCAGACACTGATATTTGTATCTTTGACGCCCTTTCATTTCTAAAATCTAATTCTTTTTCTGTTAACTCTAACAATGCATCTGTAAATTGTATTTCTTTTTTTGCTATTTCTTCTATGTAATTTGGTAAATAACTTCTGAATTTTTCTAATTTTAATGTCTCAAGATTATTTAGTAGTTTATTATAGCTGCTCAATTACTTATCCCTCCAAAAATATATCCATATTTCTTAAATTTTGCTCAATAAAACATTCAATATCTTCATCTGAATAATGTTTAAGAGCATCTGACTTTAATATTCCTTTTGCATGGTCTTTTTTGTAATGAAGAATTTTTTCTGATATCTTGTGACAAACAATTAAATCTTTGCTATAATATATATGCAGTTCAGACTCTATTTCTGAAACTGTTACGTATTTATCTATATAAATCGTTGGAACGGAGTATTTTTTACCTTTATACCTGATCATAGATTCTTTGGATACCTTATACTCTTTTTCGTGGTGGAAATATGATAGAAGGATATCCATTGTTGGTAATGGGTTTAAATACTCTTTCTCTTTTTCAAATCTTTTGTATGGAACTTCATTTGTTGCTTGTGATATCTCATTATTTATCTCTTCATTAAACTGGTTTACTATCATTTCTAAATCATGAAAAGTATCAAATTCTTCATTATATGGCGTTAATCTATCTACTAATTTAGCTAAGGTTTCCACTTTTCCTTTCGTTTCTGGCCTATATGGTCTACATGTTATTATTTCAAATCCAGCATCCATAGAAAAATATTTAAATTTTTGATTAATTGCTACATTTTTAAAAGTTGTCCTATTTCTATCTACAACAGTAGACATATTGTCAAATAATATTTCTTTTGGTATTCCTTCAAAATATTTAAATCCTTTAAACAAACATTTAAATAATGTTTCTTGAGCTCTATCTACTGTAAGTTTTAAATATTTTAATCTTGAATAACCTAATACCATTAAAAATATATTTACTTCAAATATTTCACCATTCCTGCTTATCATTTTTATACTTTCTTTCCAATCCACCTGTGCTTGAATACCAGGGCTTGTATCAAATCTTATTGTAGCCTTTTTTATTTCTGCTTTTTTATGATCTTTGATAAAATTGTTTACAGTATGATAACCGCCGTTGTATCCCTTCTTTTGAATATATTTATATACTGCCATTGAGTTAGAGCCCCAATTGTCTACTTTATCAATGATTACTTCTTCAAAATTTTCTATTTTGCTTTTTATTTCCCTTGGTTTTCTGAATTCATTACTTGAATCATTTATATATCTATCTATTGTCCTCCTGTCGCAATTAAATCTTCTGGCAAGTTCACTTTTATTCAATACACCAATTTCCTCCCTTATTAGCTTAATTTGATTTAGTACATCTTTCCGCATAACTTTCTCCTGTTGTCATAAAAATATCTATTTATTATACAAGAAAAATGTACAAATTTGTGTATTTTGAGATTCTAATTTTTGTGTATTTTCATTTTATCATTTACAGAAACTATGTTAGTTACTAAACATATCCCTGCTCGAAACTGCATTCTGAGTAATTGGATTGTAGGTTACATAGAATTAAATGCCTAATGATACTGCTTTACGCAGAAGCAGAACAGGGTTAAGGGAAAAATGGAAAGTATA
>DIVM01000216.1 GCA_002435835.1 Firmicutes bacterium UBA6132
CAGGAATAAATGACGGAGCAGCAGCCTTAATAATTATGAGCAAGGAAAAGGCTGATGAGCTTGGAATTAAGTATTTATGCGAAATTGCTGGATATGGCTCTGCAGGAGTTGATCCAAAGGTTATGGGATTAGGACCTGTACCAGCAACACAAAAAGCATTGGCTATGGCAGGTTGGACTGTTGAAGATTTAGATTTGGTAGAAGCTAATGAAGCTTTTGCTTCACAAGCAATTGCAGTAACTCGTGATTTAGGATTAAATCCTGAGATTACAAATGTTAATGGAGGAGCAATAGCACTCGGTCATCCAATCGGAGCATCAGGTGCAAGAATTCTTGTTTCACTTATTTATGAAATGCAAAAGAGAGATGCTAAAAAAGGTCTTGCCACGTTGTGTATAGGCGGCGGAATGGGAACTTCAATGTTAATTCAAAGATAAAAGATAAAAAATAAAAGATAAAAGATAGGAGAAAAAAATGAAGGTATATGTTTTAGGTTCAGGAACTATGGGAACGGGAATTGTACAAACTTTTGCACAATCAGGTATCCAAGTTTTTATGAGAGAAAGAACACCTGGAAAAGGTATGAAGTTAATCAACAAGGACTTGGATAGATTAGTTCAAAAAAATAAGATTACAGAACAAGATAAAGAAAAAATATTATCTTACATAACACCAACACAAAGCCTTGAAGATGCTAAGGATGCTGATTTAGTAATAGAAGCTGCTGTAGAAGATATTCAATTAAAGAAAGAAGTATTCGCTCAGCTTGATGAAATTTGTAATGCGAATACTATATTGTCAACTAATTCTTCATCTCTTTCAATAACTGATATAGCAAGTGCTACAAAAAGACCTGAAAAGGTTATAGGAATGCATTTTTTTAATCCTGTTCCGGTAATGAAATTAGTTGAAGTAATAAAAGGTATAGTAACTTCAGATGAGACTAAAGATTATATTGTGAACTTATCAAAAGAAATAGGAAAGACTCCTGTTGAAGTTGAAGAGGCTCCAGGATTTGTGGTAAATAGAGTGCTAATTCCTATGATTAATGAAGCAATCGGTATAATGGCAGAAGGTATTGCAAATCCACAGGATATTGATACGGCAATGAAGCTAGGTGCTAATCATCCAATTGGGCCTTTAGCTTTAGCAGATTTGATAGGTAACGATGTGTGTTTGGCAATTATGAATGTATTATATAGAGAATTTGGTGACCCTAAATACAGACCACATACATTGCTTATAAAAATGGTAAGAGCCAATTTATTAGGAAGAAAAACAGGCAAGGGTTTTTATCAATATTAAGAGGTATATAAAAAAGGGTAGTCTCAAAATATATACTAAAAAATAGCAAAATAGCTTCAATATTTTTCTTTATAAGAAAGAAAATATTGAGGCTATTTTGTTTTTTAAAATTTAGTAATAATAAATATTTTTAATATAGTTATGATTTGAGATTCAAGCAAAGATTTCTTGCATGTTAAAGTATGGAACTTTTTAATCACATAAAAGTTTAAATTTTCTTGTTTCATCCTTTAACATAGCAGCTTGGGCTGACAGTTCCTCACTTGATGCCGAGCTTTCCTCTGCTGTTGCTGCATTGTTTTGTATTATGGCAGAAATTTGTTCTATTCCCAGATTAATTTCGGAGATAGAGGACGTCTGTGCCTGTGAAGCACTATCTATTTCTACTATAATATCTTTAACATTCTTAGTTTTAATTGATACTATTTCTAGTGATTTAGCTGTATTACGAGCTATTCCTGAACCTTCCTGAACTGATGAAATAGATTTTTCAATTAAATTCACAGTATTTTTAGCTGCTTCTGCTGATTTTGCCGCCAGGTTTCGTACTTCATCAGCTACAACAGCAAATCCTTTACCTGCATTACCTGCGCGGGATGCCTCTATGGCAGCATTAAGAGCTAGTATATTTGTCTGGAAAGCTATTGCTTCAATTGCTTTTGTTATTTTGCTTATTTCATTTGATGTTATTTCAATTTCATTCATTGCCAGTAGCATTTTTTTCATATAGTTGTTGCTCTCTTCTACCTCCAGTACAGTTTCATCAACATATTTGAAAGCGGTATATACGTTTTCCGCATTTTTATTGGCTGATTCATATATTTCATTGATGGATGCAGATAATTGCTCTATTGAGCTTGCTTGATGTGTAGCACCTGAAGATAAAACCTGGGCGCTGTCTGCTACCTGTGATGCTCCTGCATTTACCTGTTCAGCAGACAAATTGATAGCTGAAAGTGACTGGCTGAGGGACACTGAAATATCATTTAAAGCTTTTTTAATTGGAGAAAATTCATCAGCATAATCCTGATTCAGGGTAATGCACATGTCTCCTTTTGCAAATGTATTTAATGCTTCTGATATTTCAGTGATATAGTCAATGTATTTGCTTAATCTTACGACCGTTTTTTCAAAAGCATCTGCTACCTGTCCTATTTCATCACGGGACTGTATATCCATCTGAACATTTAAATTTCCATCAGCTATTTCATTTGCTATACCTCTGAGCTTTTTAAGAGGTTTTACAATACCTATGGCAATAATCAAAATCAATGCAATGATTATTACGATTGCAATACCAAAAGAAATAAGAATTGCATTTCGGACAGAATTAAATGTCCTGTTGAATTCTTTATCAGGTAATCCTGTTGCAACTACCCATCCTGTATCCCCTACATTGGATACATATCCGTGTGCTTTCTCTGACTGAAACTGATATTCGATCTGACCAGATTCATTGTTTTCAATGGCATTTATAATATTATCCGACAGATCGGTCTCAGATATGCTTTTATTTATATACTCTTCGTTAGGATGGTATATAACCTGACCATTACTTGTAGTCAGAATATAGAAGCCAGTCTCTCCAAGCTTATATTCCTTCATTAAAAGTCCTATATTTTCGATTGAGAAATCTATTCCCACAACACCTAGAAACTCTTTTGAATTTTCTTTATATACAGGGCAAATAGCGCTTACAATTATATTTCCTGTTGCAGTATCTTGATATGGATTTGTAAGTACCACACTCTGATTTTCCATTACAGAAGCGTACCACGGTCTCTCCTTCATATTCCAGCCTTCTGAGAGCAAATAGCCATCTGATTGTGTCAGCTGGTTAGTATCTGCATCCGCTATCCATGATACTACTATGTTTTTAGGATCTGTTTCCTGTACATTGATCATAGTTTTTTTTGCATTAGCAAAGCTGTCGACAGAAGTAATTATTTTTCCGGGAACTGTCTCCTCAAATACTTTTTCTATCTGACTATTTGTGGACATTTGCTCAGCAATTGATAAATGTTTAGTAAAGAACTCACTCACCTGATATGATGCAGATGCAGATTTAGATGTAAGTTCCTTTTGGGTTAAATCACTTACTGAAATGCCAACTATTTGCAATATGAATACTGCCGTTAAGCAGAATGCTATAATAACTGGAACTCCAATGAATAAAAGAATTTTAGCTAATATACTTTTTTTATGTACCATAATTTCACATCTCCTTTAATTGTTATTTTTAATAAATTGAAAATTTAATTATAAGATCTTATCTTTCAGCTAATTTATATGACATCAATAACCTATGTCAATTTTAAAGCTTACAAGTATATCGTCATTTTAATAAAGTAATTTAGAGTTTTGATTTAAATAATATTGACCAATTAATACCATTTTAAGAATAATATAACTATTAGTTATATTGGCTTATTTTTTGCTAAGCAGATATACATTCTCTAAGAGAAGATGACAATTTTGTGGGTTATAGTTGAGTTGCTTTTAATTGGATCACTTCAAGATTATTTAAAAACTAAATTGCCTTGTACAAAATGATATTTGTAAGGGATGATAATTAAATATTTTAATATAAAAAGGAACTTACTATGAGATATGGTAAGTTCTTTTTATTAATTAATTTTTGTAGTGGTGAACTTTGAATTATAACATACTCCTTATACAAGTTTATTCACCTAATTGATTATGTAATGTAATCTTATATTTTAGTTCGTAAAATACTATAAAGCATGCGCCTTCCACTATTATTTTTTCGCAACTTTAAATACAGCAGGTTGTAGATTGGTAGAAGATATATATACATCAAATACGGCATACAGGTCACATCTGTTCCTAAAATTGTCATAGGAACAAGCAGTGCTGCGTTCCATGGAACTATTGCAGATACCATTATTGCCGTATTCTCAAGGTCAATTGCAGCACATGAATTATCAAGATCGTTATTTTTGTAAGCTTTCTTATTCAGCATATGTGTCAGCATAACCGCAAAGGTCTGGCTGCATCCTAAGATGGATCCAAACAAGCTTGTGATTAATACATTTCTAAAAACCTTGTACCTCGAATCTGCTTTTGAGGTAGCATTCTCAATAATGCTAAGCATCTTAGTCTCCTCCATTATTCCAGCAAAGGCAGATGAAAAGAGTACAATCAGTGATGTCTTGAGCATAGATATTATTCCTCCTCCTTTAATTATATAACTAAGAGGGCTTGAATCAGTAATGGTGAATCCAAATATTATAAATTTTATACATGATGCAATTGTCTGATGCTGAATAATTATACTGATTGCGAATGCCAAGATTATGCTCACAGCCATAGATATTTTTACATTCACCTTAAATATTGAAAAAATGATAATGACCAACGCCGGAACCAGTATGATAAGATTAAGGTCGAATTTTTGAAGTATCTGACTGTTGATACTATTTGATGAACTTTGAAGTGGAAATGCATTGGAAAGTATAATATAAAAAACAACTGAAATCATAAAAGGAACTGAGCTTGTTTTAAACATATTTTTGATATTATCATATATATCGGTTTCGGTTAAAGAAGCTACAAGGCTGGCACTCGAAGAGACTGGAGAACATCTATCTCCAAAATAGACACCAGCAATTATTGCTCCTGCTGTAGCTGATAGGTTGACACCACCACTTTTCGCGATAACCATCAATGATGCTCCAACAACACCTGAAGTTCCAATCGATGTGCCAATTAGGAATGACACAAGACAGCTGATTAAAAATGACGTCAAAATGAATAAGTTTGGTTTAATCAATTCTATTCCAAAGTACACTATAGCCGGAACAGTGCCTGAAGCCATCCAAGTAGGAATAAGGGCTCCTATCAGTATGAATATTTTTATCACTAAGACAGATTTTTTGCCTCCTCTGTATGCCATTTTTAATATGTCATTAGTTGCATACCCTCTTCTTAATGCAACTATAAAAAATAATATTATTCCCGCAGCTAAAGGATAGGCGAGAAATATTCCATTAAATACGCTCGATAGTAAGAGCAGAAATGTTATGATAAATGCCAATATAAGATCCAATATAATCATCACCACATTAATTTTTATATCATTATAGCAGAAAATAATATATAATAAAAATATCTAAAAACTATATAATATATATTTATTTATTATATATAGGGAGTCATTATGGACAACAGGCAACTATATTATTTTCTTACCATAATCGAAGAGGGCAACATATCAAAGGCAGCCAAAAAGCTTCATTTGGCTCAGCCATACTTGAGTCAGATGCTTAAGTTGCTCGAAGGTGAATTAGGTGTAACCTTGATTGAAAGAACCACACGCCAGTTCTCTGTTACAGAAGCTGGCCAGAAGCTTTCATATAGGGCAAAGCAGATTCTTGATTTGTCAGAAGCAACAGTCAAGGAGATTAAGGATTTCAATAAAGGTATCAATGGGAAATTATCTATCGGATGTATATCCACTGCAATTGAAACTATACTTATGAAAAAAATTTACACATTTCACAAAAAATACCCAAACATAGACTTTGAAATACTCCAGTACAGCACAGATGAAATATTGGAACTTTTAAAGAGGGGCATAATAGAGATTGGCATAATACGAAGTCCATTGAATTCAGATATTTTTGGATCTATATCATTGCCCGTTGAGCCTATGGTGGCGATATCAAGTAGTCAGATGAATTTAAATAGCAAGTGTAATAATGTAACCTTGAAAGAGCTTTCTCAAAAACCATTATTGGTTCATCGCAGATTTGAAAGGGATATAGCAGATTTATTTCGAAGAAATGGTTTAGAGCCAAGGATCCTATGCAAAATAGAGGATACAAGACCGCTACTACTTTTTGCAGAACAGGGAATGGGCGTTGCCATTGTTCCCAGAGATTGGACAAATCTTATCAATGGATCAAATTTCAATTGCCATGAAATACGCGAAATGCACTTAGATACAGGAACTGCAATAGTTTGGCATAAAAATCATTATTTAACTTTAGTAGCCAGAAATTTTTTAGAATGCTTGTCATAAAAGTGAAAACCCCAACATCTGCCTTGAAATTCAAATGTTGGGTTTTTTTAATATTGAGTTAAATTATATTATATAAGATAATATAAAACTACATAAAAAGATGGATTAACCTCCTCGTAATGGGTAGGTCATAAATTTTTAATCTTTTTATAATTATTATTATACATAATACAAATTCAAAAATAAAAAGCCTTGCAATAATTAAATTGCAAGACTTTTGTTTATGAACCATGAGGGACTCGAACCCCCGACGCCTAGATTCGAAGTCTGTATATTCATGGTAAACACTTATATTATATAATATTATTTAGTTTTATTATGTGTCATTAAGCATTGATATTAAGCCATATAATCTGAAATATAAAAAATAATGTGTTATATTATATTATGTAGTATTATTTAATGTTATTTATGTTGCAGACGCGTTGCAGATTTTAAATTTTTTCTGCAACATTTTTAACATTGTAATTGCAATTGCTTCTTATATATTATATCATGGTTCAAGGATTTGTAAAGATTGTAAGTACTTAAATGATTAGAAAAATTATCAAAAGAATAATATGTTTTTACAGAATAAAATCTTTCATTATCCTTTCGATGACTGCGTTAAACTTTGCAATTATGCATAGTGGTAAACGGCATAATGATTTTGTGTTTAATACCAAGCTCAAAAAGAGCCTTTTATGCATTTGAAAAAAATGAATCTTTCTCCCATCTGCTAATAAGCGTATATGCAATATCTTTACTTACTTCATCATAAATTTTTCTATCAAATTGCAATTCTAAAAAGTATTTGTTTTGTATCCAATTACTTAAATTTGATTCATATATATATGTGGTTTTATCTAAATTGTCAGCTTCTTCTATTTTAATAAGCCTATTATAATTGTTACTTATAGTATCAAGCTCTGCATAATATCTCTCTTTCATTACTACACCCCTAAAATTATGTATTTTATAACTTAGCTTCTTATTCATTACAAAAAATATTGAAGTAGCATTATAATTGTTCTCTAAAACACTATCATAAATATTTCTTATTACTTATTAGTTTTCATTTTCGTCTATGTATTTTATAATCAATTTGTCTAATTTTTGACTTGTTTCTATTGTATATTTATTTTTAATACCCAATTTTGAAATTTGAGTATTTAAACTTTTTTTAACTCTTCTATTTCATTAGCTAATTTATTTTTTTGGTCTTTGCTAAAATTTACTTTTTTATTTTCTTCTTCCATTGTATCCTTAGTGTTTATAGATTCTACTAAGTAAATATAAAGCAATTAATAATTAAATGTTTTAGAGAACTTTTATATTAATACCCATGTAAATAAAATATAAACACATTTTAAAACTTTTTATATTGTATAATTTATATCCATCGGATAAAAAATTATAGGTTTTAATATAAATGTAGTTAATATACAGTATATACATGACACTCATTTAAGAACGAAATACTATAGAAGATTTACAGTGTTTCTACCCTCTTCTTTTGATTTATACATTGCCATGTCAGCTCTTTTAATAACATCGTCAATAACTTCTTCGTTTTTTTCAAAATAAGAAAATCCAATAGAAATTGTTGCGTTAATTGTCGACTTACCTGATAAAATTTTTATTGATGCAACAGATAAGAGCAATTTTTGTCCAAAAACTAAAACATTTTCTTTATTCAAACCATAACAGATACAAACAAATTCATCGCCACCCCATCGAACCAGCTTATCCGTACTTCGTATGTTTTTATTGATCGTATTTACAACTTCCTTTAATATCTGATCGCCTACATCATGACCAAAAGTGTCGTTTATATTTTTGAAATTGTCAATATCAAACATCATAATGGCTGGATTTGTAATGTTCTTTTTAAACTCATTGAGTGATTTGATCAACTCATTTGTTCCGTATTTGCGTGTAAACGCGTTTGTTAGTATATCTTTATTATTTTCTTGCTCTATTTTACTTTTTTCTTTTTTAAAATACCAATTTTTCAATAACATTAAAAAACCCAAGCTTAAAAGTATGATAACTACAAGAAAAAATAAAAACAAACTTATATACTTTTTAGTTATTTCATTACTTTTTTCATTAGTATTAACAATATACTGCTGTATATCATCCATGTGAATTCCCATTCCAATTATCCAGTCAAAGTCTTTATATAGCTTCATAAATGATAATTTTTCAGAAATATTATCATTGTCATACTCTTTAAAGTAATATTTTATAAAGAGTTCTCCATCTTTTTTAACACCCTCAAGTTCTTCTAAGTACGGTAAATTCCCTTTTATATCCATTATTTCTGTTGATAAATACATTCCTTCTGTTTCAGGAAGATTCGGATGTACTCTTCTGATAGCATAATCTTTGCCGCCATTATAATTAACAACCTCATTGACCCATATATATGAATCATTATCAAATTTCAATTTTCTAATTTTTTCTGCAGTAATTACCTTTATTCTACTATCAATAAAATTTTGGCTAACTCCAATAAACCCAGAAATTTTCCCGTGATTTATTATTTTATAGAATGACATCAAGGGCTTTAAATTTTCTAATGTTAAATTAACGTCATTTTCGATAATATTTCCTGGATCATAAAGTATTTGATTACTGCTGTTATCCCATAAAAATACAGTCCAATAATCCAAATAGGAATCTTTATTAAAATCCAAAGTAAATCTATCTATAAAATAATCAACAAATTCTTTGTCAGTTGAAAGTTTTTCTTCTAAAGCTAATGTATCATATCTTCGAACAATATATTTTTTATATAATTCAGCTTCATATTCTCTGGTCAATTCAATTTCGAAGATAAGATTATCAACAGTATTTTTTAAAAATGATTTTTTTATATTTAGTATTGCATTTTGCGTTTCATCTTGATATATTTCACCTATTTTTTTGTATGTATATAAATAAAAGATACTAATTAATAAACAAATAACAATAATTAGTGAAGTTGTAACAACTCTATCTTTTTTATTCAAAAAATTTACACCTCACATTCATTTAAGACATAATAATCCTTAAACAGCTACAGCAATATTCACAAGGCCTTAGTTGGCATATATATTCTAATTATCAGATTGAAATGGAAAATTTAAAAGCTGATATTAAACATATACTGACACCTGTACAAATAAATATATAATACTCCTAATAATATAATAACAGCAATACATTAGTTAGTTTGATTGGATTACTAAGTTTTAGTGCTAAATTATACTACTTTATGCGCTATTATCACATTTTACACTTAAGCCTTGAAATAATTAATTTGTAAAATTTTACTACATTTTTTTGTAAAATACAACACAATTGCTATAATACTTATTTATTCTTCAATGTTTTATACATAGTAAACAAATTCAAAATTAGTAAAATATTTAAAAAATTAAAAGCCTTGCAATAAATTGTAACGGGGTTTACTTTGGTAAAGTTAAAGGAACTTAAATAAGCAATACACTATTTAGTTTAGTAAATTCCAACTTGTAGGGATGACTAAGCGAATATAATTTCGAGTCGTGGTTATTACGTATTTTTAATCTATAGAGTCACAACAGTAGAATTAGATGCAATTGGACATCCTTAATAAATTATATAAGAGGAGAGCTTGATGATGGAAACGGTTATATTGGTTAGAAGTAATGGAAAAATGATAGGTGCAAAAGAAGATGAAGGTTTAGATATCGCAAATAGGCATTTAGAAGAAGGCTGGAAAGTTAAGCATATATATGCATGTGCTTTAGGCGAAAGCATAAACGTAGGACAGGCATATATAAACAGCACCAGATTATAAAAACATATAATAATTTGTCCCTAATGTTGACTTTTTGTCCCTGGCGTGATATAATGCATTTCGGGGTGAATGAAATGAAAAAAAAGAACGTTTTGAACCTAATAAAATATTATTCTGAAAAAAATGATGCTGCTTTTAGAAATGAAGCATACGAAATAGCAAGATATTTTGATGAAATAAATAATTACCAACTTTCTGAGTATATTATGGCACTTTTGTCAGACACAAACACTTTCTCTCCACAAATGGATGAGGCTACACATATGTTTTTTAAACGGGTAGATGTTAACACTGATTCACTTCCCTTACCGGATAGTATAAAAGATAGTGTTTTAGGAATTGTAAATGCAATTGGTCATAATGCAGGAGTTAACAAGTTTCTATTTGAAGGACCTCCGGGGACTGGTAAAACAGAGACTGCAAAGCAAATAGCACGCATACTTGAAAGAGAATTATTTGTAGTTGATTTTGATTTAGTTATTGATAGCAAGCTTGGTCAAACATCTAAAAATATATCAAGTCTTTTCGATGAAATTCGCAATGTATCACATCCAGAAAAAGTTGTAGTTTTGTTTGATGAGATAGATGCATTAGCTATTGATAGAATTAACTCAAATGATTTGCGTGAAATGGGAAGAGCTACATCTTCAGTATTAAAGGGATTGGATAGTTTGAATGATAATGTAGTGCTAATTGCAACTACTAATCTTTATAAATCTTTTGATAAAGCTTTAATAAGAAGATTTGATTCTGTGATAGATTTCAGCA
>DIVM01000078.1 GCA_002435835.1 Firmicutes bacterium UBA6132
ATTGGTCCATTCTCAACAAAATATTTTGCCTCTCTTTGGTAGTGGCCATAGTCAGGATTTGTTTGGACTGTGTGAAAAAGACTAACCGAAAACAAAATACATATCACAAAAATTATAATATGTTTTATTCGAGTGCTTAGGAGTAACTCATATTTTAAATATAGTTTGCTTAATAACAAAAAGACAGCTAATATTAAAGGGAAAAAAATAACTGGAATATTGATTGGAGCGTAATTACGAAACAGCATTTCCCTGGGGACTGTAAATCCTGAGCCTTGATTAATTAACCAAATATTAAATATAAATATCAAAAATGTCAGTATATAAGCAATCATTTTTTTAGGAATTATAACATTATCAAATGACCGAAAGAATTTACAATTACTTTATTGGTTTTTTACCCAATTCACCTACTAAAAAGAGGCTGTATGAAAACTTTTTATCTCTTTCCCTACTTAAAGGATTAACATATTTATTTCCTCTAATTTCACTTCCTTATCTCGTTAGAATTTTAGGTCCGGAAAAATATGGATTGATAGTATTTGCTCAATCTCTTGTAAATTATTTTAATATTATTACCGACTATGGATTTAACTTATCTGCTACAAAAGAAATTTCTATTAATAGAGAAAATATAAATAAAGTATCTGAAATTTTTTCAACAGTAATTTTCATCAAATTATTTTTATTTATATTTAGCTTAGTTATTTTTTCAATTATCGTATTTTCATTTCCAAAATTTAGATCGGATTATCTTATTTTCTATTATTCTTTTATATTAGTATTTAGTAATACATTTTTTCCCGTTTGGTTATTCCAGGGTATGGAAAAAATGAAATTCATTACATATATAACCCTCTTCGCAAGAGTGTTTTTTTTAATATGTATTTTTGTTTTTATTCACAGTCAAGACCAATACGAACTTGTACCATTATTTAATTCCTTGGGACATTTAATTTCTAGTTTATTAGCAATTTATTTGGCAGTTAAATGTATTGGAATAAGTATTATAAGGCCATCTTTTCAGTCAGTAAAATATCAAGTAAAAAATGGTTGGTATTTTTTTGTATCAACTTTTTTTGGAAATTTCTATACCTCAAGTAATATTTTTATTCTTGGAATTCTCACAAATAATCAATTAGTTGCATATTATCACGGAGCAGATAGAATAATATATGCTTTTAAGGGTTTACTAGTACCCATTTCTCAAACCGTTTTTCCATTCTTTAGTAATCTATATAATAAATCTGAGGCTAAAAGCATAAATGCTCTTAAAAGACTTGGAGTTTTAATTAGCACTTTATCTTTTATTTTGTCAATAATTATATTTATATATTCTCCAATAATTACAAAGTTAATTTTGGGGGATCAATTCACTGAGTCAGTTATAATCATGAGAATAATGTCATTTGTTCCCTTTGTTGTTTCTCTTAGTAATATATTTGCGACACAAGGTCTTTTCGCATTTAAAGGTGCAAAATCAGCTTCTAAAATTTTTATATTTGCATCTTTATTTCACATTCCAACTTTTATCATTCTTACCTCTGTTTTCTCAATCAAAGGCGCGGCTTTTACGGTATTATTTACTGAGATTTTAGTATCAGCCTTTTCTTATTTAAAATTTAAAAATTCATTGGCGCTAAATAAAAAAACATATGAATAATAAATATTTGATTGTGGGTGCTGGAATAACAGGTATAACTATAACCGAAAGATTGGCCTCAAGAGGAAATGAGGTTATCCTAATTGATCTTAGAAACACAATTGGCGGAAATTGTTATGATTATTTTGATGAAAACAGAAATTATATTCAAAAATATGGCCCGCATATTTTTCATACAAATGAAACAAGGGTATGGAAGTATCTTTCGAAATATACAAAATTTAACAACTATAGCCATTATGTTTATGTCTCTATCTCTAGTAAAAAAATTAATATTCCCTTTAATTTAAATTCGATTGACCTTGTTTTCTCTAGCAAACAGTCAAAAGTTATTAAATCTATCTTGCTTGATGAATTCAAATTGAGTGAAAAGATTCCAATCCTTAACTTAAGAAAAAGTAGCAATCCTTTAATTATAAAATTATCTGATTACATTTATGAGAATGTTTTTTTAAACTACACTCTTAAGCAATGGGGATTAAAACCAAATGAAATCGATCCGTCCGTTACCGCCAGAGTGCCTGTTTTTATCTCAAAAGATAATAGATATTTCCAAGATAAATATCAGGGAATTCCAGTAAAGGGATTTTCGGCAATGTTTAATAGTATGATAAAAAATAAAAATATTAAGCTAATATTGGGAAAAGATTACAAAAAGATTATTAATGGACAAAATTTTGAAAAGATATTTTACACTGGACCACTTGACTACTTTTTTGACTATAAGTATGGCAAAATCTTATATAGGAGAATCAAACTTAAATTTCAAAAATATAACAAAGAATCCTTTCAAATGAATAGTGTAATAAATTATCCTAATAATTATAAATTTACAAGGAAAACAGAATTTAATAAGTTTCTCTTTTTAAAAAATGATAGCACGATAGTGGCCAAAGAGTATGCGTCATGGGACAAAGGCTTTTTAGGTTATCCAGTCCAAAATGATAGTAATTTTAAAATTATCGATAAATACATAAATGAAGCAAAAAAATTAAAGAATATTATTTTCGCAGGAAGATTGGCAGAATGTAAATATTATAATATTGATCAAGCAGTGAATCGAGCTCTAGAAATTACAAAATGATTGTAATTAAAAATATATTGAAGATTTTTATTCATATACCATACTCTCTTATTTTTAAATTAAAATATAATTTTTTTCCACCATCGTATTGGTCGGATTTAACTAAATACGAAATTCTTCTTGATCAAGTAGATAAACAAAAAATAATTGAGCTAGATGGAGATTTTGTTGAAATTGGTTGTTTTTTGGGTGGTGGCACTTACAAACTATGCAAATATTTAGAAGTAAATAAATCAAGTAAAAAAGTATATGCATTAGATATTTTTTCACCAAGTTTCGATAAAACAAAATGCTTAAGTGGAAAAAAAATGTCCTCAATATATATGAGTAAACTAAAAGAAAAAAATCAGCTTGAGTTATATAAAAAAATTACTAAAAATTGTAATAATTTAATTACCTTAGTGGGAGATAGCAAAAAAGTAGAGCTGCCATTGAAAAAAATTTCTTTCGCATATATCGATGGAAATCACTCCGCAGAGTATGTTAGAAATGATTTTAATTTAGTCTGGAGAAAATTAGTTAAGGGTGGAGTAATATCTTTTGATGATTATGGCTATGATTTACCAAATGTTACCAAACAAATTAATTTATTAATTGCTAAAAATTGTAATAATATTAACAAAATTTGGACTAGTGGTAAAAAAACTATATTTATACAGAAAAATTAATAATTTAAAAAAATAATGAAAAAAAAAGAAAAAATTGCCGCAGTTGTAGTTACATATAATAGAAAAGATTTATTACAAGAATGTTTAAGTTCACTACTTAAGCAAATAAGGACTCTTGATTTAATAATTATCATTGACAATGCCTCTACTGACGGGACCTGGGAAGTTCTTAATAAAAAATATCTAAAAAACCCGATCTTTGATTATATTAATTTGGGCAAAAATACCGGTGGTGCAGGAGGGTTTCACTATGGCATCAAAAGAGCTTACAAAAAAGGGTATGACTGGGTATGGTGCATGGATGACGACACAATTCCCCAAAAAAATAGCCTCATGGAATTTGAAAAAGCAATAAATATTTTAGAAAAAAATAATATTAATATAGGATTCTTAGCAAGCAACGTTTTTTGGGTTGATAAGGAAATATGCAGATTAAACAGACCAGCCCTAAATAGATATAGTGAAGATTCATATAAGTATCTAGAAGAAGGTCTAGTAGAAGTTTGGTCATCATCTTTTGTTAGTATGTTAGTATCAAAAAATGCTATTAAAAGTCGGGGTCTTCCGATAAGCGATTATTTTATTTGGGGTGACGATGCTGAATATTCTTTAAGAATATCTCATGAGTTCAAATGTTATTTGGTTGGTAAAAGCAAAGTAATTCATAAACCCAAGTCTAATGATACTTTTTCTTATAAAAATATATCTAAAGAACAACTATGGAAATATAAATATTCTATAAGAAACATGACTTACACCGTAAGAAAACTAGAGGACAAAAGAATAAAAAAAATTCTTTTTAGTTCTTTATTGATAAGATTTATAGATATGATGAAATCAAATAAATATGAGTTTATTCCAATAATATTTTTTTCCTTTATTAAAGGACTTTTCTTTAACCCAAAAGTTATAAGAAAATTATAAGTTATTTTTTCGAAGGATAAAAAAATGATGATAATTATTTATGGGTATTCTGAAATCTTCAACTATTTCAAACCCTGACCCCATAATATATTTCCTAATTTTAGTAAAAGAGTAGTTTTTCATACCAATTTCCCAATAATGGTCACTCGACAATGGTTTATTAGGATGAAAAAAAGGAGTCAAAAAGGTTAAATTTATAAATGATTTATTAATAATTTTCCTAATAAAGGGAAACTTAATTACGGCACTAAACTGTATAGAAGAATATGGGAGAGATATTAAAACATCTTTTTTAGATACTCTATACAATTCATTCAATGAAGCTTCAAAGTCCTTCCATGGGAGATGTTCTAGAACTTCAAACGCAAGAACTAAATCGTAAGACCTATTTTTAAAGGGAAGATTTCTAATATCAGCAACAAAATCAGGATTTGTGTCCTTCCTAATGTCACACGTCTCAACATCATACCCATTGTTTATCAAATAAGAAGAGACTGTCTTGTTTTCAATGCCTATTTCAAGTATTTTATTAGGATTAAATTTTTTCACAAGAAAGATTTGATAATAATAAGAGATAAATCTTTCTAAAGTATCATAACTACTTGTATTTTTTGATATTTTCATATAAAGGTAATAATATTATTATATTTTTCCTAAAAAACATATATACTACTTATACTATAAATATGAAAAATTCACCATTAGTTTCGGTTATCATTCCAACATTTAACCGCTCCAATTTATTATTAAGAGCAGTAAAAAGTGTTTTATCTCAAACATATTCTAAAATCGAGGTAATCGTCATTGATGACGCTTCAACGGATAATACCGAAAATACTATAAAAAAAATTCAAAAAATACATAAAAATATTTTATATATAAAACACAAAGATAACAAAGGCGGATCAGCTGCCAGAAATTCGGGAATAAAAAAATCAAAAGGTGAATATGTAGCTTTTCTCGATGATGATGACCAATGGTTGCCTGAAAAAATCAATAAGCAAATTACCTGCCTAAAAAATAAAGACAGAGATTGGGGAGGTGTATACTGCGGTTATAAAATCATTATAAAAAACAGATTAATTGAAAAAAATAAAGTCAGTAATAAAGAGGGTAATCTTACAAAAGATATATTTTTAATGAGATCAAATGCATATGGATCAACATTATTAGTAAGAAAAGAGGTATTTAAAAAAATAGGGCTTTTTGACGAAAGCTTTAAAAGACACCAAGACCTTGAATTTATTATAAGGTTCTTTAGAGAATATAAATTATGTTCAGTTCCAGAAGTTTTAGTAAATGTATATGGTCATAATTTCCCTAAAGCGGAGTCGGTAATTGAAATTAAAAATAAATTTTTTACTAAATTTAAAAACGATTTAAATCGATTTTCTGCTCAAGAAATCAATCATATATACGCAGTAAGTTATCTCGAAATAGCTAGTTTATTTGCAAGAGAAAAAAACATTAGAAAAACTGTTGAGTATTTAAACATTTCTTTGAAGAAAAAAATTATAAACCCTATTTATTATTTTAAATTATTGATTACCATATTCTTTAATTTATAACCTCAATGAATGTATTTTTTATTTTTATAAAGAATATTTTACTGTTTTTAATAATCTATCTTTTACCCGGATATTTATTTTTACTAATTACTCTTAAGATTGCTCTAAATAAATTAGAAATTCTCATACTGTCAATTCCATTTTCATTAACAATATTATCCTTACTAATATTCCTTCAGTATTTTTTATTAAATAGGCAAATTAACTATAGCTTAATTACGTCAACATCTATTTGTATACTTGCAATTGAATCTATTATTTTGCTAATTAGAGAATATAAAAAAAGAAAACTACATTAACTTAAATACTTTAATAAAATCATTTCCCTCTTCGATATTTCTAATAAGCAGAATTTTCTTATTGTTCTCTAAATATTCAATTGTTTTTTCGGGAATATGATCATATAAACCTCTGTTTTTTAAATTAATATTTGAAACAACTAAATATTCCACACCAAAATATTCTTTAACAAGATTATAATATTTATCTATTTTCTCTTCTTCGATATTTTCAAAAAATAAATTAGAGAACCAAACATAATCTTTTTTTACATAATGTCCAAATTGGATGTCACTTGCTAAAAATATTTTATTTTCAAATTCATTTTCTGATAGTATTTGGTTGCCGAGTTTTGAATACAATACTTCTTGATTATAATTCCATCTTCCTGTATTGGAATATATTTTTTTATGCTGAATATATAAAAAACTTACACACAAGGAAAATATTATTAAAATATTAATTAATATGGAATAGTAGTTTTTATTTAAAAAATTAAACTTTTTCAAAGAAAAAAATAAATGAAGAGGATAAAATAACAAAAAGAGCAACAATGAGGATAAAATAATGTTATATTGGGTAATTCTTAAATTTTCATAATTTAAAAAAAATAGCTCAGAGGCAAAAATAGTAAACACCAAAGAAAAAAATAACTTGTTTTTCTTTAATAGTGAGACAATAGAGATAACAATTAATACTAATGTAAATTTATTAAGATTTTCAGAATTAGATAAATAACCAAAATTCCAGAAATAATTTGAAATCATATATAAATTTTCTTTAAATTTAATATTTCTGTGATATGAGAGTTTTCTGCTTTCCAGTCCTGATATTGGCTGATATTTTGAATTAAAAAAATTATCAGTAATTAAGTTTGAGAAAGGTATAGATTTTGGGATAGATAAAGTCCCAACTGGATATCCCAAACTACCTATACCTTTAAGTTGAGCAAAAAGAGGCAATGAGACAGTTAACATAAAAATCATAATTATTAATATAAACGTTTTTATTTGTTTTTTAATTAATAAATAACCAGACAAGACGGCTAAAGCTGCAAACCCATTAAATAATCCTAGGTGCTTTGTTATTGACAAACATCCTAAAAAATAAGCTGTAAGTACCCATATCCATCTACTTCTATATAAAAAATTATTATTAAGCTTCATCACGAAAAACATAAAAGATAAGAACATCATTAATAAGAATGGTTCCATAAAATTAATCAACAATGATCTGTTAGAGGTGATTAAAAACACTGAAACAGGAATAATTATTCTAATAGATTTATATTTCTGCAATATAAGATACATTATGGAGGTATTAATAAGATTTATTAGAATAGAAAAAATTGGAGAAAACAAATTTAGATTAAATATCTTATTAAATGTCGCAAGGGATAAGTGATAAAACTGCGTATATCCAATAGGAGTATAGGTGATCTGATCATTAATTTTTTGACCATTAAATATTTTATATGGCATTTCATAAGTAATTTTTCCAATTTTATAAATATTTTCTGCAATTAAAGAATGAGTATACCCATCACCTTCAAGCATTCCTGTTAAGTTATTCCCAGAACATAGATAATAACAACTAATAATAAGTGTAAATATAAACAATAAAATAAAGTCAAAATAATTTTTTGAAAATTCATAAATAGATTGAAAGGTTTTTATTATCACTTTTAAAACGGCTTAAACATTAAAATATAATTCCAAATGTCTTCGTTGAAAATCAGCAATTGTCAACTTCATATTTATTAACTTATTTCTTGAGTTATTTCCATAATATTTTTTCATAGATATAGATTTATCAATTTTCCGAATCCACTTTTTATATTCATTATTTGGTCTTAATAAAAAGCCGTTTACACCATTTTCAACCAAATTTCTATAGTTTGTCTCCGGAGATATAATCACCGGCAATTGACATGCTAATGCTTCAAGCAATGTAAATGATAATCCCTCACTTTTTGAGGGAAGAATAAATAAATCTGAGCTATTATAGATTTTAGGCATATCATTATGATTAACCTTTTCAATTACAAAGACCTGCTTTTTATTTTCATATTTTTTAATTTCTTCTCTTTGAGGACCATCTCCAACTATCACTAATTTCCAATTTCTTGGAAAATACTGACTTGCAAGATGACATAAATATAAAGGATTCTTATTTTCAACAAGCCTTCCAGTAAATAATATTATTTTGGAATTCTTAACAATATTTAGCTTATTCGATAAAAATGAAGATTTTTTCTTTTTAAACAATTCAACATCAACTCCATTTGGAATTGTAATTACTTTATCTGAAATGAACAGATATTTTTTTAAATACATATCACAAAAATCAGATACAGAAACTATCTTGTCACTTTTTAACAATAATATCTGTTCTATAATAATAAGAAATGGATAATATAGTCTTCGAAGCAAATTATATTTAAAAAATCTTTGCAAATAACTATTGTGAACTGTTGTAATTATTTTAAACTTATTACGAAAAAATATTACTGGGAAATGAAAAATATCACTTCCATGAACTAAATCAAAATCTTCGACGTTATTTTTCAGATAAAAAAAACAAAACTTCCAAAATCCAAAAATGTTTTTGTTCTTAGAAAAAACAAATTCTATATTGCGTCCAGGCATTTTATTTTTTGATAATGTCATTTTTGATGCAGTAACAACAACCACCTGGTGGTTTTTTGCGCTTAAGTATTCTGCAATATTTTTTGTATATATGCCCGTACCGCCAACTACATCAGGAGGATAATCAATAGAGATCAAACAAATTTTTAACTTTTTTTTATTATTGCGGATCATTTAATAATGTGTATATTGTCTAATTACTTATAGTTTTAAAAAGGTACTTTTATATTTTGAAGCAATTTTTTCCCAAGAAAAGTATTTTACAGTTTCTTGCCTAACAGTATCTTTTCTTAAATTAACATTGGATATTTTATCCAAAAATTTTTTAACGTTTTTTTCTTCAACAAGCCAACCCGTTTTGCCTGATAAAACAGCATCTTTTATCCCCTCAATGTTTGATGCTACTGTTGGTAATCCGACACTACCCGCCTCAATTGATACTATACCAAAACCCTCCATATCTCCTTCAATGGAAATATTTGGCATAACAAATAAATCAGCAGAATTATATAGATTTTTTTTAAATTTGTCGGATATTTTTCCAAGCAGATATACCCTTGATCCCAAATTTAGTTTGCTAATCTTTCTAGAAATACTATCTTTTTCAGGTCCATCCCCCGCAATAAGATATACATATTTAATAGGTAAACTTGGCATAACATTTTGAATAAACCAACCATGTCCTTTTCTTTTAACTAATCTTCCAACGGTTAAAATGATTTTTTTATCATATAGAGGGGTAGAGAATTTTTTAGAAAGATATTTTAATATATTTTTTCTGACATTTTTTTGATTGCTAACGATAAATTCATTTGGATTAATTCCACAAGGAATAATTATGCATTTTTTTGAATTGATACCTCTAACAACACATTCATTTTTTGTTGCCTTGCTAATACATACAACAAGGTCCATTTTTTTAACAAAAAAGGGGATAACTTTCTGATAAATTCTATTTTTGAACGTAATATCTAATCCATAAACATTAATTGAGGTATTAACCCTACAGATCAGCTTAATAATATATCCTACCGGAGAAAGAAAGCTATCTCCAATATGTAAATGAGTAATTTTACGTTTCTTTATCAAAAAAATTGCCCTAAAAAATGAAAAGAAAATAAAAAAAGGAATAAATTTCTTTCCATGGGTATTGGCAATAAGAAATGAGTTTTTATTAAAAGATTTAAAATTACTAAATAAATTATAGTTAAATATTTCCATACCTCCAACAGATGGAGGATATGATCGAGTTAGAAAAAGAATTTTCATAAATATTCAGAAAAATGCGTAATCTAAATAGAGTATATTAAAATAACTAAATATAATTCTAGTTATAAGATTTAATTTTTTCTTTATAAATAAAATCTTCGATTAGTTTTCGATTGTCGGCTATAAGATCTGCAACTAAGCCAATCAAAAAAATTTGAAATCCTATAATAAGTAAAATTGCAGATAAAATTAAAGATTGAACATTTCCTGAAGCGTTATATTTAAAAAAGAAATACAAAAATCTAAACCCTATCAATACTCCAGGAGTTATTAACAAAAGAGACATGAGCGAAAAAGTCTTTAATGGTTCATACATAGCAAATACTCTAATAATAGTAGTTCCTGATTTTTTAACGTGTTGCCAAATGTTTTTAAACAATCTGGATTCCCTGGTTTTTGGATTAGTCTTAATATTTATGTGAGCTATAGAAATTTTCTTTTTACTTGCCTGAATTATTGTTTCGATAACATATGAAAACTCTGTAACGACATTTATTTGCATAGCAGCATCTTTTGAATATGCTCTATAGCCGCTAACTGCATCTGGTATTTTTGTCCCTGAGGCCAATCTCACAACCCAACTTCCCCAACTCTGTAATAATTTTTTCAAAAAAGAAAAATGTTTTATTTGACTTGTTTGCCGATTGGCAACAACTATTTCGGCCTCTCTACTAAGTATTGGTCTAATTAATTTGGGAATATCTTTTTGAGGATATTGATTGTCACCATCAGTATTGACAATAATATCCGCGCCTCTTTTTAATGACTCTTCCAGACCACTTACAAATGCTCTTGCCAATCCTTTGTTGCCATTATGTTTTACAATATAATTTACACCTAATTTTTTAGCGACTTCAGCAGTTTTATCGGTGCATCCATCATCAACAATGAGGGTTTCAATCTTATCTATGCCTTTAATTTTTTTTGGAATGGAGTTTAAAACCAATGGAAGCGTCTTTTCTTCGTTATAACAAGGAATCATTACTATCAGTTTCATTCTTATTTAGATAATATCTTGTTTTAAATAATAAATTATCTCTTCCTGATTCTTTCTAACTCTCTTAAACATATCAGCAATTAAGGAAAGTATAACTAAAAGAGATCCAAAGGTCAGAAAAAACACACCTAAAAACAACAGCATTCTTATCGGAGAAGTAGAATGATTAATTAGCCAATATATAAAAGAAAAAAGGGAGAATAAAAAACCTAAGGAAAAAAGAGATAAACCGGGTATTCCGAAAAAAAGCAGAGGATTATAATCCCTAAATGCCATAAAAATTATTGCTATAGCCCTATATCCATATTTAAACAAACTACCCGAAACTCTTGCTTTTCTTTTCTTAAAATACCTTACCTGAACAGGAACCTCTTGAATCTTCATACCTCTATCAACCAGGTTCATAAGCACCTCTTGAGTGTAAGTAAATCTGCCAAAAAGATTTAATCTTTGAGCAGCTTCTCTTGAATAAGCCCTATATCCACATGAAGAATCGGTGAACTTTTGTCCAGTCAATAAATTTACCAACTTTACAAATCCTTTGTTACCCCAAACCTTTGCAGTAGGAATGTTGGTAGGGAAGTAGTCTTTATCTTTAAATCTGGTTGCTGTAACCATATCGGCTTCACCCTTTTGTATTGGCTCGATCAATTTGGGTATATCATTGGAGTCAAACTGCCTATCTGCGTCAATGTTGACAATAATGTCAGCTCCCATTTTTAAAGCTGTTTCAATTCCGGTCCTAAAAGCTATTCCTAGACCCTCATTTTTTTTATGAGACACAACTATGGCTCCGGCTTTTTGAGAAACAGAAATTGAATTGTCAGCCGAACCATCATTAATTACTAAAACAGTTAACTTATCTATCCCTTTAACTTTTTTAGGAATGCTTTTGATAACTTTACCCACTGTCTTTGCTTCGTTGTAACAGGGGATCATTACAACCAAATTTTGTTTTTTATTCATCTGCCTATTCCATAATATTTAATACCCATTTTTTCTATTTTTCCCTTATCCAAACAATTTCTACCGTCAACAATCACTTTTACTTTGCTTCCTTTTAAAACCAAATATATACCTTCAACAATTTCTTTATGGGCTGTACAAATAACAATTGCTTTTGCATCTTTGACTGTTGAAGCTAAATCTTTCTTAGCTCCATTGCCATTGATAAAAGGATCAAAAGAAACAACATCTGCTCCTAATTTTTGCAGCTCTGACCTGATTATTAAGGCTGGGCTTTCTCTCATGTCGCCAACATTAGGTTTATAACTCAAGCCGAGAATGGCAATTTTTGTGTCTTTAATTGATAAAGCAATTGTATTTAAACCAAGTATTAATTTATGAATAGTGTAAAGAGGCATTCCGTTATTTATTTCTCTGGCTAGTTTGAGGAATTTATGGTTAAAACCACTTAATGAAGCTCTTTTAATAAGATAATAAGGATCAACACCAATACAATGACCGCCAACACCGCATCCGGGCCAATGGACCATAAAGCCAAATGGCTTATTTGAGGCCGCTTGAAGGGTTTCAACTAAATCTATACCCATAGAATCAAAAGATTGGGCAAGCTCATTTACATAAGCAATATTGATATCTCTAAAAGTATTTTCAACTATTTTTGTTGACTCGGCCACTTTTAAACTTGATACTTCATGTACTTCTGCCTCATTTATAAACTCTCTGTAAAAATCCGCAATTTCTTTATTTTTATTTTTATCCATCGAACCAATGTTTCTATTAATATTATGGATACTCCATTTATTTTCGCCTGGCCAAATTCTTTCGGGACAATGAGCAATATTAAAATCCTTTCCTGCCTTAAGCCCTGATTCTTTTTCCAAAATCGGTAGAACTATCTCCTCACAGGTGCCGGGATTAACGGTTGATTCTAAAACAAAATGACATCCTTTTTTTAGGTATTTTGCCACAGTCTTAGAGGCAGACATTACAGGACCATAGTCTGGAGTATAGTCGTCTAAAACCGGAGTCGGGACACAAACAATGAAAATATCAGAATTATTTAGAATATTTTCATCACTAGATACATCAATATTATTAGATGAAATCACTTTTTCGACTTCACTATCAACAATTGGAGATTTGCCGGACTTGATTATTTTGATCTTTTCTTGGTTTATATCAAAACCTACAACCTTATGCTTGCCTGTCAGATGAACAGCAGCCAAAGTCGGCAAACCAGTATAACCTAAACCAATGATCGCAACCTTATTCATTTTCATTTATTCCATAAATAATATAACATAAAAGCAGAAAAAAAGAGATGAAAAAGAAACAAGTTTGGTTCTCTGCATTCGCTTCATCCATGGATTGGAAGTCCAAGGCATTTTCGAATGCTCGGAATAAATTAATTATAAATTCTATTTACCTATCCGGCTCACAATTGATCGCTAGGGGAGTGGGATTTTTGTTTTTTGTTTTTTTAGCAAGATCGCTAAGTGTAGAAAACTTTGGGATTTTATCTTGGGTACTTGGATTTGTATATAACTTCTTTCCTTTAGCAGATTTTGGTTTGGAAAGAATGGTTTTAAAGTATCTGCCAAGAAATCCAAGCGAAAAGCAAGTATATTTATCACGCCTACTGCCTTTAAGATTGATTTTAGCTATATCGGCTGTATTTATTGCCGTAATCGCTGGTTTTGCGATTGGAGTTGAAAAAAGCAAGCTGTTTTACATCTTTGTTTTCGGACTATCTCTTTTGCCATACAACCTCTTTATGATTGTTGCCTCGGTCCAAAATGCACTCGAAAAGATGAAAACTTTTGCTCTAGTCAATTTAACTAACTCTATTCTTTCAGCTGTTTTTGGAATAATATTTATTCTTTTAGGCTTTCCAATTTTATACGTGTTTATTGGTTATATTTTATCTTCTCTAGTTGTATGGATTGGTTTATGGTTTTTTATTAAGAAAATAGATTTAAAAATTGAGTTTGTAGTTGATTTAAATTTTTGGAAAAAACTTATTAAAGAAGCTTGGGTTTTTGCCCTTATATTTTTTACGGCTGTATTTTATATAAGAATTTCTCTAATTCTGGTTGGTCAGTTGCTCGGAGATTATTGGGCAGGAATTTACGGAGCAGCTTCAAAATTTGTCGAAGCTGGAATTTTGATTCCCCAAAGCATTGCCATAGCCCTATTTCCATTATCGTCAAGGCTAATAATTAAAAACAAAGAATTATTGAAAGGTTATTATTTAAAAACCATTGCTATCTTATTTATAATGTCTATTCCTTTTGCTTTTACTATGTATTTTGGATCCCAATACATAATGCCCTTAATCTACGGAATAGAATACATGCCTTCAGTTCCTGTATTTTCTTTGATGGGAATACTAATGATGTTTTATTTTGTTAACGCTCTTCCAGGTAATATTATTCAAAATTCGGATAAATTTATTAAATTCCTTCCCTTCGCCATATTAAATTTTCTCGTTGCCTTAATAGCCGGATTAATAATTATCCCTAGAGCCGGAGTAATAGGAGGAGTCTGGGCAATGATAATTGGGGAAGCTTTTGGTTTAATAATTAATAATATTTTTGTCTTTAAGATATTAAAAGCATGAAAGAATATGACCTTTCGATTATCATCCTCAACTGGAACACAAAGGAAATAACTAAAAATTGTCTTGAATCTCTCAGTAAAGCCCGAATTAAAGATGCTGAAGTTATCTTGGTTGATAATGCTTCTCAAGATAATTCCTTGAAAACTTTTTACAGCCTAAAGAATAAACACCCTGAACTTAATCTGAAAATTATAGAAAACAAAAAAAATTATGGATTTGCCAAAGGTAATAATATTGGAGCTGAAAAAGCAAAAGGCAAATATCTACTCCTACTTAACTCCGACACAATTGTTGAAAAAGGATCAATAGAAATTCTTCTTGATTATCTAAAAACCAATAAAGACGTTATTGCAGTTTCTCCAATGCTAATGAACTCAGATGGCTCAAAGCAAATTGAATATTATTTTAAATTTCCCAACTTATTTTTTGCTTCTTATCATAATATTGTTCTTAGGCCATTGATGACTAAAACATTTCTAAAAAGCTTAATCATTTCTCAGCCAAAAGACACTCCCTTTGAGGTAGATCAGCTTCCTGGAGCAGCAATCTTGACAACCAAAACTACATATGAAGCAACCAACGGTCTGGATGAAGACTATAAATTTCTGTTTGAAGATGTTGACTGGTGTTTAAAAGTCAAAAAGAAAAACCTTGGCAAACTAATAGTGATCCCATCGTCAAAAATTATTCATCTGGGAGGCGCCAGCTGGAAAAAATGGAGAGAGAACGATTCTTATGCTTTTTACAAGCAATATTTTTCTTCGTTTTTCACCTTTGTCAGAAAACATCAAAGTTCAATAACTTTGCTATATAAAATATTACTAACATATTCATTTGCTGATAATATTTTTATTCATCTAATCAAGGGGAAAACAAAAAAAGCAAAAGTCCAATTAAAACTCATTTTTTTCATTTGGAAATAAGAAATAGCAAAAAGATTCTTGGCAACGCTATTTAAAAGATCTCATGTTGTCCGATTTCGAAGAGAATAAAATATTCGTAATCAGATTTTTTACGTAATCGTTCTCGGATCTAGATTTAAGATCCAGTAAAAGTAAAACATTAACAACACTGAGAGTAAAAAAAGAATCAATCTACTGCATGTTTTCGGAAATTTTCTAATAATAAAATATACTAATCCCCCTAGAATGATGTGAACAACCGGATAAATAATAAACGCAATTATCTTGTTTTCCCAAATTAAGTTAAAGTTAAACCTTAGAAAAGAATCAGCCTCAACAAAGGAAAAATCTCTGTTTACAAAATCTAAAGAGTTAGATGAGATTTTTATCCCAATAAATCTTAATGCGTCCCAACCAAAACCAAAATACCTCTCTTCATTTAATTGAATATATCTTATCTTGCTAAGAACAAAATCAGCTCCAAAAGAAAGCGTCAGGCAAAGTAAAAATGTAAAAACTGCTATCTTCTTTTTATGCAGAATTTTTATTAAAAATAAAATTAGCCAAAACGATAATAAAATTAGAATAAATTGAATTAAGGCAATATTTTTTATAACCGGACCAAAGAAAACACACCAACCAAATTTTGAATATGCCAAAAATGTAGTCAAGAAAGAGGCGATTATAAACAGAGCCGCAGAGGGATAGTATTTTGTAAAATTAAAATACTTGAAGATTAATAGCCCAAGAAAAAAGGCCAACGGAATTATTAGGGTAAACGTATGACAACTACTTCCAGATTGATTCATGGGTAATATTCTATTAAGAAAATTGTTATTATCTGCAAGGAAATAATCAGAAAAAGCGATATTAGATTCATAGGAAATATTATCCTGCAAAACGTCATTTTCTCTTTTTTGCAAAGATAATATCCATTCACTGCTATCATCTTTTATTGTGATCTCTTGAGGATTATTTGGATGAATTTCTCTAAATTTGTTCGCAAACTCTCCCATTGTAACTGCCCGTAACCCACCAATTCCATTCAACACCTCCAATTGCTTTGTATATTGTGGAAATGACTTAACGCTTTCAATTCCTGTTTCTAAACCTACGGTAATTTGCCCTATCTGTAGATTGCAATCTAAATAATTAGAAATAAGATTTTCGAAATAAGAAATATCTAGACCTCTTTCAGTGTAATCATTTGCTTGTAAGGAATAATTTGAAAAAACCGGACCCTCCTCATGGGCTTTAGTTAAATCTCTTTGCGCCCATTGAAGAACAACAATATCCTGATTTTGATTTTCTCTTGCAGGTACTAATATGTTGGCTATTGAAGGAAAATATGGAACTCCCCACCATTGTCCCCAAACCCCATAATCATCAGTAGTTTTTTGATCGGCAACTATTAGCACTGTCTTAATATCATATTTATTTTTTATGTACTCAAGAGAATAAGAGTCGATCCACCAAGCTCCAACTGATTTAGGAAAATATCCAAATCTCTCTTTAAACTTGACGAAAAGAGCTTCAATCATCCTTTCCCTATCTTGTGGAGAATAGCCTGAAAGAAAGACGGCCTGAGGATCATACCAGGCTACTCCATGAGGATAAATTACTCTTCCAGCTTTTGCCAAATCAGGTGATATTTCCAGAAATATACCTAGCTCCTGATTGTCACCAAAATTATCATTTATAAAGTTGATTAATTCATCATCGGTCAAAGCATCATATTGTAAAAGCCATGAGGCGGAAAAATCATACTTATTTATCTCCTGGTATTGGTTTTGTAGAGGAGTAATGCTTTTATCAATCCAAAGGTTTCTGCCTCTGATAGGATTTATTAAAGTAACATAACGATTATTGCAACTAAAATTCTTGGCAAAAATACTGCCTCCAGAAACGAAAGAAAAAGTTATTAATAGCAAGAATATAAATTTTATCTTTCTTGTCATAACTTAGTATAGAGTATATAATTTTCCTATGTTAAAAAGCATTATAAAACTAACCTTAGGAATATCGTTTTTAGGTCTGATTTTTCCTTTCAATACTTATGCCTATCTTGATCCTGGCAGCGGCAGTTTTTTAATACAAATTGTTGTCGCAACTCTTGCCGGAGCTGGATATTTTGTAAAAACTAATTGGGATAAAATTAAAGAAAAATTTAATGGAAACTCAAAAAAGACAGAAGATGAAAAACAGGACGGGCAAGACTAACGCTTCATCTTTTAGAGATCCTGATGGGTTCATCTTTTCAAAAGACAACACTCTCTATAGGCAGGTCAATAAAATATGTAAAGACAGATATGATCTGTTAATCAACTCAGGACTTTATAAAGAACTTGTAAAAAAAAACCTTCTTGTTCCTCATAAGGAAATACCCATAAAATTTGCTCTTAATAAAGAAGCTTATAGGCTGATAAAACCAGAAATTATTCCCTTTATTTCATACCCTTACGAGTGGTCATTCAGCCAATTAAAAGATGCTGCTTTATTGACTTTAGAAATTCAAAAAACTGCTCTTAATTTTGGCATGACGCTTAAAGATGCTAGCGCATATAATATCCAGTTTATTGGAAGTAAACCAATTTTTATCGACACCTTATCCTTTGAGAAATATACAGAAGGTATGCCGTGGGTTGCCTACAGGCAGTTTTGTCAACATTTTTTGTCCACATTAGCTTTGATGTCAACAACAGACTTAAGATTTAATCTTTTATTAAAAGAGTTTATTGACGGAATTCCACTTGATTTTACCAGTAAATTACTTCCGGCAAGATCGAGATTTAATCTTTCTCTGCTAACTCATCTTCACCTTCATGCTTTAAATCAAAAGAGAATGGCAAACAAAAAAGTTGATGTTAAAAATCTTAAAATGAATAAGTTTCAAATGATCTCTTTGATAAATAATTTGATTTCAACTATTAAGAAATTAGAGATTAAAAAACAACAGACCGAATGGGAAAAATATNNTATTATACTTTTACTAATTACTCAACCAAAGCCTTTAAAGAAAAAGGACGTATTCTCAATAACTTTCTCAAAGACATTAAGCCCAAAACAGTAATTGATTTAGGAGCAAACACGGGGGAGTTCTCCAAAATTGCGATAAAAAATGGGGCATACACGATTGCCTGCGACATTGATCCCCTTGCGATTGAAAAAGCATATTTAAACCATGGGGGTGAAAAATTACTCCATCCAATAATAATAGATTTAACCAATCCCAGTCCCGCTATTGGCTGGAGCAACAAAGAAAGAAAATCATTTAGTGAAAGGGTAAATGTTGACTGCGTGATTGCTTTTGCTTTAATTCACCATTTGGCAATTAGCAACAACTTACCATTTTCTCTAATAGCGGAATATTTCTCATCATTGGGAAAATATCTAATTATCGAATTTGTGCCTAAAAATGACTCAAAAGTAAAAAAATTGCTTCAAAATAGAGAGGATATTTTCTTCAACTATACTCAAGAAAAATTCGAAAAGGATTTTAAAAAATTTTACAATATATTAGATATTAATAAAATAAAAGAATCCAAAAGAATCATTTATCTCTTGGGGAAAAAATGAAAAAAATATATCACTCCAAGATAAAACCGCTATTTTTTTTCATACCTCCAATATCTGCCGCAATCTTCCCAATTCTTTCTTTTTATAAAACAAATATTTCTGACTTATCATTAAATTTTATTCAAAATCTGTTAAGTTATTCAATTATTGGCGCTTTCGTTTTTACCCTAGTTATCTTTCTACTAGTAAGAGATAGGAATAAATCCAGTCTTATTTCTACGATATTTGTATTAATATTTTTCTCTTATGGCCATTTAAGCGATTCATTAAATAATATTCTTTT
>DIVM01000265.1 GCA_002435835.1 Firmicutes bacterium UBA6132
ATGAATTATAATTAAATATTTTGGATGATGAGTTCGGGAGATACCGTAAGGAGCCGAAGGAGCAAGTTGTATGCGTCAAATGCAATGAAACTTTCAGGCAAAAAGACCGAGCTAGGACAAAGCTCTGAATTAGCTATAGTTTATAGAGACAGGGATAATGACAGTGTTATTACATCTGTCTTTTTTTTACATCATTTTACTAACTATTTATATTAAATGTTATAAAAATTCAGAGGGAAAACATATACATAAAAATATTGGGAGGTATAAATTGAAAAGGACACCATTATATGAAAAGCATGTTGAACAAAATGGTAAGTTAATTGATTTTGGGGGATGGGAGCTTCCCGTTGAATATTCTAAAATAACGGAAGAACATGAAGCTGTAAGAAATGCTGCTGGTTTATTTGATGTTTCTCACATGGGAGAAGTTACAGTAGAAGGCGAAGATGCAGAAAAATTTATACAGTATGTTGTTACGAACGATATTTCAAATTTAAAGGACTTTCAAATAGCTTATACACCAATGTGTTATCCTGATGGAGGTGTAGTTGATGATTTGCTTGTCTATAAATATAACAGCAAAAAATATCTGCTTGTAATTAATGCATCTAATACGGATAAAGATTATGAATGGTTTAAAAGCCATGTTTTTGGTGATGTTCAAGTAAAAAATGTTTCAGATTCTTATGCTCAACTTGCAATTCAAGGGCCAAATGCTGAAAAAATATTACAAAAAATCACATCGACAAACTTAAATGAAATTGAATTTTATAATTTTGCGGAGAATGTAGCTTTAGGTGATTTAAATGCAATAGTATCAAGAACTGGTTATACAGGAGAAGATGGATTTGAAATTTACCTTCCTTCACAGGATGGGCCAAAATTATGGGATCTATTGTTAGATGAGGGAAAAAATTTAGGAATTTTACCTGCAGCGTTAGGTGCAAGGGATACATTAAGATTTGAAACATGTTTACCATTGTATGGCCATGAAATTGATGCGAACATTACACCTCTTGAAGCAGGACTTGGATTTTTTGTTAAACTTGCAAAAGAAGATTTCATAGGTAAAGAAGTTTTAGCTAAACAAAAAGAAGAAGGCGTAAAAAGAAGAGTTGTTGGTTTTGAAATGGTTGATAGAGGAATTCCAAGAAGCCATTATGAAGTATCAGCTGATGGTAAAATAATCGGCCATGTTACAACTGGAAGTTATGCTCCGACCTTAAATAAAAACTTAGGTTTAGCGTTAGTTGATGTTGAGTATGCAAAAGAAGGATCAGAATTTGATATAATTATAAGAAATAAAAATGTTAAAGCAAAAGTTATTAAAAAACCTTTTTATTCTAAAAAATATAAAAAGTAATATAGTTAATAATTTAATAAAATTGAGGGATTTTAAAAAAATAAATTAAAATTATGGAGGAAATAAAATGAAATTATTAAATGAATTAAAATATATGGAATCTCATGAGTGGGTTAAAGTAGAAGAAAATAAAGCACGTATGGGAATTAGTGATTATGCTCAAGAACATTTAGGAGAAGTTGTTTTTGTTGAATTGCCAGAAGTTGGTGATACTGTAGAAGCTGGAGACCAATTTGTTGTTTTAGAATCAGTTAAAGCTGCTTCTGATGTTTATGCGCCAGTTTCAGGTACTGTTGTTGAAGTAAATGAAGCATTGCTTGATAATCCAGGTCTAATTAATGAATCAGCATATGATAACTGGATTGCTGTAATTGAAATGTCGGATGTATCTGAAGTAAATAAAATGCTTTCTGCATCTGATTACGAAAAAGTTTGCGAATAATCAAGGTTAAATAAGCGTTAATACGAAAATTTTAACGTCGTATTAACGTTTAATTCATTTTGAATTAAAAACAAAAAAAGGAGATGCCATGCATAGATATATTGGAAATACAGACCAAGATAAAGCTGTGATGCTTAAAGAAATTGGTGTAAATAATATAAATGATTTATTTTCAGCTATTCCTGACTCAGTTCATTTAGATAGGAAATTAAATTTGCCCGATGCTTTATCAGAAATGGAACTTGTGAAAAATTTAAAATGCTTATCGAAAAATAATTACAATTTGGATGATTATACTTGCTTTTTAGGGGCTGGTGCTTATGATCATTTCATTCCTTCTGTAATAGGAGAATTGCTTTCAAGACAGGAATTTTATACTGCATATACTCCATATCAACCAGAAATAAGCCAGGGAACTTTGCAAGTTATATTTGAATATCAGTCCATGATATGTGAATTAACAGGTATGCATGTTGCTAATGCTTCTATGTATGATGGAGCTACTGCCATGACAGAAGCAGCTATATTAGCATCTGAATCCACAAAAAGAAATGAAATATTGATTGCAAAGAGCGTTAATCCTGAAGATAGAAAAGTTTTAAATACATATGCAAAATTTAGAAATATAAAAATAACTGAAGTTGGTTATAAAAATGGCCAATTGGATGTAGAAGATTTACAAAGTAAATTAAATAATAATGTGGCTGCTTTAATAGTTCAAAGCCCAAATTTCTTTGGGATAATTGAGCAGATTGAAGGGGTGAAGGATTTAATCCATAACAATAAAAGTCTTTTAATAGTAAGTGCAGACCCTATTTCTCTTGCTATTTTAAAAAGCCCTGGTGAATTAGGTGCTGATATAGCTGTTGGAGATGGACAGTCTTTAGGAAATCCTTTAAATTATGGTGGACCATATTTAGGATATATGGCAGCTACAGAAAAATTAATGCGAAAAATGCCTGGAAGAATTGTTGGGCAAACTGTTGATAAAAATGGAAACAGAGGGTTTGTTTTAACTCTTCAAACAAGGGAACAACATATAAGAAGAGAAAAAGCTACATCTAATATTTGTTCAAATCAAGCTCTAAATGCTTTAACAGCTACAATATATTTAACATTGCTTGGCAAAGAAGGATTAAAAGAAGTAGCAGAACAATGTGCACAAAAATCACATTATGCTTACAATGAACTAATAAAAACAGGAAAATTCAGTGCAATTTTTTCAGCTCCATTTTTCAAGGAATTTGTGTTGTTAAGTGAAAAATCTGTTGAAGAATTAAATGAAAAACTCCTTGAAGATAAAATTGTTGGGGGATATGATGTTCAAAAGCAATATCCTGAATTAACAAATGGATATTTAGTTGCAGTTACTGAAAAACGTACTAAAAATGAAATAGATTATTTCTGTGAAAGGTTGGTGAAATAAATGCTTAAAAAACAACCATTAATATTTGAAATAAGCAAACAAGGCAGAAAAGCATACTCACTTCCACCATGTGATGTTCCTACAATTTCAAGTGATGAGCTAATAGATAAAAATTATCAAAGAGATACATCGCCTGAACTTCCAGAAGTAAGTGAACTAGATGCAGTTAGACATTTTACACAGCTTTCTCAAAGAAATCACGGAGTTGACTCAGGTTTTTATCCTCTTGGTTCATGCACAATGAAATATAATCCAAAAGTAAATGAAATAGTATCTCGTTTTGATGGATTTACTAAAATTCATCCATTGCAAAGTGAAGATACCGTTCAAGGGGCATTAAAGGTTCTTTATGACATGGATGAAATGTTATCAGAAATTGTTGGTATGGATCAATTTTCTCTTCAGCCTGCAGCAGGTGCTCATGGAGAATTAGCTGGACTTATGATAATTAAAGCATACCATGAAAACAAAGGTGATATAAAAAGAACTAAAATAGTTGTTCCAGATTCAGCGCATGGTACTAATCCAGCTTCAGCTGCTGTTGCTGGTTTTGATATTGTTGAAGTTAAATCAAACGAAAAAGGTTTAGTTGATTTGCAATCATTAAAAGATGCAATGAGTGATGAAGTTGCTGGATTTATGCTAACAAATCCTAATACACTTGGTTTATTTGATGAAAATATTTTACAAATAACTTCAATAGTACATGAAGCTGGTGGATTAATGTATTATGATGGAGCTAATACAAATGCAATAATGGGTATTACAAGACCTGGGGATATGGGATTTGATGTTGTTCATGTTAACTTGCATAAAACATTCTCAACACCACATGGTGGTGGTGGACCTGGATCAGGACCTGTTGGAGTTAAAAAACATTTAGCAGATTTTCTTCCTGTACCTGTTATAGTAAAAAATGAAAATGGTTATAAATTAAATTATGATAGACCGCTTTCAATTGGAAAAGTTAAGTCATTCTATGGTAACTTTGGGGTAATTGTAAGAGCATATTCATATATTTTAAGTTTGGGTCCTGATGGATTAAAAGAAGTTTCTGAAACAGCAGTATTAAATGCAAATTACATTGCTGCAAAATTAAAAGATGTTTATCATTTACCATTAGATCATTCTCCATGCATGCATGAATGTGTATTCTCAGGAGATTGGCAAAAAGCTGAAAATGGTGTATCAACTCTTGATATAGCTAAGAGATTATTGGATTTTGGTTATCATCCTCCAACTATTTATTTCCCTCTTATAGTTGCAGAAGCATTGATGATTGAACCAACAGAATGTGAAAGCAAAGAAACTTTGGATGAATTTATCGGCGTTTTAAGACAAATTGCAGATGAAGCTAAAAATGATCCAGAAATGGTAAAAACAGCTCCGCATACAACAATAGTATCAAGACTTGATGAAGCATTAGCTGCAAGAAAACCAGTGCTTAAATATATGCCTTAAGGTGGTCAAATGGAAAAAGAATTATTAATAATAGGAGGAGGCCCTGGGGGTTATGAAGCTGCCATAAGGGCTTCGCAATTGGGATTAAAAGTTACTTTAATAGAAGAAAGTAAATTAGGAGGAACATGTTTAAATAAAGGATGTATACCTACTAAAGCATTATATAAAAATGCAGAAATAATAAATACGCTGCAAAATATAAATGAATTTGGAATTGAATTATCTCATTATTCAGTTGATATGATAAAAGTTCAAGAAAGAAAAAATGATGTTGTGAACAAACTTCGTTCCGGTATTGATCAGTTATTAAAAGGAAATAAAATAGAAGTTATAAATGGTAAGGCGAACTTTAAAGGTAATAAAGTTATAGAAGTTAAAACTGAAAATTCAGTTGAAAAATTAACATCAGAAAATATTATAATTGCTACTGGCTCTAATTCCTCTGTAATTAATGTGCCAGGCATTGATTTAAAAGGTGTTATAACCAGCGATGAAGCTTTAAATTTTAACTATATTCCTAAAAGCATGGTAATAGTAGGCGGAGGGGTAATAGGAATTGAATTTGCAGGTATTTTTGCAACAATGGGAACAGATGTAACTATAATTGAATTTTTACCACGCCTCATGTACCGTATGGATGAAGAATTATCTAAAAGAATTACTATGTATTTAAAGAAGAAAAAAATAAAAATTGTAACAGGTATTGGTGTTAAAGAAATAATTTCATCTGAAAATGGTTTAAAAGTAGTTGCAGGAAATGATAAAGGCGACACTGAGTATGAATGCGAAAATGTATTAATTGCAGCAGGAAGAGTTCCAAATGTTTCAGGATTAAACTTAGAATTAGAAAACATAGGGTATGATAGAAAAGGAATACGTGTAAATGAAAACTATGAAACATCTCAAAAGGGCATTTATGCCATAGGGGATGTAATAGGTGGCCAAATGCTTGCCCATGTTGCAAGTGAAGAAGGAAAAATTTGTGTGGAAAATATTTTGGGACACAGCTCAAAATTAAACTACAATGCAATTCCTTCCTGCATATTTTCATTTCCTGAAGTTTCAAGCGTTGGAATGTCAGAAGAAGAATTAAAGGAAAAAAACATAGATTATTTAATTGGCAAAACCATGTTTGGTGGAAACGGAAAGGCTTTAACTATGGGTGAAGGCGATGGAATAGTCAAAGTATTAGCAGATAAGGAAACTCATAAAATATTAGGAGCCCACATCATTGGACCTCATGCTTCAGATTTAATACAGGAAGCTACTATTGCTATTCAAAAAAATTTAACAGTTGAAGACATAAAAGAAACAGTGCATTCTCATCCAACACTAACAGAAGCTTTTTATGAAGCAGCCTGTGGTTGTATTGGGGAAGCCATACATTCAATGCCAGTTAAAAAAAGATAAAAATGATTTATCATTAAAATAGGAGAGAAAAGCTCTCCTATTATTATATAAATTAAAAATCAGAAAGGTGTGACATTGTGAAATTAAGACTTGCTAAAAGCAATTCATATAATCCATGGCATAATTTATCATTAGAAGAATATTTAATGAGTACAGTTAAGGTTGATGAAATAATATTATATTTATGGCAAAATGAACATACAGTTGTAATAGGCAAAAATCAAAATGCTTGGAAAGAATGCGCATGGCAGCAACTTGAAGCTGATAATGGGAAGCTTGCTCGCAGATTATCAGGCGGAGGTGCTGTATATCATGATTTGGGAAATTTAAATTTTACATTTATAATGAATAAAGAGCATTATAACTTGCATAAACAGCATACAGTAATTATAAATGCATTAAAATCATTTGATGTAGAGGCAGAATTCTCAGGTAGAAATGACATGCTCATAAATGGAAAGAAATTTTCAGGTCATGCATATTATTTTAATAAGGATAAGTCATATCATCATGGCACGCTCATGGTAAATTCTGACCTACAAAAGTTGGGGTATTATTTAAAACCCTCAGAAAAAAAGATTAAATCAAAAGGTGTTGATTCAGTCCGTTCAAGAGTGACAAATATTACTGATGTAAATCCAAATGTTACAATTGAAAAATTAAAACAAGCAATGGATGAAAGCTTTGTTAAACTATATGATGGAGAAATCTCTCATGAAACATATGATGAAAATATTGAATTAATAGGTGAACTATATGAAAAATATTCTTCATGGGAATGGCGGTTTGGACAAAGCCCTGTATTTGACATATCATATACAGAAAAATTCTCATGGGGAGAAGTTGAATTTCAGTTTACTCAAAAAAGTGGTGAAATAATAGATAGTAAGATTTATACTGACGCTATGGATACAGAATTATTTAATGGCCTAAATGATGCATTTATAGGATGCAAATTTCAAATTAATCAAATCTTAGAAGTTATAAATAAAACAATAAAACAAGATGATATAAAAAATGATGTTATAAATTGGGTCAATAACGAATTTTAAAAATAATAACATGAAAAAATTGAATTCTGTTCAAACAGGATTCAATTTTTTATTTGTAATATTTTATTGTATATTTAAGCAATAATAAATTTTAAAATATTTATACAATTCCTGCAACTGCTAACAAAATTGCAAGTGTTACCGTTAGTAAAGGAATTAAACACATTATTACAAATACATACCAATAACTTTCTTTGTGGTTAGTTCCCATTAACATAAACATAGTATTTACGGCACCATTATGAGGTAATGAATCTAATCCTCCTGATGCTATTGCAGCAATTCTGTGGAAAGCTTCTGGATTTACACCTAAAGCAAGATATTGTTGTGTTAATGCTTTCATAAATATCTCTAGACCACCAGCTGCTGAACCAGTTACGCCTGCAACGATGTTTACAGCAACAGCAGCTGAAACATAAGGACTTAATTTAAGACTTAATGCAAAATCTACAAATGATTGAAATGCAGGTGATTTTGAAACGACAGTTCCAAATCCCACAAGAGCCGCTGTGTTTAATAATGGTAAAAGTGATGATTTACAACCTTCGTTTAAAGTAAATAATTTTTTTTCAATTCTATTCCAGTTAAGAGCATATGTAAGAATTGCACCTATAAGTAAGCATAAGCTTACGCCATTATTTTTTACTGCAAATTTGCTTGAAATCGTCAATATTAAAACTACTACTACTATTAATGGTAAAAATGCTGTAAAAGTTGTTGGTAAATTTTTATCTGAAGAAACATTCAAAAACTTATCATCAGTTAAGTGATTAATTTCAAAGTGTTCCCCTTTTGTACGTGATTTTTTAAGTTCTCTATTTAAGAACCATTGACCTGCGCAGAACATAAATATAGAACAAATGATACCCATTATAGGAGCAGCCATTGGTGTTGTTCCTAAATATGTAGTAGGAATTAAGTTTGGAAGAGATGGAAGACCTGGTAGAGCTGTCATTGCATATGTGCCGTTACCAAGAACAAAGGATCCAACCATGAATCTTTTAGGTATGTCGGCTTCCTTATATATTCCTAAAACAAGAGGTATTACTGTAAATGTTTGTACAAAAAGACTAACACCGCCATAGCTTAATAAAGTAGTTGCTAAAGTTGTAATTATCATTACTTTTTGAACACCAAGCTTTGATACTAAAAAGTTTGCTATTGTTTTTGCTGTACCGCTGTCACCCATTACTTGTCCTAACAGTGCACCTGAAGTAAGTAAGAAAAAGTATGAACCTACAAATCCAACAGTGCCTGGAAGGAAAGCTTCTTGTAGTTGACCAAAAATATCTCCGCCTGTAGTAATAATTACTATTAATGCACATAAAATTGATGCAGGTATAACTCCAACACCCTTGTACACTATTACCATTAGCAAAGCTAACGAAAATAAAACACCTATTACTCCTAACATAATTACCCTCCTTATAAATTTGATTTCATAAATGATAATGCAATATTTATGCCATATCAATTCTTTTAATAAAGTGTTTTTAATGTTGAAATCTAAATGTACCTTACAGTATTAAGAAATAGATATTATGTTAAAACAAGAAAGTGTATACAACATATACATAATCTATATATGTTGTATACACTTTTTATTTAATTAAATGCTATTTATCACTAACAGCGATTTGTTCAATTTCCTTTTTTACAGGATAGAAAATCGGGCTTAAAATTGTGTGAAGAACCAAAACTGCTATAAGACCAATTGCAGCATACATATATTTCATATGAAGGTCTCCGCCGCCAAATGTAGCAGTCAATGGAGTCATAATTTTTGGAGACATGAACATTCCAAAGTTTAATGCTCCCATAACAAGGGAAATTCCAACTGCACGCATAGATTCAGGAGTATATTTTGCAACAGCAAGTACAGCGCTTGGGATTAAAAAAGCCTGAGCAACGCCTGTGCAGAAAGCTGAGAAAAATGCAGCTGTTAGATTTCCAATGAATCTGTTACCTAAGAAACCAATTACTAATACTATCATTCCAGCTTGCATTGTTTTAAAACCTACAACTTTACGGAATTTTCCAAATAATAATCCAGTCAATAAACCGCCTGTTACAAATATAGAATTTGCATAACCTGCTGTAGTTACATTTCCTAAATTATTTGATTTAATGAATACGGAAATATTTGCTTGATGGGTGAAAAGGAAAACATATGAAACAAAAATTGTTAGAGCTGTGAAATATACTGCTGGAGTAAGCTTTACTTTTTCACCTGTTGAAGCACTCTTTTTAACCGGAGGTATATAAGTAATGTTTTTTTGTACTAAAATCATGCATGGTATAAAAGCTAAGAAAACAAGATAAGAATTTTTCCAGAATGTCCCTGCAAGTATACCTGCAACCATAGTTAAAGCAATACTTCCTGCAGTAGATGATGAAGCTTGAAATCCTATCATATCATCTCTTTCTTGTCCTTCAAAGAAGTCAGGTACCAATGCTTTTGTCAGGGAACCGTTAAGACCTTGATTTATTCCTATAAATAAACTTGATAAATAAAGAACGTTTAAGCTTATAGATCCAAATACGTATGCGATAACTCCACCTAAAAATCCTAAAAACATTCCGCCTAAAAGCAAATGCTTTTTAGCAAATCTTAATGTTAATGGTCCTGCAGCAAATGCGAAAAGCATACCTGCCAGGTTTGGTATTGTCAGCGTTAATACAATTTTATCCATGCCTACATTTGGATAAAGTGCTTGAATATCTGCCAAAAGAGCAGATATAGTAAGTGAGGACATCAACATTATTGATCCAGCGATAATCCCAATTTTATTGTTTCTTTTTTCTTTAATATCCATTTCTTTTCTCCCTTTATTATAATAAATTTTAACTTATATCATTTGTATTGTAAAAAATATAATATATAGTGCACAACACTCAAACAATACAGCTAATGAAAATTACAAAGCAATTTTTATGCCAGTTTTAATGTGTAGTAGTATATAAGTTCAGAATTTAAAATAAGATACAATTTAGAATACTTCTTATTAACCTAATAAGGAATAATAACAATAATATTTAATTAAGAATAACATTAATGAAACATATGATATTAATCAATTAGTATATTTAGTATATAAAAAAAATTTAAAATCTTAATTGTTGTTTAAAAAATATACAATAAAATATTTATAACCTTAATTACAATAAAAAACACATATCTTTAATGTGTTTCTTTTTGTATAATTTATAAAGCTAAATTCGGAACAGGCAATTTGCTTTTGTTAATTTTGTTATTATGATTTCTTGGAAATTCATTTAGCTGCATGATTATTGAAGGTACCATATATGAAGGAATATGAATTTTCAAAAATTCTTTAATATCATTTGGGTTAATTTCTATATTGGCTACAAAGTATCCACATAAAATATTAATACCTCCATCATCTTCGAATGCTGTTACTGCGGCATCTGTTATTTCAGGGTATTTTAACATTGCTAATTCTACCTCAGAAGATTCAACACGGAATCCTCTTATTTTAAACATCCAGTCTTTCCTGCTAATATATATTAAATTTCCGTCTTCAAGCACTTTTACCAGATCGCTTGTTTTAAATAATATTTTATATTTTTCATCTTCAGTGAAAGGGTTTTGAATATAGTGCAGAGCTGTTTTTTCTAAATTATTCAAATAACCTCTTGAAACTTGATAGCCAGAAATGCAAAGCTCACCAATTTCGCCAACATTTACTTCATTGTTGTTTTCATCTAAAATATAAAATTTTAAAGGATATTTAATTTTTCCTATTGGATATGAAGGAAGATCTTCATTAATTGTATAACATGAAACATAGCAGCAAAGTTCTGTTGCAGCATACACATATACTGTTTTATAATGTCTTTTTTGAAGATGATGAGCTGGTTCACTTCCAACTATTAACGTTTTTAGAGTAAGATTTTCATTGTCAAATTTCATAAATTTACGTGCCATGTGTGGAGGCAGATATGTAATTGTAATATTATGTTTAATATAAAATTCAGATAACGCTTCAATATCTTTTCTGATTTCATCAGGAATTATGTCTATTGTACCTCCAAGTGCTAATGGAGTAAATATGTCATTTACTGTTGCAACAAAAGAAAACCCAGGAAAAACCCCAAAGATATCATTTTCAGTTATACCGATTTCATTACATGTGCAAATTAGACATGCTATATTTCTTTGTTCAATCATTACGCCTTTAGGGATTCCGGTTGATCCAGAAGTGTAGATTACAACAGCTAAGTTTTCAGGTTTAACAGGATTAGGTTTACAATGAACCATATTATTTAAATTATTTATAAAATCTTCATTTATGATCAATTTACATCTGCTGTCTGTTAACATATAATTTAATCTTTCTTCTGGATAATTTGAGTCTATAAATAAAAAAGCTGCACCTGCTTTAAGAATTCCAATCATAGCTGCTACTGAATTTATAGAACGGCCCATTTTAATAGCTATAATATCTTCTGCTCCCAAACCTTTTCCTGCTATGCATTGTGATATTAATGTAGTAATTTTATCTAATTCATTATATGTAATTAGAGTATCTTTCCATCTAACTGCTATTTTATCTCCATTATTAGCAACAGCATTTTTAAATAATTCGCAAAAAAGTTTATTATTGTTATCGGTATTATTTGATTTGTTGTTTATATTATTTATCATTATAACATACCTACCTTATTATAAAATTATTAGTAAATGATATATAAATATTATTAAGCAATAATTAT
>DIVM01000196.1 GCA_002435835.1 Firmicutes bacterium UBA6132
AACGTATCAGAGAAAATCCTAATATGATTCCTAAAAGTGATATACCATAAATCACTGAACCAATGAAGTCAAATTTTTCACCCTTTGCTTCTACCCATTCCTGTTTTAATTTGATTAGTGAAATTACAACTAAAATTCCTATAAATGCACTTACAAAAAATATACTCCTCCAACCAAAATATTTTGTTAGAAGTCCTCCTAAATAAGGTCCTGTTGACAAGCCAGTATATGTCATTGCAACATTTAATCCGAGAGCTTTTCCCCTTGCCCCAGCTGGGAATACAGATGTTAATATGGATACTACAGTTACAGAAATGGTTGCTCCGCTTATACCTTGTAAAGTTCTTGATAAAATAAGCATTGTAGGATTAAATGATATCCCACAAAGTATTGATGCTAAAGTAAATGCGGTCATACCCAATAAAAGAAGTTTTTTTCTACCTAAAATATCTGCTAATCTCCCAAAAGGCAAAATAAAAATTGCAGTAGCCAAAGTAAAAGAAAGAGCAATCCAATTAAGCAAAACTGAACTAAGTAAAAACTCTTTGCTTATAGTAGGCAATGCAATATTGATCGATGAAACCATAAATGGAACTATAAATGCACCTAAGCTTGTAGCTATCATTATAACTTTTTTCAATTTATCATCCATATAAATACACCTCAATTCTTTCTTATTATTATAGTAATATATTACAAATAAACCAAAAATATAAAGTACATAATTAAATTATATATTATCAAATGATTATAATCAATTAGTTTTAATATTATTAAATAATTTGAAATTATAAAAAAAATTATTTATCATTTTGTGATTTTTTTTTACAAATTATACAATTAAACTAAATTATAATGTTATTTAATATATTTAAGCAATAATATTATTAACAAATTGATACTTTGTCAAAAATGTAAAATAATTCATACATTTTTGACAAAATGGACAAAGAAATTATAATATAAAACATTTAAGAATAAGCATTTAAAATTATTTTAATTCAAATTTAAATAAAAGCAAGTGTTGACGTTTCTACTATAAAATTATGGCATATGATTTGCTATATATTAAGTAAATAAATTGCGAATAATGGTGGCCACCAAATTTATTTACAATGGGTACTTTATACTAATAGGGTAAAAATGTAGAAGTTGTCTGATAAATTAAATTATCAAATGACATTATAATGTTTCAAAAATATCATTATTTCGCATAGCTCAACGCTATGACTATTTTAATCGAGGTAAATGTTTATGAGTGAAAATATTGTTCGTGATACACAAGAAGTTGGAAAAACATTAGACACCCAGTCTAAACTCAAAAAAAATATTCCTTTACTTATAGTATTTATTTTATCAGGATCTCTTGTATACTCATTGCCATATGTAAGGTTATATTATTATGATGCATTTATAGAGACTTTTAGAATGACTAATACACAGGCTGGATTATGCGGTTCTTATTACGGAGCATTTGCTGCTATTTCTTATTTGATCGGCGGTTTTATTTCTGACAAATTTTCAGTAAGATGGTTGTTGTCAGTTTCACTATTAACTACAGGTATAACAGGATTTTACTTATTAACAGTTCCATCTCCTATTGTAGTAGCTCTAATACATGGCGTATGGGGTGTAACAACTATTATGACATTCTGGCCTGCACTTATGAAAGCAATAAGATTACTTGCTTCATCAAATGAGCAAAGTAAAGCATTTGGATTTTTTGAAGGTGGAAGAGGTATAAGTAATGCAATATATATGGGTTTAGCAGTAATTTTATTTGGACAGTTAGTAGCAAGAGGTGGAAACATACTTGGTATGAAAGGTCTTATTGCTGCATATTCAGCTGCAACAACTATTTTAGGGGTTTTATTAATATTTTTATTACGAAATCAAAATGATAAGCCTTCTGAAAAAGAAAACAAAATGAACTTTAAGATTTTTGGAATAGTTTTAAAAATGCCTACAACATGGTTAATGATAGGTATTATTGCAAGCACATATACAATGAATATGTCTTTCTATTATGTATCTCCATATGGAACACAGTTATTTGGAATAAGTACAGTTCTTGCAGCCGCTATATCAACTATGTCTCAATATGTAAGACCAGCGGCATCATTTGGTGCAGGTATATTAGGGGATAAAATAAATAGTTCTAAAGTTATGCTGATAGGTCAAATTATTATGATATCAGGAATAGTATTATTACTTTTAACTCCTTCAACATTATTACCGATGTTAATAATTTCATGTATATTCTTATTTGTTTCAATGTATATATGTCAAAGTATGCATTTTGCAATAATGGAAGAAAGTCATTATCCACCTGAAATTTCTGGAACTGCAATAGGAATTATTTGTACACTTGGATATTTACCAGAATCTATTTCACCAGCAATTGCAGGAAGATTATTAGATATGTACCCAGGTACAGTTGGTTACAGATATTATTTCTTCTATCTATTAGCTGTTTGTGTTATTGGTATAGTTTTAACGACAATATGGTTAAAAATTACTAAAGAAAAACGACAACAAATATTAGAAATTAATAAATTAAAAAAGCAAAATATTTAAATATATATTGATATGAAAATAGTCTTGATTTCATAACGATAGGAATCACTGCTAAGTTGCTAATTGAATAATAAAATTTAATAAATTGCAAATAAAAGTAAGTATATAACTTTTATTTGCAATTCAATTATATATTAAATATGAAATTAATAAATTTATTGTTATTGTAAATGTTTATAAACTTGCGAGGTGCGTATATTTTGGAAATTAAAAATAAAAATGACTTACTTAAAATAATTGAACAAATATTTTCAATATCCAATGATGGTCTGGCTGTAATAGATAAAGAAGAAAATTTAATAAAATACAATAATAATTTCAGCGATTTTTTTTTACCAGTATTAAACGTAGAAAATGATAATATTACAGATTACATTAAAAATTTTTCCATAACCGATAATGAAGAGCAAATTTACGAATTGGAAAATAATATTAAGATTGAAGTTAAAATAAAGCATTTGGGAACTGATTTTAATAATTATTATATTGTTTGTATTAAAGATTATAATAAGGATGAATTGTTAAGAAAAATGTATGAAACAGTAATACGTACTTTATCCGATGGTATTCAGATTATTGACACAAAAGGAAAAATTAGAATTTGCAATGATGCTCAAGGGAATTTAGATGGCTTTTTTCCTAAAGAAGTTATAGGCAAGCATATTAAGAATGTTTATAAAGTAAATGATGAAACAAGCCTTTTACTTAAAGCCTTGATAACTAAAAAACCAATAAATAATGAAAGACAAATTTACTATACAAAGAATGGATATAAGATTGATGCTGTAACAAGTGCTTTTCCATTATATTATAACAGTAAGCTAATTGGATCAGCATCAGTAGTTAGAGATTTTTCCAAAGTTCAAAAGTTAATTGAAAGAAATATTGAAATAGAAAAGCAACTTATTAGTAATTTAAATAATGATACTCAAAATCAGCTGTATTTTAATTTTAGCGATATAATTACTCAAAACAAAGAAATGCAAGATTTAATAAGTTTTGCTAAATTAGCATCTACAAATGATTCTAATGTTTTAATTTATGGTGAAACTGGAACAGGTAAAGAATTGTTTTCTCAAAGCATTCACACAGCAAGTAAAAGAAAAAATAAACCCTTTATGGCTTTAAATTGCGCAGCTATTCCTGAAACGCTTCTTGAGAGTCTATTGTTTGGTACAACAAAGGGAGCATTTACAGGTTCTGTTGATAAGGCAGGACTATTTGAACAAACTGATGGTGGTACTATATTTTTAGATGAAATTAATTCAATGTCGTATATGTTGCAATCTAAACTTCTACGCATATTAGAAACAAAGCAAGTAATGAGGTTGGGTGATAACAAAAGCATACCTATTGATGTTAGATTGATTTCAAGTTTCAATCAAAACCCAATGGAATTAGTTGAAAAAGGAACTTTTAGGAGCGACTTATTCTTTAGACTAGCAGTCGTTTTTCTATCAATTCCACCTTTAAGAAATAGAATGGATGATTTGAATTTATTATTATTAAATTTTATAATAAAATTTAATAATAAACTTAACAAAAATGTTGTTGATATTTCATCAGAAGTTAGAAATCTATTTTTAAAAATAAATTGGTCAGGTAATGTTCGTCAGTTAAGTAATGTAATTGAATCTTCTATGACTATGATTAATGATACAACTAAATTTATTGAGTTGAAACATATACCTAAACATTTATTAGAATTTGAAAATAATAAATTAAATGGAAATAATGTTAATTCAAATAAAGTAACAAATAATGTAAATATAAATAATGAATTTGAAAACGATAGTATTAATTTATTTGAAAAATTAAGACTTGATGAGTATAACCAAATAATTAAATGTCTTAATGAAACTAATGGTAATATAGCCAAAGCAGCTAATATAATGGGTACAAGCAGACAAAAACTTCACTATAGAATTAAAAAGTATAATATTAAATGATGAATTTAGTGGAATTTATAATAGTATAACTGTTATAAAATTCATTATTATAAATCAATAAATTTGGGGAGGAATATTTAAAATGTCAATTGAATGTAAAGCAAAACAAATTATTAATGAGTTTCCTTATGAATTTAATAAGGTGGAAAATGAATGGATTACCATGTCAGATGGAGTAAAGTTATCCAGCCGTATATGGTTTCCAATAGTTGAAAATAATAAAAAGCTACCTGCTATTCTTGAATATATTCCTTATCGTAAAAATGATGGTACAAGAGCACGCGATGAACCTATGCATGGTTATTTTGCTGGTCATGGATATGTAGTTGTACGTGTTGATATGAGAGGTTCAGGTGAATCTGATGGTATACTTCATGATGAATATTTGTTGCAAGAACAGGATGATGCACTTGAAGTTATTGATTGGATAAGCAAACAACCATGGTGTGATGGAAATGTTGGTATGATGGGAAAATCTTGGGGAGGATTTAATTCTTTACAGGTAGCTGCAAGACGTCCACCTGCACTTAGAGCAATTATAACAGTTGGTTTTACTGATGATCGTTACAATCAGGATATACATTACAAAGGTGGATGCTTGTTAAATGATAATTTTTGGTGGGGAGCAATAATGTTTGCTTATCAGAGCCGTCCTATTGATCCAAAAATAGTTGGAGAAGATGCATGGCGTGAACCTTGGTTAAAACGTCTTGAAGAAATGCCTTTATGGATGGGTAATTGGATGGAGCATCAAACTCGTGATGATTATTGGAAACATGGATCTGTTTGTGAAGACTATTCTGCTATTCAAGTTCCAGTTTTTGCAATTGATGGATGGGCTGATTCTTATACAAATACTGTAATGACACTTATGAATGGAATTAATGTTCCACGAAAAGGAATTATTGGTCCATGGGCTCATGTTTATTCACATGATGGCGTACCAGGACCTGCCATGAGTTTCCTTGATGAAGCAGTAAATTGGTGGGATCATTGGTTAAAAGGTGTTGATAACGGAGTAATGGATTGCCCAATGATTCAAGCATGGATTGAAGACAGTATGCCTCCTTCTTGTATGCGTCCTGTATCTGAGGGACGTTGGGTAGGTCTAAACTCTTGGCCTAACGAAGATGTTAAACAAACACCATTATATATGACATATGGAAAGTTAGAAAAAGCTCCTGTTAAAAAAGAAGAAAAAGAAACAGTTATATTAAAAACTCCGCTTAACCATGGTTTATTAGCAGGTGAATGGATGGGCGCGGCAGTTCTTGGTGAAAGTCCATGTGATCAAAGGCTTGATAATGGTATGTCCATGGTATTTGATGGAGGAATATTGGAAGAACCATTAGAAATATTAGGTTACCCACGTATTGAAGTGGAATTGTCAAGTGACAAACCTAATGCTATGTTATATGCTTCTATTTGTGATGTATCTCCAGACGGAGCAGTAGAAAGAGTTTCTTATGGAGTTATGAACCTTACACATCTACAAGGTCATGATAAAGTTGTACATTTGGAACCTGGGAAAAAAGTAAGAGCATTCGTTGACTTAGATTGTTGTGGTCATAAATTTGTAGAAGGACATAGAGTGCGTTTATCTTTAGCTACAACATTCTGGCCAATGTTTTGGACTATGCCTGAAGATGTTGCGCTAACACTTGATTTATCAACTGCAAAATGCATTCTTCCTGTTTTTGTTGGTGAAAACTGTGTAGGTCCTAATATGGAACCAAAATGTGCACCTTTAACACCTACTACTTTTTTATCAGAAGGTCACGTTGATCGTTCAGTTTCATATGATATTTTAACTGATACATGGACTTGTATTACTGATGGTGTTGGTGGAGTATTTGGTGAAGGTATATACCGCTTTGACGAAATTGATTTTACAGTTGAGCATAATTTGAAACGTGAGCTTACACTTTGTAATAAAGATCCTCTTTCAGCAAAATATACAATTTATCAGAAAATGAAAGTTGGACGTGAAGGTTGGATTACTGATGCTGATATTGTGGTTACACAGACTGCTGATAAGGAAAATTTCTACTTAACAGGTGAAATGACTGTTAAGGAAAATGATAAGTTAGCCTTTAGTAAAAAATATAGTCAGAAGATTGAAAGAAATGGGTTATAATTAATATTTACAAACCGAAAAATTAATATAAAAAACAATTGACATATAATTATAAATAGTATAAAATAAATTTAAATAGCAAAGGCGCTGTAGGAATACCTACAGTGCCTGTTTTTTTATTAAGATCCTGATGGGATTCTTAGTTTGCACAATGGCGTGCATATACAAAAAAATGTATATGTGCGCTTTTTTATTTATAATTTTATTATATTAAAAATTTTTGGAGGAAATTATGAAAAAAAGGTCGTATTTACTATTATTTATTGTTTTGGCTATATTACTATTACAAACAACTGCTTTTGCATTAACGGATGAGATTATTACTGATACTGGAGACACAGCTTTTGTAATGATATGCGCTGCACTTGTGTTTTTCATGACTCCTGGTTTAGCACTTTTTTATGGCGGTATGGTAAGGAAGAAGAATATATTGAACACCATGATGAATTCTTTTGTAATCATTGGTTTAATATCCATACAATGGGTTGTAATTGGGTATACATTATCTTTTGGAACAGGTAATGGTGGATTGATTGGAAGTTTTGACTGGATTGGTCTTAATGGTATCGGTGCAGATCCAAACTCAGATTATGCTGCTACTATTCCACATAGTGCTTTTGTTATTTATCAAATGATGTTTGCTATTATTACACCAGCTTTAATAACCGGAGCTTTTGCAGAAAGATTGCGTTTCTCAGTGTTATTGGTATTCACACTTATATGGTCAACTTTTGTTTATGATCCTCTTGCTCATATGGTATGGGGGATTGGAGGGTTTTTAAGAAGTCTTGGTGCTTTGGATTTTGCCGGAGGCAATGTAGTACATATCAGTTCAGGTATTGCAGGATTGGTGATTGCTCTTGTAATTGGTAAAAGAAAAGATTTTAAATCAGTACCAATTGTACCACACAATATACCATTTATTGTAATTGGTGCATCTATATTATGGTTCGGATGGTTTGGATTTAATGCTGGAAGTGCTTTAAGTGCAAACAGTTTAGCAGTTAATGCATTTCTTGTTACAAATACTTCGGCAGCATCTGCCATGATTTCTTGGGTTGTAATTGAATGGATAGTACAGGAAAAACCAACATTGCTTGGTGCAGCTACAGGTGCTGTTGTAGGTTTAGTAGCTATCACACCTGCAGCAGGTTATGTTAATGCAATGTCATCCATTATTATTGGATTATTAGTTAGCCCGATATGCTTTTTCTTTATCAGTTTTGTAAAGCAAAAGTTTGGATATGATGATTCATTGGATGCTTTTGGATGCCATGGTGTGGGTGGTATATGGGGTGCTCTTGCAACAGGCTTATTTGCTTCAAAGGACATAAATCCTGCCGGTGCAAATGGACTGTTTTATGGAAATCCATCGCAATTTGGAATTCAAGCACTGAGTGTTGTTTTGACCATAGCAATGTCTGCAATACTAACATTTGTAATCATAAAAGGAATCTCACTTTTTATGAAATTAAGAGTTGAAGAAAGCGATGAGGAAGAAGGTCTTGATATAGCACTTCATGGCGAAAATGCTTATGCTGATTTCTTACCTGCGTTTGCCAATACATCTCATGGAAGCAGTATGCAAGAAGTTCAATTAATAAAGAACGAAGATGATGAAACTGTTCCAGTACAAGTTATTAATAAGAAGCCTAATAAAGGCGTTAAAATTACAAAAGTAGTTATTATAACAAATCAAAGTAAATTTACGGAACTGAAAGATGGGATGAATAAAATAGGTATTACAGGCATGACGGCTATTAATGTACTTGGCTGTGGTGTTCAAAAAGGATATTTTGAATATTATAGAGGAGTTAAAGTAGATATGAATCTTCTACCAAAGATACAAATTGAGATAGTTGTATCAAAAGTACCTGTAAGGCTAGTTATAGAAACAGCAAAGAAAATTTTGCATACAGGACATATAGGTGATGGTAAAATTTTTGTATATGATGTGGAAAATGCAGTTAAAATTCGAACAGGTGAAGAAGGATATGATGCTTTGCAGGATGAAGCAGATATGGATGAAAATATTTTAACAGATGCAATTTAAATTTCCTTATTAAAAAGTTATTAAATATTCAATGCACAATGACGTGTATATACATCAATAAAGTATATACACGTTTTTTATATTAATAAAAAATTATATTATTGGAGGTAGTATTATGTATTCAGCAGTAGATACCATATGGGTATTATTAGGAGCAGCACTAGTATTTTTTATGCAAGCAGGTTTTGCAATGGTAGAGACAGGTTTCACAAGATCTAAAAATGCAGGTAACATTATTATGAAAAACACACTGGACTTTTCCATTGGCACAATAGCATTTTGGGTTTTAGGTTTTGGATTGATGTTTGGTACATCAATTTTTGGATTTGTAGGTACACCGGACTTTTTTGTTAGTGGAGATTATTCTTCGACCGTCCCTACAATGGCATTTTTCATATTTCAAACTGTATTTAGTGCAACAGCAGCAACAATAGTTTCTGGAGCAATGGCAGAAAGAACTAAATTTATATCATATTGTATGTATAGCTTAGCAATAAGCGCATTTATTTATCCAATATCAGGCCACTGGATATGGGGTGGAGGATGGCTTTCACAATTAGGTTTTCATGATTTTGCAGGTTCTACAGCAGTTCATATGGTTGGTGGTGTAGCAGCATTTTTAGGAGCAAAAATTCTTGGACCTCGTATTGGAAAATTTGATGAAAATGGAAATCCAAAAGCTATACTTGGACACAATTTAACAATTGGAGCTTTAGGAGTATTTATATTATGGTTTTGTTGGTTTGGATTTAATGGTACTTCAACAGTTTCAATGACAGGTGATGATAGTATTGCAGCTGCATCCACTATATTTGTTACTACTAATATGGCAGCATCAGTAGCTACTTTTACAGCAATGATAATAACTTGGATTAGATATAAAAAACCGGATGTGTCTATTACACTTAATGGTGCTTTAGGAGGTTTAGTAGCTATAACTGCAGGCTGTGATGTTGTATCTGTATCTGGAGCGGCGGCCATAGGATTTATAGCAGCATTTGTAATAGTATTTGGAATAGAATTTCTTGAAAAGAGGCTTAAAGTAGATGATCCAGTAGGAGCAGTTCCAGTACACGGCATGTGTGGAGCTATAGGCACAATTTTAACAGGAGTTTTTGCTGTTGATGGCGGCTTGTTATACGGAGGCGGTACAGCAATGTTATTAACGCAAATAGTTGGTGTATTAGCAGTTATTGCTTGGGTAGGCATATCTATGTCCATAGTATTTAAATTAATTGATAAAACTATAGGGTTGCGTGTGCCAGCTGAAGAAGAAATAACTGGACTTGATGTTGTTGAGCATGGATTGTTAAGCAGTTATGCAGATTTTATGCCTACATTTTCACCAACAATTTCATATGCAAGCAATTTATCACCAATTCATTTAATGAAAAATGAAGAAGACATAACAGTTCCAGTTGAAGTAATTAAAATGAAATCTTCAAAAGAAGCTAAAATGACAAAAGTAGTAATTATTATGAACCAAGATAAATTTACTGTTCTAAAAGATGCTATGAATAAAATAGGTATTACCGGAATGACTGCAGTAAACGTGCTTGGATGTGGTATCCAAAAAGGATATTCTGAATATTATCGAGGTGTAAAGGTTGATATGAATCTTCTCCCAAAACTTCAGGTTGAAATAGTTGTAAGCAAAGTACCAACAAGATTAGTAATTGAGACGGCTAAGAAAGTGTTACAAACTGGTCATATAGGTGATGGAAAAATCTTTGTTTATGATGTGGAAAATGTAGTTAAAATCCGTACAGGTGAAGAAGGCTATGATGCTTTACAAGATGACGATGATGAAATAAATAAAAATGATAAAACAGATAACAAAATGTTAACAGATGCTATATAGATATTCAATTAATTTTCTCCAACTTAAAAAAGCTTTTGCATATGCAAGAGCTTTTTTAAATTTATTTTTTTATTTTAATTTTCTCCAAAGGTAATACAGTTGGACCTTCTAAAATATTGCCTTTAATATCGTATCTTGAACCATGGCATTGGCAATCCCATGTTTTTTCTGCTTCATTAAATGATACTGCACATTTTAAATGCCTACAAACAGGATTAATACAGAAATAGTCTCCTTTTTCATCCTTGTAAACTCCTACCTTTTTGCCGTTATGTTCAACAATTTTTCCTTCTCCCATTTTAACATCAAATATTTGATCATATATAGGCATTACTCTTTTTGCAAATCCAGTTACAATGTTTCCCACTGATGAGGCAAATTCTTTAGCTGATTGAAGTGGCGTAATTCTTGAAGGATTGAACACTTCTGAATAATCATCTTCTTTTCCTAAAATTCTATTTGAAATGATTAATGCAGCAGCAGCTGAATGAGACATTCCCCATTTTTTAAACCCTGTTGCAACATATATATCTTCTATATTGTTTGAATATTTTCCTATATAAGGTATATGGTCATATGTCATGCAATCCTGTGTTGACCATTTATTTATTATTTGATAATTTTTAAAATTTTGCTTTAAAAATTGCTCAAGTTCTTTATAAGAATCTTCTTCATTATCCTTCGATCCTACTTTGTGATTGCCCCCAGCAAGGAGCAACACTGGTCCTGAATTAGAAAAGTGATATTTCATTGAACGTATTGGATCATTTATATTAATGAACATTCCTTCAAATGCTTCTCTTTCAGTTGTAGCTGCTAAAATATAGGACTTTTCTTGGTAGAGTCTTAAGAAATAAAGTCCAAAATCATTGTCAAATGGATAATGGGACGAAACAATAATTTTATTTGCATAAATATTTCCACAATCGGTTTTTATAACATATTCATAGTTTTTATTGTTTTCTTGATTTCTTTCTATGTTTAATGCTCTTACTTTTTCATATAATTCGCATTTAGAATTTTTTATTATGTTGAGTAGGCTGTACAAATATTTTAAAGGGTTAAATTGATATTGTCCTTTTACTCCTATTGCTCCTTCAACATTTATTGGTAAAGGAACTTCATTGGTATAAAATCCATTTATATTAAGTTTTTCATATGCATGCAATTCTTTTTTTAACTGATCAATTTCATTTATGTCAGTAGTATAAACATATGCTGTTTGTTCTTTAAAATCGCATTCAATATTGTTGTCGGATATAATTTTTTTAATTAAATTTATACCTTCTTCATTTGCCTTTAAATATTGTTTTGCCTCTTGAAGGCTGAAACTGTTTATTAAATAATCATAAATTAAATCATGCTGAATTGTTATTTTGGCAGTTGTGTAACCTGTTGTACCAAATCCAATTTTACTTCCTTCTATTATCCCTATTTTATAACCTGAATCTTTAAGTAAATATGCAGTGTTTAAACCGGTTAAACCAGCACCAATTATTAATATATCGAATTCTTTATCTACTATTTCAGCTTTATTAGCGGTACTATCATTTTTTTTATGTGATGTTTCATGCCAATATGAATGTCTTGGATGTTCCATGAAATTCCTCTTTTCTGTATTTTTAATGTGGACATAATTTAATTTCGTATTATATATATTGTTTCTGAAAAACTGGGATAATATACAAAAATATTTACTTGACTTTACTTTTAATTTATAATATTATATTTGCATACTAAAAACATAATTTTGTTTTTATAACAGTCGTAAATACATGTAAAAATAATATAAACAGTGATTGGAACAGTAACTGTATAAAATAATTCAAGAGAAATAATCATTTTGGTGGGAGATTATAATTATATTACAGTGAATATCATCCATGAGTTTAATTTCTGAAATATTAGTAAGAAATTACGTATATATGCGTTAAATAATAGAGATTCACATTCTATGTGTAATTTGGGTGGTACCGCGGAAATTTTCGTCCCATGTCTTTTGACATGGGATTTTTGTATGCCCTAACCCTATTTTACAGAACGGTTTTTTCTGAAAAATAGTGGTAGGTCAACCGCAACGAGCACCAAAATTATGCGACCGGAGGGAGCAAATAAATTTGTGTTGCGAGACTGCGCTGCTAAACATTAATTAACGTTCAAAGGCAAGGAAAAATGTTTGGTAGTTCAAACTTGAATCCATGATTTTAATATTTGGTATTGTTAAATTTTATGGATAATATATGTTAAATATTAAAGGGGACGGTACCCTAAAGCCCTAAACTCTGACCACGTCAAAAAAAGGGTCCGTCCCCAAAAAGTACAATAGATATACCTGTTTAAGGGTCTATCTTTAAAAAATACGCATTACAAAAAAAGAATAAATATAAATTGAAACTAAAATAAACGGAGGAAAAAATGAAACAATTCAAGGATATATCGAAAGCTTCATATAAAGAAAATGAACATGACATATCAGAATATTGGAAGCAAATAGATCTTTTGCACCAAAGCGTTGAAACAAGACAGAACAATGCCCCATTTGTATTTTATGAAGGACCACCTACAGCAAATGGAAAACCTGGAATACACCATGTTATTGCAAGAGCATTAAAAGATTCAGTATGCCGTTACAAAACTATGGAAGGATTCCAAGTAAAAAGAAAAGCAGGATGGGATACTCACGGACTTCCTGTTGAAATCGAAGTTGAAAAACAACTTGGTCTTAAAGATAAACAAGAAATTGAAAATTACGGTTTAGCAGCATTCAATGAAAAATGTCGTGAATCTGTTTTTACTTATGAAAGTCAATGGAGACAAATGACTGAAAGAATGGCTTATTTGATCGATTTGGATAATCCATACATCACTTTAGACAATAATTATATAGAGTCTGAGTGGTGGATTCTTGATAAAATGTTCAAAGATAACATGATTTATGAAGGTCATAAAATACTTCCTTATTGTCCAAGATGCGGAACTGGTCTTGCTTCTCATGAAGTAGCTCAAGGATATGAAGAAATAAAAACAATGACTGCGTATGTTAAATTTAAGAAAAAAAATGCGGACGAATTTTTCTTAGCATGGACAACAACACCTTGGACATTATTATCAAATGTTGGTTTAACTGTTCATCCTGAAGTTGATTATTTAAAAATAAGAACAAAGGATACTGAAGAAGCACAAGGAGAAGTTTTATATATTTCTAAACCTTTAGTTGATAAAGTTATAAAAGAAGAATATGAAGTATTAGTTGAAATGAAAGGTAAAGATTTAGAGTTCATGGAATATGAACAACTTATGCCTTATGTTGAAGTTCCTGCTGATAAAAAAGCATTCATCGTTACATGTGCTGATTATGTTACTACTGAAGATGGTACTGGTATAGTTCACACTGCGCCTGCTTTTGGTGAGGATGACTATAACACAGGAAGAAGATATAACCTTGCAGTTTTAAATCCTGTTGATGATTCAGGAAGATTCAGAGGTACTCCATGGTCAGAAATGTTTGTTATGGATGCAGACCCAGCAATTATAAAATGGTTAAAAGAAGAAAATAAACTTTACAAAAAAGAAGCAGTTCTTCATAATTATCCTCACTGTTGGAGATGTCATACACCTTTATTGTACTACGCACGACCAAGCTGGTACGTAGAAATGACTAAATTAAAAGATAAATTAATAGAAAATAATAATACTGTTGAATGGTATCCTGATTTTGTTGGTGAAAAGCGTTTTGGAAACTGGCTTGAAAACTTAAATGATTGGGCTATATCAAGAAGCCGTTATTGGGGAACACCATTACCTATTTGGAGATGCGAATGTGGCCACAATGAAAGCATAGGTTCAAGAAAAGAGTTAGCTGAAAAAGCTGTTGAAGAAATTGATGAAACAATTGAACTTCACAGACCATATGTGGATGATGTTCATATTGTTTGCCCTGAATGTGGAAAACACATGACAAGAGTTAAAGATGTTATTGACTGTTGGTTTGACTCAGGATCAATGCCTTTTGCTCAACAACATTATCCATTTGAAAACAAAGAAGAATTTGAAGCATCATTCCCAGCTGATTTCATATGCGAAGGAATTGACCAAACAAGAGGATGGTTCTATTCATTAATAGCAATTTCTACTTATATTAAAGGTCAATCACCATATAAAAGAGTTTTAGTTAATGATTTAATTCTTGATAAATTCGGTAAAAAAATGTCTAAATCAAAAGGAAACACAGTTGATCCATTTGATTTATTCGATAAATATGGAGCGGATGCTTTAAGATGGTATTTATTATATGTATCACCTGCATGGTCTCCTACAAAATTTGATGAAGATGGATTAAAAGAAGTATTAAGCAAATTCTTTGGAACAATTAAAAATGTATATACATTCTTTGCTTTATATGCAAACACTGATTCTGTAAATCCAAAAGAATTCTTTGTTGAATATAAGGATAGACCTGAACTTGATAGATGGATTTTATCTAAATACAATAATTTAGTTAAATCAGTTCGTGGAAGCATGGGAGTATATGACCATTGTAAATCAGTAAGAGCTATTCAAGAATTTGTAAATGAAGATTTATCAAACTGGTATATCAGACGTTCAAGAAGAAGATTCTGGGCTACAGAGCTTACTGAAGATAAAAAAGCAGTTTACAATACAACTTATGAAATATTAGTTGGAATTGCACAGCTTACAGCACCATTTGCACCATATTTATCAGAAGAACTATATAGAAATTTAACAGGGGATATTTCAGTACATTTAAGCTATTACCCAGAAGTTTCAGTTGAGTTAATAGATGAAAATGTAGAAAAGAGAATGGACCTTGTAAAAGAATTAGTTAAACTTGGAAGAGCTTCAAGAGAAAATTCTAAAATAAAAGTAAGACAGCCAATAGGAAAAATCCATATAGACGGAAAATACAAAGAGCTTATATCTGATTTAGTTCCATTAATAATGGAAGAATTAAATGTTAAAGATGTAATATTTGAACATGACTTAAGCGAATTTATGGACTTCTCATTAAAACCTAATTTTAAACTTGCAGGACCTAAATTAGGTAGCAATGTTAAGGCATTTGCAGGAGCTTTAGCTAAAGCGGACTCTAAAGAAATAATAAATGCAGTTAATTCAGGTGAAAAATATGAACTTGAAGTAAACGGACAAATAGTTGAACTTGATGAAGAAATATTAGATATCCGTATTTCTGCTAAAGAAGGATACAATGTTTCTACAGAAAACAACTTGTTTACTATTTTAGATACACATTTAACTGAAGAACTTATAAATGAAGGATATGCAAGAGAATTTATTTCTAAAGTTCAACAAATGAGAAAAAGCAATGGATATGAAATGATGGACAGAATTCAAATATTCTACAAAGGCACGGTCGAAATAGACAGAGCAATAGAAGATTTTATGGATTATATCAAATCAGAAACATTAGCTATTTCAGTAGAAAAATCAGAAGAAGAAAACATGGAAGTTCAAAACTTAAACGGTATTGATACTGCTATGAAACTTGAAAAAGTACAATAAACTTAATAAAAAAGCGATCATGCAAAATGGTCGCTTTTTTCAGTGGTCTCGGACGCTTCATCTGTCTTTTTTGTTCATGGAATAGAAATAATTAGAATTTTTTCAATACAAAATAAAGGTTGATGCTATATAGTGTTAGATACTATAATTCTAAACTATATTTAGTGAATAAATATAAAAATAAATATAAAATAAATTTGCAAAGGTCAGCAGTGAAATGTCACAAAACGGAATTTTACTTTAAAAAAGTTAAAATAAAATCTATGTAACAATTTAAGTTTAAACAATAACTTGTATGATGCATGATAGATGAAACTGGTTAAGTGCTGTAGCATATCCTAAGTTAGTTGCACAGCCTTTTAACCCAAGATCTTTATTGTCTTTATAATATTGAACAGCATCTTCTTTAAACTGTTTACTATGATTTGCCATGATAAAGTTCCTCCATTTTGTTATTCTTATTGTATTATATTTTTGGAACTTTCTCAATTTAATTTGTTCTATTAATATTCTAGCACCAAGCTATTTATTTAATTGTAAGAAATCGAAATTCGCATATGTCATAAGGTTTAATTAAAATTCAAAGACATAAGCAAGATACTCAAAAGAAATTATAATTAAAGTATGACTTGGTAGAATTTTTATAAATAAAAATTCTATATATAAACTAAAATTAAGACACTATTTATAAAAAATCAGGGACATTTATCCGATTAAGCCAGATAATGTCCCTGATTTTTTAATATTGCAAAGGAAGGTTGACATTTGAGATATATGATAATGAGATCCAGATATGTCATTTTAGATGAAATATGTTTTATATTGGAAAAGTATGTTGTATAATGTAAGTAGTTAGTAATTTATATATTTTACAATAAATAAATATTTTTAACATCAAATTATTTTTGGCATATTACACACGATATTATTTCATTATAGCATGCCAATATTAAAGACATAAAGGAGCAATAAGCAAAAAATGCAAATCATAATATGTGAAGACAATGAAGGTATGAAAAATAGATTGCACAGCATAGCGGAAAGTTGCATAATTGAAATGAAAGAAGATATGAAATGTGTTATTAAAAGCTTTGATTCTTCATGTGAAGAATTGGATGAAATAATAAAATCAAAGGGCGATAAAATATATATTTTGGATGTTGAACTCAAAGGTAATGAAAACGGCACTTTTATAGCACAAAAAATAAGATTGACGGATAGAAAAAGCAAAATAATATTTATTACAAGCCATGACGATGAAATACACAACATTTTGTACAGGCATATAGAGGTGATGGACTTTATTTCTAAAAACGATGAAGGACAGTGGAAGGACAGTGGGACGTTTCACCTGTCTTTTTTATTTTTGTTTGACAAAAGCATAGTAAGTATTATAATAAATTATCGATGGTTGAAATAAATAAATTGATTTTTGTATTTCTATTAATAATATGTCTTATATAAGTGAGGTGCTATTGATGCCAAGGTTAGCTAGGGTAAAGAGCATTACAAAAATATATCATATTATGCTAAGAGGAATCGACAAGAGGGATATATTTTTAGAAGATGAAGACAGAATTAAGTTTTTAGAAAATATAAATAATGCAAAAGAGGCCGGACATTTTGAAATATATGGTTATTGCCTTATGGATAATCATGTACATATGTTGTTAAAAGAAAATGAAGAAATTGGAATAAGTATTAAGCGTATAACAGTTGGATATGTTGGTTGGCATAATAAAAAATATGAGAGAACAGGCCATCTGCTTCAGAACAGATATTTGAGTGAACCTGTTACAACTGAAGGATATCTTTTAACAGTTTTAAGATATATTCATCAAAATCCAGTAAAGGCAAAAATGGTTACTAATGTAGAAGATTATAGGTGGAGTAGCTATTATCATTATTCTCTATTTTATAATGATAAAAATACTATGATTGATGGAACTTTATTTAAAACCTTTTTTGATACATTTGAAGAATTTAATAAATACATGAATGCTAATAATGATGATGAATGTTTGGAAAATAAAATAATAAGAAATCATAATGACGAAACTTTAAAAGAGATATTAAGTAGTGAATACAATATTACAAATTTATTGAATTTATCAAAGGATGAAAAAAACAAGATTATTAAAGATATTTATAAAAAGAAAGATGTAAGCATACGACAATTAAGCAGAATTTTTGGGGTGGGAAAGACGATAGTTGAAAAGTTAGTCAAAAAAGACAGATGAAACGTCCCCGTGTCTTTTCGGAAAGACGATAGTTGAAAAAAATTAGTCAAAAAAGACAGATGAAACGTCCCCGTGTCTTTTTCCCGTGTCTTTAAAAAGGATATGGAGTAATGTTATTAAGTTAAGATAATGACTTAGAAGAATAGAGAATTCAAAAACTCTGTTCTTTTTTAATTTATTGGCGGTTTTGTGATTTGACCGCAGGGCAATATCATACAAGAATGCTATTGCCACTTGTGGTACACTAAATATCAGATAATCAGGAAAGGAGGACAAGTTCATGAAACAAGAGATAAGAACAGTAAAATACGATATCGAATTGAAAGTGGAAGCCTATCATTTTCAGGGGATTATGCAGAAATTCCCCAATCATTTTCACGAGTATTATGTGATTGGTTTTATTGAAAAAGGACAGCGATTTTTATCTTGCAAGAACAAGGAATATACCATAGAGCCTGGAGATTTATTACTGTTTAATCCACATGATAATCATACTTGCGAACAAATTGACGGTAAAGCTCTGGATTATCGTTGTATCAATATTCAACCGGAAACTATGAGCAAAACAATCTCTGAAATAACAGGAAAAGAGTATCTACCTTATTTTACGCCCCAAGTAGTTTTTCATAGCAATTTGGTTGATGTACTCCGGGAATTACATCAAATGATTATGGATGAGGAAAGAGATTTTAGAAAAGAGGAAATATTCTTTTTCCTTTTGGAGCAGTTGATTGAAGAATATACGGAACAGACAGTACCTGCCGGAAATGCGGCACAAAGCACGGACAATCTGTGAGTTTTTAGAAAATCACTACATGGAAAACATTACGCTGGATGATCTATGCAAGCTGACTGGATTAAGCAAATACTATCTGCTTCGCTCTTTTACCAAGCAAAAAGGAATTTTTCCTTATAGCTACTTGGAAACGATACGAATCGACAAATCAAAGAAAATGCTGGAACAAGGTGTTTTGCCAATAGATGTGGCTTTACAGACAGGTTTTACCGATCAGAGCCACTTTTCCAACTTCTTCAAGAAGTTTATAGGTTTAACGCCAAAACAGTATATGAATATTTTTAAGGATACTCGTAGTTGAGTCTTTACACAGAAAGGATTTTCATGGACAGGAAAAAAGAGATAACTGGACATTTATTGGCATTTATTACAATCTTTATTTGGGGTATAACTTTCATCTCAACAAAGATACTTTTAAAAGTCATTTCTCCAATTGAAATACTGTTTTTAAGATTTACAATTGGTTTCATTATGCTACTTGTGGTTTACCCTCATAGGCTTAAAGTTAAGGAAAGAAAATATGAGTTGTATTTTGCTGCATCTGGTTTGTGTGGTGTCACACTATACTATTTGCTCGAAAATATTGCTCTGACTTATACCTTTGCATCCAATGTAGGAGTCATTATTTCAATTGCACCATTTTTTACTGCTATCTTCGCGCACCTGTTTTTAGATGGAGAAAAATTGAGGTTGCCATTTTTTATAGGTTTTGCAGTTGCTGTTATTGGCATTTTCCTAATTAGCTCTAACGGAAGCAGTAATTTGAAATTGAATCCATTGGGAGATATATTGGCTGTTTTAGCCGCTGTGGTATGGGCAGCCTATTCTGTCTTGACAAAGAAAATTAGCGGTTTTCATTATAACACCATCCAAGCAACACGGAGAATTTTCTTTTATGGATTGATATTTATGATACCCGCATTATTCATATTTAGGTTTGAAATAAACATTAATCAAGTGATGCAACCAGTCAATCTGTTTAACATTCTGTTCTTAGGGTTGGGAGCATCTGCCCTATGTTTTGTAACGTGGAATTCTGCGGTTAAAATATTGGGCGCAGTAAAAACCAGTGTTTATATTTATATGGTTCCAGCCATAACCGTTATTACCTCTGTTATTGTGCTTAATGAAACGATTACCGGTATTGCTGTGTTCGGGATTGTACTTACATTAGTTGGATTATTTATTTCGGAGATTAAAACCTCTGCTAAACAAAAGGAGCTTAAGAATGAGCAATTCTAATATGAAATGTGTTATGATTATAGATTCTGAATTGCCAATTGGCATTGTGGCAAACACATCTGCTATATTAGGTATCACATTGGGAAAGCATATCCCTGAACAGATAGGAGCGGACGTAATAGATGCTTCAAGTCAATTCCACCTGGGCATTATTACAATTCCAGTTGCAATGCTTCGTGGAGATAAGGTGGTCTTGAAAGACTTGCGGGAACGTTTGTATAGCCCGGAATTTACCGACTTGGTAGTTGTTGATTTTTCCGATGTTGCGCAAAGCTGTAACATATACAGCGGATATATTGCAAAGGCGGCAATCACAACGGAGCAAGACCATAATTACTTTGGTATTGCTATTTATGGGAACAAGAAAAAAGTAAACAAGCTAACAGGTTTTATGCCGCTTTTAGGATAATGTGTAGCGATTAATTATTATGAGATATTTGTCGGCTGACAACACATAACTGCCTATTGCCAATATTAATAACTTGGTACCTGGTACCAAGTTATTAATGAAGATTTATCAAACTGGTATATCAGACGTTCAAGAAGAAGATTCTGGGCAACAGAACTTACTGAAGATAAAAAAGCAGTTTACAATACAACTTATGAAATATTAGTTGGAATTTCACAGCTTACAGCACCATTTGCACCATATTTATCAGAAGAATTATATAGAAATTTAACAGGGGATATTTCGGTACATTTAAGCTATTACCCAGAAGTTTCAGTTGAGTTAATAGATGAATAAACTTAATAAAAAGCGATCATTAATATATGGTCGCTTTTTTATTGCTATTAATATAAATTATTAATAATTATTCAAATTAAAAGAGCAAAAAATGAAATTTTGATAAAAATTAAATTGTTGTTTGAATTTCAAGTATAATTAGTATTTATTTATTGATTTTTTGAAAATATTTTGCTTTTCATCGGATTTGGATACACTTTTGTCAGAGTGTTTGTTGAATAATGATGCAAAAATATATTTTTATGCTTTATATAATTATCTGTATATTATATATATAGCATTACGTGTTAAATTGTATGGTTATTTTTAAAATATTTTTTATTGTTAAAAGTTTTAAATTAATCGTTAACCATGAATAAAATAGCGGTTGACAACTTTTATTCTTTATTATATAATACAACAACAGTTAACCTTTAAGTCAATAATGGTTGACGGCATTTGTTCAATAATATATAATTGCATTAAATGAAAATTATATAAATTTAAATAGAGGTGACAAATGTCAGTTAAAAGTGAAGTGTTAAATATTTTAGAAAATAATAAAGGAAATTCTGTTTCAGGCCAGGATTTAGCTGAAATACTTTCGGTTTCAAGAACTGCTATATGGAAAGCAATCAATTCATTAAAAGAAGAAGGATATATAATTGAAGCTACATCAAACAAAGGGTATTCTTTGTCAACAACATCGGATGTATTGTATGAAGAAGGAATTAAACAATTTTTAAATAAAGAATTTAAAAATAATGAAATATTTGTTTATAAAACAATTGATTCAACTAATACAGAAGCAAAAAGAAAAGCACTTGAAGGTGCAGCTCATGGAACTGTAATAATTTCTGAAGAACAAACAAGTGGTCGCGGTAGATTGGGAAGGGATTTTTTTTCTCCACCTCAATCAGGAATTTACTTAAGCATTATATTAAAACCAAAGTTAAATATAGCTAATTCAATTTTGATTACTACAGCTGCATCAACTGCAGTTTGCTCGGCCATAGATGAGTTTACAGATATAAAACCTCAAATTAAATGGGTCAATGATATATATATTGGTGATAAAAAAGTTTGCGGTATACTTACAGAAGCTGTAACGGATTTTGAAAGTGGAAATATTGAAAGCATTGTTTTAGGAATTGGATTAAATGTAAAAACTGATGAGAATGATTTTCCAGAGGATTTAAGAAATATAGCAAGTTCTGTTTTTAAAACAAATGAAAGCTTTAGCAATAGAAATAAACTTGCAGCTGAAATTATTAACAATATATTGAATATGTTCGAAACCTTAGAAAATAGAGAATTCTTAAAAATGTACAAAGAAAGATCATTTGTAATAGGAAGAAACATTAAATATAAAAGAAATAATGAATGGACAGAAGCATTTGCTAAAGATATTGATGATAATGGTGGATTAGTGGTAGTTTTAAATGATGGGCAAATAGATGTTTTAAATTCTGGAGAAATAAGTGTTAGAAGATTATAAATTAATTTTGTTAAAAAACAAGGAGGCAACATGAATTTAAGTAACAAAGAAATAAGAACTAATTTAAGTATTAAAGATATGACACAAATAGGTATTTTTACAGCACTAACTGCTGTAGGAGCTTTTATTAGTATCCCATTAGGCCCTGTTCCTATAACGCTTCAAACTTTATTCGTACTATTATCCGGACTCATATTAGGTTCTAAAAAAGCTTTATTATCTCAAATAGTATATGTATTATTAGGACTTATAGGCTTACCTATATTTGCTGGGTTTTCTGGAGGATTGCAGACTGTTTTAAAACCAAGCTTTGGATTTATGATAGGATTTATTGTAGCAGCATATGTAATTGGAAAACTAACAGAAAAAAATCAATATACTGTTAATAAAATGATATTTTCAGTATTGGTAGGTTCTATAATCATTTATGCAATAGGAATTCCTTATATGTACTATATTTTAAATGGCGTTTTGTCAAAGGGATTAAATATTATACAAGTTTTAAAATTAGGTATGTTCTTATTTGTTCCAGGAGATATTCTAAAAGCAGCTGTAGCTGTATTACTTAGTAGCAAACTTCAAGGTAAATTAAACGCAGCTCAGTGATGAGTTGCTTTTTTTTACAGCAAACCACAGGGACGTTTTGTTTGGCAGTCAGCCAAACAAAACGTCCCTGTGGTTTCTCTAAAATATTTTCTCAATTTGTAATAAAATAATTTGAACTTATCTCCATTTTATGTTAATATATATAAAAAGTATTTGATTAAAAAACATATGTGTACGGTTTGAAAACAAAAATGGCGGAGGATATAATGGAAACAGTCAAGTTGGGAATATTAGGAATGGGTACAGTTGCATCTGGACTTGTAAATATATTAGAAATTAATAAAGAAAAAATAACAGAATCTGTTGGGAAAAATATTGAAGTAAGTAAAGTGCTTGTTAAAAATAAAGATAAAAAAAGAAATATAAATTTAAACCAAGAAGTTTATACTGAAGACGCCTATGAAGTTATAAATGATGAAAATTCTAATATAATAGTAGAACTTATAGGTGGCATCAATCCAGCCTTTGAATACATAAAAGCAGCTTTAAACAACAAAAAGCACGTGGTAACAGCAAACAAAGCGCTCATAGCAACTCATGGTGAAGAGCTTATAGCAATAGCAGAAAAAAATGAAGTGAAATTAATGTTTGAAGCCAGCGTAGCAGGTGGAATTCCAATTATAAATACTATGAGAGATAATCTTGTTGCAAATGAATTCGATGAAATAGCTGGTATTATTAATGGAACTACTAATTATATTCTAACACAAATGACTGAAAAGGGTTTAGAATTTGACCAAGCAGTTAAAGAAGCTCAAGAATTAGGTTTTGCAGAAGCAGATCCATCTTCAGATGTAGAGGGTGATGATGCTGCCTTTAAACTTTCCATATTATCCACTATCGCATTCGGTCAAAGAATAGATTTTAAAGATATTCCCAAAGAAGGTATAACAAATATTTCTAAAGAAGATATAAATTATGCTAAGGAATTAGGTTATATTATTAAACTAATTGCATCTGCATCTAAGAAAAATAATGAATTAGACTTAAGAGTTCACCCAGCTTTGATAGCATCTGATCATCCTCTTGCATCTGTTAAAAATGAGTTTAATGCTGTTCTTTTAAGAGGAAATGCAGTAGGAGAATTAATGTTTTATGGAAGAGGAGCAGGTTCTCTGCCAACAGGAAGTGCTGTTTTAGGAGATGTAATAGCTATTGCTAAAAATATAAACTCAAAAGGTAATAAATCTGCAATTAAAAAGGAAGCAAAATATAAAATTGCAAATAAAGCTTTTAATCAGTATTATATTAGATTTGAAGTTATAGATAAACCTGGTGTATTAGGGAGTATTGCTAATATATTTGGTGAAAATATAATAAGTATTGCTTCAGTTGTTCAAAGACAAAAAAGTGGAAATACAACTCCCTTAGTGTTTATAACTCACGAAGTAGAAAGAAAGAATATTGAGAAAGCACTTGAAGAAATAAAGAAATCTAATGATGTTACAAATGTTGCAAGTATTATAATGGTCGAAGATTTCAAATAATTAATTCTTATAAAAAAATAAGTAAAATATTAGACAGTAATTGTTTGTAATAAAGCAATTACTGTTTTTATATAAGAAAAAGTATAAATTAATCTTGACAACAATAAATAAATGTAGTATATTTAGTTTGTAATCATTACAAAGTAGATTTTGAAAATAAATTACATCATTTAAAGAGGACGTGATTCATTTGAAACCAACATTTGAAAATTTATCAAATGAATTAAAAAAGAAAAAAATTCGTTTAACAAATCAAAGACTAAAGGTACTACAATACGTTGCAAATAATCATTGTCACCCTACAGTTGATCAAATTTATAATGAGTTGAAAAAAGAAGTTGATACCCTTTCAAAAACAACTATTTATAACACTCTTAATACTTTAATTGAAGCTAATTTAGTGAGAGAAGTAAAAATAGAGGACAATGAAGCTAGGTACGATGTTACAGTTAAAAATCATGGGCATTTTAAATGTGAATCATGTGGTAATATATATGACTTTGAATATGATCTGTTTAATACAGATGAATTAAATAATTTTCAAATTAATGATC